>NZ_JAAFYZ010000314.1 GCF_018274385.1 Catenulispora pinistramenti | reverse complement strand
GGGTTGGGGGCATCGTCTGGGGCGGGGTCGGTGGTTGTCGTTGTCGCGGTCGTCGTCGCGGCGGTGGCGCTCGTGGCGCCACCGCTGCCCGGCCCGACCGCCTCCGCCGGGTCGTGCTCGATCTGGACGTCAGCCATCGGTGGCCTCGCCCGGCTTCGGGCCGGTGTCGCGACCCCACTCGTCGAGGAAGCGCAGCGCCGGCGTGGCGGCGATGACCTTGGTGAAGCTGACCTTCTCGCTGGCCGCCGTCAGAGCCGCCAGCCCGGCCGCCAACCCGACGAGGCCGGGACGCGACGCCCGCGCGGCCGCCGCCACGCCGAGCACCGCGCCCAGCGCGTTGGCACCGCAGTCCCCGAGCATCGCCCGCTCCCCGAGATCCTCGGGCACAAGCGCCGCGGCGGCACCGAGTGCCGCCGCCGTGAGGAGCCCGCTACGGGCCCCGGAAGCCGGGCCGCCGTCCGCGAACACCTCGCGCACCACGGCCGCCCCCGAGCCGACCGCCGCTGCCTTCACGGCCCGGCCGGGTCGCAGGTCGAACAGGTTGACCACATTGGCGGCCCCGGCGACGACCAGCCCGGCCAGCACCCGCTCCAGCGGATCGCGCCGCACCACGGCACCGGCGGCCAGGCCGACGGCACCGATGCCGAGGATCTTGACGGCACCGGTCGTGACCTCGCCCCGGGCCAAGGCGGAGAGGTGACCGCGAAAGCCCTTGGCGGCGCCGCGCTCGTTGAGGTCGTCGTAAAGGCCGACGGCGCCGGCACCCAGCGCCGCGCCGCAGCCGGCCAGGCGGACCTGGAGCGGGAGGCCGGGCGTCAGGAGCGCGGCGGTGGCGATGCCGACGGCGACCGCCGGACCTTCGAGCAGGGTGACTTCGCGCCCGCGGTTGTTCTTGCGAGACCAGCGCTCACGGCCGCCGGGTGGCCGCGCATTCAGCACACGATATGCGCCCCGCGCTACCGCCGCGCCGACCGCACCGGCGCTCACCACACCGGCGCCGCCGATCACCCCGGCCGCTGCCACCCGCTCGACGCTACCCGCTGCGCGCGGCGGGAACGGCGAACGACTCGCGCCGGGTCGGGTGAGCTCGGCCGCGGTACTGAGGGGATTCCCGCCAATTAAGGCACCTGCCTCGCCAGCAGCCGCGCGCAGCAAATCCACCACCGCCGCCCCGCGCAACCGGCCAGCGCCCCCCAGCAAGCCGGAACTTCTCCCCCGTGCCCGAACTCCACTCACCCGAGCCGATCCCCTCCTCATACCGCGGCCAGCCCGCCTGGTCCTAGTGCAGATCCGGCAGCGGGCCGTCGGCCGTGCCGGTCAGTCCGTAGTGCCCGGTCTTGCCGCCGGCGGCCTCGGCGAGGGCGAACACCGTGATGATGCGGCCCGAGGCCTGGTCGGCGGTGTCGGCGGTGGACACGTTCTTGGAGACCCAGCTGTCCTTCAGGGCGGCGGCCAGCAGGCCCGGCGACTCCGCCGAGGAGGCCGGACCGGCCAGAACCGCGCCGAGGGAACGGCCGCCGCCGGTGAGGTCCTTAAGGAAGCCCAGGTAGAGGGCGTCGGCGGCGTCGTTGGACGAGGAGCCGGAGGAGGGGGCCGGCGGGGCCATGACCACCACCAGGTCCGCCGAGGTGGCGCTGGCCGACTTCACGTCGATATAGCCGGCGTTGCTGTAGGCGGTCAGCACATCCTGGGACGCCTGGTCCGTTATCGCCTGCTCGCCAACGCCTGAGTTGTTGGCCGGTATCCGGTGCACCACCGCGCCGGCGATGTCGGCCAGGGCGATGACCGACGGCGGGGTCGCGGAGGTCGCCGAGGAGGACGGGGTCGGCAGCTGCTCTCCCCCGCGCTCGGCCGCCGGAAGCTTCGCGGCGGCCGCCGTGAGCTTGCCGCCCTGGTCCGGGTCCAGAAGCGAGGACTTGAGCGTGACCTCGCCGGTGACCTGCGCCCCGGCCTTGCCCAGCAGGTCGGACAGGGCATCGCCGCTGGAGCCGTCGGTACCGGGAAGCATCACCACGGCGACCGAGTGGCCCGTGAGCTTGCCGGACACGGCATCCGGGCCGAGCGCGGCGATCAGGCTGTCCCGGTCCCGAACCTGGGCGCTGAGCTGGTTCTGGGTACCATGCAGCGCCTGGTTCTGTCCGCGCAACGAGCTGAGCTGGTTGTTCAGCTCGTCGTAGGCGACCTTGCTCAGGTAGGAGGAGCCGATGACCAGACCGACGGTGAGGGCGAGGAAGACCGCGACGATGGAGACGACGTGGTAGCGGAAGTCAATCAAGTGAACAGTCCCCGCAGCCAGAACACGAAGTCGTCCCACAGCGAGCCGAGCACGGTCAGATATCCCTTCCCGGCCGGTGAGACCAGCAGTGTGGCGATGACGGTGGTGAGCGCGGCCAGGACCAGCGCGGCCAGCGACGCGTTGGAGATCCGGCTGCGATACAGCCGCGACACGCCCTTGGCGTCCACCAGTTTGCCACCCACGCGCAAGCGGGTCAGGAACGTGGAGGCCATCCCGCCGCGACCCTTCTCCAGGAACTCCACCAGGTTGCTGTGGCCGCCCACGGCCACGATCAGCGACGCGCCCTTGTCGTCGGCCAGCAGCATCGCCACGTCCTCGCTGGTGCCGGCGGCCGGGAAAACCGCGCAGGGCAGCCCCAAAGAGGTGACGCGGTCCAGGCCCGGGGCGGTTCCGTCCGGGTAGGCGTGCACGATCAGCTCCGCGCCGCAGCCCAGTGCCTCGTCGGAGACCGAGTCCATGTCGCCGACGATGATGTCCGGCTTGTGCCCGGTCTCCAGCAGCGCGTCCGCGCCGCCGTCCACCCCTATGCAGACCGGCCGGTACTCGCGGATGTAGGGGCGCAGTACCGCCAGGTCTTCCTTGTGGTGCGTGCCGCGGACCACCATCAGCACGTGCCGGCCGTCCAGCTCGGTGGCGATGTCCGGGACGCCGACGCCGTCGAACAGCAGGTCCCGCTCGGCCCGCAGGTACTCCATGGTGTTCCTGGTGAACTCCTCGATCTGCTCCGACACCGTCGAGCGGGCCTCGGCCAGCGCCTCGACCACCTCGGCCAGCTCCACCGCCTTGCCGACCGCGACCGGGGTGCTGCCGCACAGCACCACGTTGCCGTCCAGCCGCACCACGTCGCCCTCGGCGATCCGCTCCAGCACCGCCGGCCCCACCTCGTCGACCACCGGGATGCCGGCGGTGAGCAGGATCTCCAGGCCCATCGCCGGGTAGCGGCCGGACAGCGACTTGGCGGCGTTCACCACCGCCGCCGGCTTGCACGCCAGCAGCGCCTCGGCGGCCGGGCCGTCCAGGTCGACGTGGTCGATCAGGGCGATCTCGCCGGCCCGCAGGCGCTTGGTCAGGTCCTTGGTCCGGCGGTCCACCCGGGCCACGCCGGACAGGCCCGGCAAGTCTGGCTGGCGGGCCTGGCGTCGGGGACGGTGCGGCAGGTGGGTCATCTCTGGCGCTCATCGTCGCACGTCCGCCCCTGGCAGCGGTAAGGGATTGGCCGGTGGGCGGTACGGGGCGGATGGGACGCCCGCCGGGCCTGCACCGGCCCGGCCACGGAATCTCCACCCCGGACTCCACCCCCGCTCCGATCTGGAAAAGCGGCCCGCTGCCTACCGTCGAAGACATGAACATCCTGCAGATCGCCCTCATCGTCCTGGTCGCCGCGCTGGTGATCGGCAAGCGGATGACCGGCCGCCCGGTCGACACCCGCCGCTCGATCCTGATGCCGGGCGCGCTGGCCGTCTACGGCTGGTTCATCCTGCACAAGAGCGGCGGCACCCTGACCCACACCGACCAGGTGTGGCTCGGCGTGCAGGGCGCGGTGTCGGTCGCGATCGGCCTGGTGCGCGGCGGCACGATCCGGCTCTACGAGCGCGACGGCGTGGTCTGGGCCCGCTACCGCCCGATCACGATGCTGCTGTGGGTCGGCTCCATCGCCGCCCGGTTCGGGCTGGAGGCGGTGGCGGTCCACGCCGGAGCCGGGAAGCCGGCGATGACCGCCTCGATCATGCTGATGTTCGGGCTGTCGCTGGCCGCCGAGTCGCTGATCGTGCTGCCGCGGGCGCACGCCAGCGGGATCCCGGTCATGGTGCGGTCGTGAACACGGACCCGGCGACGGGGCAGACCACAGTGATCGCCACGGTGACCACCCTGGTCGCCTCGACGTTGCTGGGCATCCGGGCGGTCATGGCCGCCCTCGGTCCCTGGGTCGCGAGCCGGACCACCGCGATGCGCCGGTTCGGCGTGCCCGACGTGCTCGGCGCCCCGGCGGCCGGGCACACTGGCCTCATCATGACCGGTGCCGAGGACGACTTCCCCGACCTGCGGCGGTGGACCGAGCGCTGGCCGGCCTCCGCCGTGGCGATGCGCCTGCTCGCCATCGGCTCGATGACGATCGGCGTCGTGCAGTCGCGCCACCCGGCCGCCTGGGTGCTCGGCGGGATCGCCACGGTCACCGGCGTCATATGGGCGCTCTCGCCAATCCACCGGGTGCGGGTGCTGCTTCCGGCCATCGCGGTGTTCGCGGTCACCGGGGCGGCACTGGCCGGCTCGGGCCTGGTCGTGCCGTCCGGACTCATGTACGTCTTCGTGAGCCTGCTCTACCTGCAGGCCCTCGCCGAACCGCGCGTGGCGTCCCTCTACATCGGAGCCGCGGCGATCGCGTCCGGCGCGGTCAGCGCGGTGGTCGCCGGCGACGGCAACGAGTTCCCGTGGATCATCGCCGTGGCGGTCGGCGGCTACGTGTTCGGCGACGCCCGCCGCTCCCGCCGCCTGGCCCTGCAACGGGCCCAGGACCTGCTGGTGATGACCCGCCGCGCCAACACCGAGCAGGCGCACGCCGCCGCACTGGCCGAACGCGGCCGGATCGCCCGCGACGTACACGACGTGCTGGCGCACTCGCTGTCCGGCCTGGCGATCCAACTGGAGGCCGCGGACGCCCTGCTGTCCGACGGCTCGGACCTGGAACGCGCGCACACCATGGTCGTCCGCGCCCGCCGCCTGGCCCGCGACGGCCTGTCCGAGGTACGGCGCGCGGTGGCGGCGCTACGCGAGGACGTGAAGCCCCCGGAGGAGACGCTGGCCGCGCTGACCACCGACTACGCCGAGGTCACCGGCTGGCCGGCCTCGTTCGAGGTGGTCGGCGGCCCGGTGCCGGAGTTGGCGGTGGAGACGGCGCAAACACTGCAACGCGTGACGCAGGAAGCGCTGACGAACGCCCGCAAGCACGCACCGGGCGCGGCAGTCGAGGTCCGGCTGGCAGTCGGGGCCGACACCATCACCCTGACGATCGAGAACACGGCCTCGCGGGCCCCCTCCGCGCCACTGACGAACACCGGCGGCGGCTGGGGCATCGTGGGACTACGCGAGCGGGTCGGGCTGGTCGGCGGCTCGGTAGAGGCCGAGCCGACGGCGGCCGGCGGGTTCCGGGTGGCCGCTGTCGTGCCGATTGCGGCGGCGGGGGCGGACGTCTTCGCTTGAGCTGGCTCATTGCTTAAGTTCGCTCTTTGCTTGAGCTGGCTCGACTTCAGTTCGCTCCTTACTTAAGCTGGCTCGACTTCAGCCCGCCTCAGTCCAGGCCGTGCCGCAGCGCGTAGCGCACAGCCTGAACCCGGTCGCGCACACCGATCTTCGCGAACAGGTTGTTGATATGCGTCTTCACCGTCGCGGCGGAGACGAACAGCTCCTCGGCGATCTCGGTGTTCGACTTGCCGCGAGCGATCAGGGTCAGCACCTCGGCCTCGCGCGGGGTGAGATCGACCGACGCCGGGACGTCGACGGCCGCGGCCAGCAACGTGGCGGCGACCCCGTCGTCCAGCACCGACTGCCCGGAGGCGGCGGCCTCGATCGCACGGGCGATCTCGGCGCGCCCGGACTCCTTGGTCAGGTAACCGGTGGCGCCGGCCCGCAGGGCTTTGAGGATCGAGGCGTCGTCGGCGTGCGTGGTGAGCACCACGATCCGCACCCCCGGCGCGCTCTGCCCGATCTGCCGGGTCGCCTCGACCCCGTCCATGCCGGGCATGCGCAGGTCCATCAGCACAACGTCCGGCCGCAGCGTCTCGGCCGCGGCCACCGCCGCCGCGCCATCCGCCGCCTCGCCCACGACCTCCACCCCGGGAGTCACGGACAGCAGCGCGACCAGCCCGTCGCGCACCGCCGCCTGATCGTCGGCCACCACCACTCGGATCACTGCCACGGCAGTATTCTCACATTGATCCACGCTCCGTTGATCCGCACCCCGGCGCGCCGCCGGCGATAAGGAGGCAAGTCCCCATGGAACCCGTCACGCTGATCACCGGCGGTTCGAGCGGCATCGGGGCGGCCACCGCCCTGGCCCTGCTCAAGCAGGGACACCGGGTGGCGGTCACCGGCCGCGACACCGACCGGCTGGCCGCCTTCGCCGCCTCGGCCGGGGCCGGCGACCAGCTGCTGACCATCGCCGGCGACGCCAGCGACGAAACCGACGTCGCCGCCACCGTGCACCAGGTGGTCCAGGCCTGGGGCCGGCTGGACACAGTGATCGCGAACGCCGGGTTCTCGCTGCCCGGCACGCTGGAAGACCACGACCCGCAGGCGATGCGCACCATGGTGCTGACCAACGTCCTCGGCCCGGCGCTGCTGGTGCGGGAGACGCTGCCGCACCTGCGGGAATCCAAGGGCCGGATCGTGGTCGTCGGCTCGGTCGCCGGCATCCGGAACACGCCGGGCAACCTCTACTCGGTCACGAAGTGGGCCGTGCACGCGCTGGTCGAGAACGTCCGACTGCTGGTGGCCAAGGACCGGGTGGGGGTCACGCTGATCGCCCCGGGCGTGGTCGACACGCCGTTCTGGGACGAGCGCGGCGGGACCCCGCAGGCCGCCCCGGCGCTGACGCCAGAGCAGATCGCGAACGCGATCCTGTTCGCCGTCAACCAGCCGGAAGGTGTGGACGTCAACCAGCTCGTGGTGCGGCCGACCGGACAGGCCGGCTGACGAAGAACCCGAACCGAGCCGCGAACCCCGACCGCGAACCCGAGCCCCCTACCCTCGCTGCCGATCCGCCGCCGCGGCCTGCAACAGCTCGTCGGCGTGCGCCTGTCCCAGCTCCGACTCCTCGAGCCCGGCAAGCATGCGGGCCAGCTCCCGGCGGCGCTCGGCGTCGTCGAGCACGACCACGCCGGAGCGGGTGACCATGCCGTCGTTGGCCTTGCGGACCACCAACTGGCGGTCGGCGAAGGCAGCCACCTGCGGCAGGTGCGTGACCACCACGACCTGCGCCGAGCGGGCCAGCCGGGCCAGCCGGCGGCCGACCTCGACCGCCGCCTTGCCGCCGACCCCGGCGTCCACCTCGTCGAACACGAACGTGGGCACCGGGTCGGAGCCGGCGAAGACCACCTCGACGGCGAGCATCACGCGAGAGAGCTCACCGCCGGAGGCGCCCTTGGCGATCGGCAGAAACGGCGCCCCGGGGTGCGGGGCCAACCGGAGCTCGACGTCATCGATGCCGGTCGGGCCGAACGCCACCGTGCGGCCCTCCACGTCCAGGCCGCCCGCGACTTCCTTCTGCGTCACCGGCACCTCGATGCGGGCGTGCGGCATCGCCAGCTCGGCCAGCTCCGTGGTGACCGCGGCCGCGAACTTGTCCGCGGCCTGCGCGCGGCCCGCCGAGACCCGCGCCGCGTGCCCGGCCAGCTCGGCGCGCGCCGCGGTGCGCTCCTCAGCGAGCGCGGCGATCCGGTCATCGTCGCCTTCGAGCTCGGCCAGCCGCAGCGCGCCATCGGAGGACCAGGCCAGGACGTCGGACAGCTTCGGGCCGTACTTCCGCATCAGGCTATTGAGGTCGCTGATGCGCTGCTGGACATCAGCCAGCCGTCGCGGGTCGGCCTCGATCGAGTCGGCGTAGGCGGCCAGCTCGGTGGACACGTCGGCGAGCAGGAACGACGCCTCGTCAAGCCGCTGCGCGACCTCGGCCAGGGCCGGATCGTGGTGCCGGGCGGCCTCCAGCGCGCGGCTGGCCTCCGACACCAGTGACAGGGCATTGATGGACGCGGGATCGTCGGGACTGCCAGCCAGCGCCATGTGCGCGCCGCCGGAGGCAGTACGCAGGGTGTCGGCATGCCCGAGGCGCTCGGCCTCAGCGCCCAGTTCGGCGTCCTCACCCTCGACCGGCTCCAGCCGCTCCACCTCGGCCAGCCCGAAGCGCAGCAAATCGGCTTCCTGCGCCCGCTCCCGAGCCCGGGTGGTCAGCTCCTCCAGCATGGCCTCGACCTTCTTCAGCCGGTCGAAACAGGCCTTGTACTCGGCCAGCGGCTCCGCCACCGCGGGACCGGCGTAGCGATCCAGGGCCTGACGCTGACGGGCCGGCTGCAACAGGGACTGCTGCGCCGACTGGCCATGCATCGCGACCAGGTCGTCGGCCAGCCCGCCGAGCACCCCGATCGGAACCGCGGCGCCACCGAGGCTGGCCCGGGAACGGCCCTCGCTGGACACCGACCGGGAGATGATGAGCTCAGCCTTGTCCTTCCCGACCGGCTCGAACTCGGCACCGGCATCCGCCGCAGCCACCCCGGCGGCACTCTTGGGGTCCACCACCAAGCGGCCCTCGACCGACGCCCGCTCAGCCCCGGGACGGACCAGCGCGGAGTCCGAACGGCCCCCGAACAGCAGCCCGAGGCCGGTGACCACCATCGTCTTGCCCGCGCCGGTCTCCCCGGTGACCGCCGTGAACCCGGGCGACAGCTCCAACACCGCGTCCTCGATCACGCCGAGGCCGCGAATCCTCATCTGCTCCAGCACAGGTACGACACTAGGTCTTCGCGGGGCGGAAGCGGTACCTGCGCGCCGGATTCGTCCGGTTAGGGGGTGAAGTTCATGACCGGGCGAAGTTCACGACCCTGACATGGGCGAGGGCGCCCGGCCCCCTCCGGGTACTAGCGCTACCAGCGACCGAACTCACCAAGCCGCGGGTACCGAACCCCTGCTTTGCACTTCTCCGGCTGGTTTTCGGTTCGTTCCCCTCGGTCGCGTCGGCAGGGCTTCGCCTACAGTGCCGGTGGCCGGGGGTCAAGTTCGCGCCGTGCGAAACCGCCGCCCACCTGCATGTCCGCCGCGCGCGGACTTTACCCCCGGACACCGGTGCTGTACCCCCCGGGCTGACGACGCGACCGAGGGGAACGGACCGCACCACCTCACAAACCGCCGCCGCAGGGCCCTGACCGGACCACCCTATGGAATTGCGCCAGTTCCCCGAGGGAGCCGAGAGCCCCCGCCGGAGGCGCCGGCTCTTCACCAGGGCTCTTGACCTTGACTTTGACCTTGATCTAGACCCTCGCTCCGACCTACCGGAGATGAAGAGGCCTGAAGTTCGGCGGGGTCGTGAACGCGGGAACCGGCAGCCAAGTCACAGACCCGCCGACCCGAACCCCGAACCGGCACAACCATGACCGAAGGCCGTAAAAAGCCTTGAAACCCACAACCCAACCGCAACTCGCCCCACAAACCCAGCCACCCCGCAAACGCACCCGCACCACCACCACCAAAACTTGCCCTACTAACCCACCAACCCACTAACCCACTAAC
>NZ_JAAFYZ010000313.1 GCF_018274385.1 Catenulispora pinistramenti | reverse complement strand
GGCTTCTCTAGACAAGAACCGATGTATCAGAGGTCTCGTTCACACCACCAACCAGCCCCTTGACACCCCCACCAAAACCTTAACTACGCGGCATTGTGCCGGTGGCCGGGGGTCAAGTTCGCGCTATGCGAAACCGCAGGTCAAATGCATGACCGCCGCGCGCGGACTTTACCCCCGGACACCGGTGCTGTACCCATCGGGCTGACGACGCGACCGAGGGGAACGGACCGCACCACCTCAGGGACCGCCGCCGCTGAGACTAGATCAGCCACCCGAGGGAACCGCGCTAGTTTCCCTGAGGTTGCCGAGGCCCGCCGGAGGCCCGGCTCTTCATCACAGTTTTTGATCTTGCTCTTGATCTTGCTCTTGATCTTGCCCGTGCTCGGACCTACTGGAGTTGAAGAGGCCTGAGGTGCGGCGGGGTTGTGAACGCGGGAACTGGCGGCCGACAATCAAACCCGCCGACCCGAACCCCGAACCGGCACAACTATGACCGAAGGCCGTAAAAAGCTTCTAAAACCCACACGCCAACCGCAACCCGGCCCGCAAACTCCAGCCCCAAAAGAAACCCCGCACCGTCGCCCAGCAGCGGATCATGCTGGCCCGCAGCGCCGGTCGGGAACAGTGGGAACAGTTCCAGACCGGCGACCAGCAACCAGCAACCAGCAACCAGCGACCAACGCATCGCGAACCGCCAACCAAAGCATGCCTGACGCGCCACTCGCGACACCGCTCCAGCCGCGACACCCACCGCTCCAGCCGCGACACCGCCTCTGTCTCACTCGGCGATGCCGCGCGTCAGCATGACCAGCATGACGAAGGTGCGGTAGAGACGGATCGGGTCGTCGTCCGCGATCCGGACGACGGTCGGATCCTGATCGTCGCGCTCAACACGCTCCAGCCACGTCGCCATCTCGGCCAGATCCGGGTTGCGCAGCCGGATCGTGAGAGTCGCCGGGGTGTCGATGCGGGCCGTCGGCTTGTCGTGTCGCTCGTGTCGCTCGTGTTGCTCGCGCAGAGAATCGATGGCCTGCCGCGCGTGGTCGGCGATCAGCTCCCTGGCACGCGCCGGGTGCAGGCTCTCGGCCGCGAACCGCGAAACCGACTGTTTCACCACCGCGGCTTGCGCCCGTGGCCAGAACGGTTCGAGCTCGCGCGCCGTCGTCTGGTCGCCGGTCACCAGCACCACCGGTACCCCATACCCCTGGGCGACCAGCGAGTTGATTCCGGACTCCCCGGCCAGCGTGCCGTTGAGCCGGACCTGTGCGATCGCGGCCGGGTTGTAGGTGTGGGACAGCGTTGCCGATTCTGCCGAGGCCGAGCCGTGGTAGGAGACGAAGAAGCAGGCGTCGAAGGACTCGTCGAGGCCTTGCATCATGTAGAGCGGCTTGTGGTGGCCGGACAGGTAGGACGCCCGGCCGCTCAACAGTTCCGGCCGCAGGTTCGCCATCCGGCCGTGCGAGTCGTTGACCAGGAACTCGTGTGGGCCGCCGGCCAGGTTCGCGCCGTCGATCGCCGCGTTCACCTCTTCTTGCAGCAGCCCGCGGTAGTGCTCGTAGTCGTGCTGGCCCGGCCGGCATTGTTCCCAGTTCACGACCCCGGCCGTGCCCTCCATGTCCGAGGAGATGAAGATCTTCACTGCTGCTCCTTACCCGGCGTCCGGTTCTGAGCGCTACTTGACGATCTCGCCCAGCAGCGCGGCCAGATCGTCCGGCCGCGACAGCATCGGCCAGTGCCCGGTGGGCAGGTGGTGCAGCTCCAGCTGGGTCATCAGACCGAAGATCGGGCTGACGGCGGCCAGCTCGGTGATCTGCTCCGGGGTGAAGGTGCAGCAGATGCCTGACGCCGGGACCGGCAGCTTGTCGCCGGGTCGCTCCAGCGGGTCGGTCACGGTCCGGAACGGCTGCGGGCTCCCCAGCGTCCGCATGCGCTCCAGGTCCGCCTCGCTGATCCCGGCCAGGTTCACCGGATCGGCGGCCGTGTCGAAGGACGGGACCGGCAGCAGCCAGCCCGCGCCCTCGTCGGCGACCAGCTGCCGCTGTGCCTCCTGGGCCGCGGGCGGGTTGAACTCGATGGTGCCCTGGCCGGACGGCATCGGGCCGGTGTCCACGTAGACCAGCCGGGTGATCAGCTCCGGGGCCGCGTCGGCCACGCCGGTGACCGGCATGTTGCCGCCGCTGTGGCCGACCAGCACCACATCGCTGAGCCGGTGCTGGCGCAGGTAGCCGACGATGTCCGCGACCTCGTCCTGCAAAGTGGTCTCCGGCGTGGCCTCCTTGGCCCGCTCGCCGATCCCCAGCATGGTCAGCGGATGCACCTCGTGGCCGGCCGCGCGCAGGCGCTCCGCGACGGTGTCCCATTCCCAGGCGCCCAGCCAGAAACCGGGGACCAGAACGAACGTGGCCATGGCACACACCTCTCAAACCATTGGTTGATGCCTTCAACCCCGACCATAGCCGCCGCCACTGACAATCGCGCCCGCTGCCGACAGCGGTGGAACGCATGGTGGAAGACTGATCCGATGCGCACCATCTACGCCGTCACCCACACCGAAGCGACCCACCATGTCGACAAGCTCGTCGGCGGCTGGTACGACTCGCAGCTGACACCGGCCGGCCGACGGGATGCCGCGGCTGTCGGCCGGGTGCTGCGGGCTGAGATTCCCGCCGGTGCCGACGTCGAGGTGATCTCCTCGGACTCGCTGCGGGCCCAGCAGACCGCGGAGAAGGTTTCCGATCTGCTCGGCGTCACGACCGTCCTGGACCGGCGGTTGCGGGAGAAGTCCTACGGGGAAGCGGAGGGGCGGCCTCGGCAGTGGCTGGACCGGCGATTCATCCCGCCGCCGGCCACCGGGGATCGGATGGGGCACTACGAGGGCATGCGCGGTGGCGAAACGCGCGGGGAATGCGCGCAGCGCGTCTACGCGGCGATGGCGGAGATCCTCGCGCGCGACTGTGAGTACCAGATCATCGTGACCCACGGCTTCGCGCTGACATTCGTCATCGCGGCCTGGATCAAGATGCCGTTCGAAGCGCTGGGGTCGGTGAGCTTCCGCGTGGCATCGGGCAGCATCACGACGCTGCGCGAGGACGACTTCTACCACAACCGTCAGGTCGTCAGCCTCGGTGATACCCGCCATCTCGGCGATACCCGACACCTCGGCACCTGACCGCCACCGCCAGAGGTCTCAGCGCGCGACGGTAACCCACTTAATTGCCAATCCGCACCGCCCCACGCTTTATCCAGTCGGGTATGAGGTGGCGTCTTCGCTGATCAGCGGCCTGGACGGGAAAGGTCCGCCGACAACCTTGCCCCCGATAACAGCGTGGGTTTTATATGCATCCCATGATGCGCCCAGTCCGCACGCTGCTGTGCACCGCAATCGCCCTGGCCATGGTGCCGGCCGCCGCGTACGCGAGTACGCAGGCCACCCCACCGGCCGACGCGCCGGCCGCCCAGTCCGCGCAGCCGATCTACCTGAACACGCACTACTCGTTCGCCGAACGCGCCGCGGACCTGGTCTCGCGGATGACGCTGCCGGAGAAGGTCGCGCAGCTGCAGACCAACAGCGCGCCGGCGATCCCGCGGCTGGGGGTGCAGAAGTACACGTACTGGAGCGAGGGCCAGCACGGCGTCAACACGCTGGGCGCCGACGAGAACCGGGGCGGCGTCACCGGCGGGGTGCACGCGACCAGCTTCCCGGTGAACTTCGCCGCGACGATGTCGTGGGATCCGGAGCTGACCTACCAGGAGACCACCGCGGTCTCCGACGAGGTGCGCGGCTTCGACGACAAGTCACTGTTCGGGACCGGGCAGAACAACCTGGGCCCGTCCGCGAGCGACTACGGCGCGCTGACGTTCTGGGCGCCGAACGTCAACATGGACCGCGATCCGCTGTGGGGACGCACGAACGAGTCGTTCGGCGAGGACCCCTACCTCACCTCCACGATGGCCGGCGCGTTCGTAGACGGCTACCAGGGCGAGACCATCACCGGTCAGCAGCAGACCCCTTATTTGAAGGTCGCGGCGACCGCCAAGCACTACGCCCTGAACAACGTCGAGGACAGCCGGCACACCGGCAGCTCCGACACCACCGACGCCAACATCCGGGACTACTACACCAAGCAGTTCGCGTCCCTGGTGCAGAACGCGCACGTGTCCGGGATCATGACCTCCTACAACGCGGTCAACGGAACGCCGTCACCGGCCGACACCTACACGGTCGACGAACTGTTGCAGGCCACCTACGGCTTCTCCGGCTACACCACCTCCGACTGCGGCGCGATCGGTGACGTCTACGGCGCCGCCTCGCACGGCTGGGCCCCGCCCGGCTGGACCAGCAACGGCACGTCCTGGACGAACAACACCACCGGCAAGCAGATCTCCGCGGCCGCCGGCGGCCAGGCCTTCGCGATCCGGGCCGGCACCCAGCTCAACTGCTCAGGCGGCGAGATGACCACGCAGAACATCAGCGCGGCCATCGACCTCGGGCTGCTCTCGAACGGCGTCGTGGACTCCACCTTGACCCGGCTGTTCACGGTGCGCATGCAGACCGGCGAGTTCGACCCGGCCAACCGGGTCGGCTACACGGACATCACCAAGGCCCAGATCGAATCCCCGGCGCACCAGGCGCTCGCTGAGAAGGTCGCCGCGAACGACATCGTGCTCCTGCAGAACGGCAGCGTGTCCGGCACGTCGGCCAAACTGCTGCCGGTGGACCCGGCCAAGACCGGCGACATCGTCATCGTCGGAGACCTGGCGAACAAGGTGACGCTCGGCGGCTACTCCGGCGAACCGACGCACCAGACCAACGCGGTGCAGGGGATCACGGCGGCGGTGAAGGCCGCGAACCCGTCGGCGACCGTCACCTTCGACGACTGCGGCACCTCGACCAAGGCCACCACCCCGGCCGCGTGCTCGGCGGCGACCCAGGCCGCGATCAAGACCGCGAGCCTGGTGATCGTGTTCGCGGGTTCGGACATGAGTGTCGCCGACGAGGCCAACGACCGCAGCACCCTGGCCCTGCCGGGCAACTACGACTCGCTGATCAGCCAGGTCTCGGCCCTGGGCAACCCGCGCACCGCGCTGGTGATGCAGGCCGACGGCCCGTATGACATCCAGGCCGCGCAGAAGGACTTCCCGGCGATCGTCTTCAGCGGCTACAACGGCGAGAATCAGGGTACTGCGCTGGCCCAGGTGCTCTTCGGGCAGCAGAACCCGGCCGGGCACCTGGACTTCACCTGGTACGCGGGCGACAACCAGCTCGCACCGATGGACAACTACGGACTGACTCCGTCGCAGACCGGCGGGCTCGGGCGGACCTACCAGTACTTCACCGGGACCCCGACCTACCCGTTCGGCTACGGCCTTTCCTATAGCGGCTTCACGTATTCGCATGTCCAGGTCGGTCCGGAGAAGGCCAGCGCGGACGGGACCGTCCATGTCGGCTTCGACGTCACCAACACCGGCTCCGTCGCCGGGACCACCGTCGCTCAGCTCTATGCCGCGCTTCCCGGCGCTGGGTCCGGCGACACGAACCGCGAACAGCTCGCCGGCTTCCAGAAGACCAAGAACCTCCAGCCCGGCCAGAGCCAGCACATCTCGTTGTCGGTCCAGGTCTCCAGCCTCAGCAAGTGGGACGAGAACAGCCTGAAGCAGGTCGTCGCCGACGGCGCGTACCAGTTCCGCGTCGGCCCGGACTCGGCGACCACGGCCGGTTCCGGCACCGTGGACGTGCACGGCACGATGACGCCGCGGGTGCAGTCGGTCGCGGTCCAGCCGGACCAGGTGGTCTTCACCGCCGGCCAGACGCTCGACCTGACGGCCGCCAACCCGTGGATCGCGCCTGACACCAACTCCACGCTGGAGCAGAACCACGCGCCGGCCGCCAACATCGTCGAGGCGGTCAACAACGACCAGTCGTTCGTGGACCTCACCCACGCGAACGTCCGCTACAGCACCAGCGACCCGCGCGTCGCCACGATCAGCCCCTCCGGCATCGTGACCACACACGCGCCGGGAGCGGCGACGATCAAGGTGACGGTGAACGGGGTGACCGGCACCGCCCCGATCATCGTGCAAGACCCGTTCGCGTTGCAGGCCCCTTCGATCGTGAAGCCGGCGACCACGACCACCGCGACCGAGACGTTCACCAACACCAGCTCCAAGCCCGTCCGCGAGCTGCGCCTGGGCCTGACCACCCCGACCGGCTGGACCGCGACCGCCACCACGCCGGTGACGCTGCCCAGCGTCGCCCCCGGCCAGAAGGTGACGGCCAGTTGGACCGTCGCGATCCCAGCCGCCGCCAGCCCCGGTACGCAGACGGAGCTGGACGCGACGACCGCCTTCGTCGGTGCCGCCGGACCCGACACCCAGACGTCGGTCGGCCCGGTCACGGTGACCTCCGGCGCCACCCCGGAACAGGCCACGCCGGTGATCACCGGGACCAGCCCGGCCGCGGGATCGTTGAAGGTCGTGCTGAACAACCCTTCGGACACAGCTACCTCGGTGACCGGGGTGAAGTGGCAGCTCGGCAGCCTGTCCGGCACCGCGCCGGTCAGCGTCACGATCGCCGCCGGGGCCTCGGCCACGGTGACGGTGCCGGTGACCGGCATCAGCTTCGCCACGATCTACCCGCTGACGGTCAGCAGCGTCATCTCCGGCGGGCTGTCCTCGGAGAATCTGACCGGGCACGCCACCTTCGTGCCAGTGGTCAACAAGAGCCTCGGTAGTTCGTGGACGGTCGCCGATGTGCAGGACGGCCCGTACGTGAACCTGTCGACCAGCGCGGACGGGACGTGGGCGTCGCTGGACGGCTCGCTGCCCTACGGCGGCGACTCCTATCTGTCCGGCAAGATGTGGTTCGACTGGGACGCTAAGAACCTTTACGTCACCGCCGATATGACCGAGGCCGCGTTCTCCCAGACCAACACCGCCGGCGACATCTGGAAGGGCGACAGCTTGCAGGTGTCGGCCACTTCCGGGGTGCCGGGATCGTCGGGGTCGGTGAGCAACGACTCGCTCGAAGGGCACTATGAATACGGGGCCGCACTCACTCCGGCCGGTTCCCAGCTCTATCGGTGGATCAGCCCCTCGCAGGGTGCGGGCCTTGTGACCGACGCACAGGTGCATGTGACCCGTGATGACGCGGCCCACACGACCCTTTATGAGATCGCGATCCCGTGGAGTGACCTCACCTCGTTGCAGCCGACGGCCGACTCTGTGTTCTCCATCTCGACGATGCTCAACAACGTCGACAGCGGGGTTCGGAACGGCTACCTCCAGTGGGGTGGGGGTATCGGGGACAACAAGGATGTCGCCGAGTTCAACCAGGCGCAGCTGATGCCGGCGGCTGGATCGTGAGCGAGGGGAGCAGCGTGCCCGGGGTACTCCGCGTCGGCCTGATCGGTCACGGCTTCATGGGCCGCATGCACTCGCTGGCCTGGCAGACCGCCGGCCGGGCCGTCGAACTGCCGTTGGTGCCCGAGCTGACCGCGATCGCCGGCCGCAACGCCGAGGCCGTCGACCGGGCGGCGCGCGCCTGGGGCTGGCGGTCCGCGACCGACGACTGGCGGAGCCTGATCGAGCGGGACGATATCGACGTCATCGACATCACCACGCCCGGAGCGCTGCACGCCGAGATCGCTTTGGCGGCGCTCGCGGCCGGCAAGCACGTGCTGTGCGAGAAGCCGTTGGCGAACACGTTGGAGCAGGCCCGCGCGATGACGGCCGCCGCGCGGGATGCGGCGGCCCGCGGGGTCCAGTCCATGGTCGGGTTCAACTACCGGCGCACTCCGGCCCTGGCGCTGGCGCGCGATCTGGTCGCTCAGGGCCGGATCGGCGAGATCCGGCATGTGCGGGCCGTGTACTTGCAGGACTGGATCAACGATCCGGAGTTCCCGCTGGTATGGCGGCTGCGGAGGGAGGAGGCGGGGTCCGGGGCGTTGGGCGACCTCGGTGCGCACATCGTGGACCTCGCCTACTTCCTGACCGGCCGGCGGATCACCGGATTGAGCGCCCTGACTCGCACGTTCGTCGAGGAGCGGCCGTTGGCGACCTCGGCCTCCGGGCTCAGCGGCGCGGCCGGGAGCGAGCGGGGCCGGGTGACGGTTGATGACGCCGCGGTCTTCTTCGCTGATTGCGAGGGCGGGGCGATCGCGACGTTTGAGGCGACGCGCTTCGCGCCGGGGCGCAAGAACGCTATGCGGATCGAGGTGAATGGGTCCAACGGGAGCGTGGCTTTCGACTTTGAGGCGATGAATGAGTTGCTGTTCTACGACGCGACCGGGGACAGCGCGGGCGCCGGCTTCACCCGCATCCTCGCCACCGAACCGCAGCACCCTTACTTGGACGCGTGGTGGCCGCCGGGCCACGGCCTGGGCTACGACCACACGTTCGTGAACCAGAAACGGGACCTGGTCGAGGCGATCGCCGCCGGGAAGCCACCGACGCCGTCGTTCGCCGACGGGCTCTACGTGCAGAGCGTGCTGGCCGCGGTGCAGGACAGCGCTCGCAACAAGTCCGGATGGACTGCTGTGCCAACAGGATCGACAGAAGAAGGTACGCGATGACCCGTCCGATCACCCTGTTCACCGGCCAGTGGGCCGACCTCCCGTTCGAGCAGGTCTGCCGACTGGCCGCGGACTGGGGCTACGACGGCTTGGAGATCGCCTGCTGGGGCGACCACTTCGAGGTGGACCGGGCATTGAACGAGCCCGGCTACGTCGCCGGTCGCAAAGCCCTGCTGGCCGGCCACGGCCTCCAGGTACACGCGATCTCCACGCACCTGGTCGGCCAGGCGGTCTGCGACGCCGTGATCGACGGCCGGCACCAGGACATCCTCCCCGCGCGCATCTGGGGCGACGGCGAGCCCGAGGGCGTCCGCAAGCGCGCGGCGGCGGAACTGGCCGACACCGCGCGGGCGGCGGCCGAACTCGGCGTGCAGACCGTCATCGGCTTCACCGGCTCACCCATCTGGCACCTACTGGCCATGTTCCCACCGGTCTCCGCCGACGTCGTCGAGGCCGGCTACGAGGAGTTCGCACGCCGCTTCCACCCGATCCTGGACGTCTTCGACTCAGTCGGCGTCCGCTTCGCCCACGAGGTGCACCCGAGCGAGATCGCCTACGACTACTGGTCCACAGTGCGCACCCTGGAGGCAATCGACCACCGCCCAGCCTTCGGCCTCAACTTCGACCCCAGCCACTTCGTCTGGCAGGACCTGGACCCGGCCGGCTTCCTCTACGACTTCCGCGACCGCATCTACCACGTGGACTGCAAGGACGCGGCCAAGCGCCTCAACGGCCGCAACGGCCGCCTCGCCTCGCACCTGCCCTGGGGCGACCCCCGGCGCGGGTGGGACTTCGTGTCCACGGGGCACGGCGACGTGGCGTGGGAGCCGGTGTTCCGGATGCTCAACTCGATCGGATATCAGGGGCCGATCAGCGTCGAGTGGGAGGACGCCGGCATGGACCGGCTGGTCGGGGCACCTGAGGCGCTGGCATTCGTGCGGGGGCTGGCGAGGATTGAGCCGCCGGCGGCTTCGTTCGATGCGGCTTTCAGCCAGGGGCGGTGAGGCAGGGGGCGATCAGGCGGG
>NZ_JAAFYZ010000312.1 GCF_018274385.1 Catenulispora pinistramenti | reverse complement strand
CCACAAACCCCACCCCCCGAAAAAACCCGAACCCCGAACGCGTCCCAGTGGGTACTTCTGCCCTCGTGACCATGCCGCCGCAGCCGTCATGCTGTCCCGGACACCACCGGAATCGCGCGAGGAGACGCAGTGGCCGACACAGGCGCTTTCAATATCGACCTGCCGCTCTTCGGCACGGTCACGACGGACCTGGAGAGCCTGTTCGGCACGGGGAAAGACGCGCTGAGCGAGCTCGGGTCGCTGATGTTGGGCAGTGAGGCGTTCGGCCAGATCGGCTCGTTGGTGGGTTCGGTCAACGGGGAGCTGCACGACAACCTGCTCAGCTCCCTGACCTCGGGCATGGGGTTGTTCGGGACGCTGAACGGGGCGTTGCAGTGCTGCGCCAGCGACTACGCGTCGTTGGACACGATGGTCTCGGACAGCTTCGGCGCGCTGGGGATCGGCGGGTCGCTGCCCGCGACGCCGGCCGCCGGGACCAGTCCGGCGGACGTCAACAAGTGGTGGAACGGGCTCAGCGGGGATCAGCAGGCGAATCTGCTGAGCAGCGACGCCACCCAGATCGGCGCCATGGACGGCGTGCCGGCCGACGTGCGCGACGCCGCCAACCGGTCGGTGCTGTCGAACCTGCAGACCCAGACCCAGCAGCAGATCACGGATCTGAAGAACACGCCGACCTCGCCCTACGATCCCGAGGGCTACGCCGCCATGGATCAGCAGAAGCAGATCGACGCGCTGCAGGGCAAGCTCGACGGGATGAACGAGCTGCAGAAGGTGCTCGACAACGGCGGGACCGGCGCGACGCAGAAGTACCTGCTGGGCGTCGACACCAACGGCATCGGGCACGCGATCGTCGCCAGCGGCGACCCGGACACCGCCGGCAACGTGGTGACCGTGGTGCCGGGGGTGAGCACCGACCTGTCGGCCGGGCACGTCGACCAGTACACCACCGCCGCCGACACCATCGTGAACTCCGCGCACAACGCCGACCCGACGCAGTCCACCTCGGCGGTGGCCTGGATGAACTACAACGCCCCCTCCTCGGTCCCGGCCGCGTTGTTCTCCGGACCGGCGCAGGCCGGCGGGCCGGTCCTGGACAACTTCCAGCAGGGCCTTTACGCCACCCACGACCCGAGCGACCCGCTGCACACCACGGTGATCGGCCACAGCTACGGAACCACGGTGGTCGGCGAGGCCACCCAGGCGCCCGGCGGCCTGCACGCCGATGACGTGGTGCTGGCCGCGAGCCCGGGCATCAACGTGGACAACGCCGCGGCGATGAACGTGCCCGGCGGCACCTCGCATGTGTGGGCCACCCGCGACGACAACGACCCGATCGTCTGGGCCGAGGGCTTCCACGACACCGACCCGGTAACCCCGGCCTTCGGCGCGCACGTCTTCAACGGCGGCGTGGGCCCCTCCGGACTGGTCGCCGCGCACGACTACTACTTCGACCCGTCCTCGCCGGCCATGGCGAACTTCGGGGAGATCGCCACCGGACACTACAACCAGGTGACCTCGCCGCCGCCGGTTCAGGCCGACCCGTCGTGGTCGTTCCCGATCGAGTGAGCACCCTGCGATAAGGCTTCGGGGAGAGAGGGCCTCCCCGACGAAGCGAGGTCCCGGTTCGGCTTCGGCCGTGCCGGGACCACGCTTTTGTGCGCGCAGCCGCCGCGGTGCGCCAGGACACCGGCCACCGCGAACGCGATCGCGCTGGCGGCGAGCAGCCACGCCGCGCGGCGGAGGAATCCCGCCCCGCCCGCGTCACCGGCCAGCGCGCTGAACACCGCGACGCCGAGCGCGGCACCGGTCTGGCGCGCGGTGTTGCTGGCGCCGGAGGCGATGCCGGGCGCGGCGGGCAGTGTGCGCAGCGCGGCGGCGACGACGGCCGGTGTCAGGATGCTGAGCCCGGTGCCCCAGACCGCGAGCGACGGAAGCAGCAGGAGCAGGTCGGGACCGTTCACGGCGGCGGCGATACCGGCGAAGCCGAGCGCGGCCGCGAACAGGCCGAGCGTGGCGACCCGCCAGGGGCCGTAGCCGGTGGTGAGGCGGCCGGCGGTGGTGCCGAGCAGCGGCAGGGGGAGCATTCCGGGCAGGAGGGTGACGCCGGCTCGCAGGGGGCTGAGATGGTCGATGTCCTGGAGGACCTGGGTCATCAGGAACAGGGAGCCCAGGACGCAGAAGTTCATGAGGCCCGCGACGGAACATGCCGCGGCCAGCGGTCGGCGGGCTGAGGCCGCGACCCGCAGGAGGGGGCGCGCGGCTCGGCGTTCCAGGGAATGGAAGGCCACGGCGGCGATGATGGTCACCGCGAGCATGATCGCGCTCAGGGCCGGCTCATCGCGCACCTGGACCACGGCGGTCACAGCGCACGCCAGCATCACCACCAGGGCGGTTGCTCCGAACCAGGGCACCTCGCGCGCCGCAGAAGGACTTGCCGCCGAGCGCGCCGCCGAAGGACTTGTCACGGAAGGCGCACTCGGGCCCGGTCCGAAAGCTGCTGCCCGCGCCGAGCCCGAACCTGAGCCCGAACCCGAACCCGAAGGCGAACCAGCCATCGAGCCGGTCGCCGCGCCGGCCCTGGCGATTCGCGCGGCTCGCACCGGCGCCCGCACCACGAGTACCAGCGCCGCCACGATCACCGGCACGTTGACCCAGAACACCGCGCGCCACTGCCCCGTCTCCACCAACAGCCCGCCCAGCAACGGCCCCGCCGGCAGCGCCGCCCCGCCGACCGCCGCCCACAGTCCGACCGCGCGGGCCCGCGCCGTCTGGCTCGGCGCGCTGTCCGCCACCAGCGCCAGCGTCCCCGGCAGCATCAGTGCCGCACAGACCCCCTGCGCCGCTCGCCCCGCGACCAGGAATCCCAGGCCCGGCGCCACCGCGCACACCACCGATGCCGCGCCGAAGCCCGCGAAGCCGGCGACCACCACCCGCCGGTGGCCGAGCAGGTCGCCGATGGCGCCGCAGGCCAGCAGCAGCGCGGCGAGGGGCACCGTGTAGGCGTCGACCACCCAGGCCAGGCCCGAGGCGCCGGCGTGCAGACCGGCGCCGATCTGCGGGAGCGCCGTGTTCACGATGGTGACGTCCAACAACACCAGGAAGTACCCGCCGCACAGGCCCAAGGTCAGCGCCCGGCTCACGCGTTCTGGTCCTACGCCGCGATCTCGCGTGCCGCGCTCTGGCGTGCCTCGATCTCCCATGCCTCGATCCTCGGCCCGGGACACTTCAGCGAGCGTCGAAACGATTCCCGCGTACGATCGGGACATGCCTCAGGCCGCCGGCGGAGATCCCGAGATCGCGCAGGTCGCGACGGCGTTCGCGGACCCGCGAAGGGTCCGGGTGCTCATGGCGCTCGCCGACGGACGCGCGCTTCCGGCGGGGCGGCTGGCCGAGGAAGCGGGGGTGGCGGCCTCGACGGTGAGCAACCATCTGGCGATCCTGCTCGGCCACGGGCTGGTGACCGCACAACAGCAGGGGCGGTACCGCTACTACCGGCTGGCGAACGGCGACGTCGAAGGCGTCCTGGAAGCGCTGGCCCGGCTCGCGCCCCGGACGCCGGTCACCTCGCTACGCGCCCACACCAGGGCGGCGGCCCTGCGCACGGCCCGCACCTGTTACCGGCATCTGGCCGGTGAACTCGGCGTGAAGCTTTTCGGCGGGATGCTGGAGCGCGCGTGGGTCGTCGGCGGCGACGGCACCCATCGGCGCGACGACCCGGTCGACCGATTGTCGGCGCCGGGCCACAAGGACCTGTACCGGCTCACGGACGCCGGTGACGAAGCCCTCGCCGAGTGGGGCGTGGACCGCTCGCTGCTCCGCGACGATGTGTCACTGCGTTACTGCGTCGACTGGACCGAGCAGGCCCATCACCTGGCCGGGCCGCTCGGCACCGCGGTCACCGACCGGCTCTTCGAGCTCTGCTATATCGCCCGCGGAACCGTCCCGCGCAGCGTCGTCCTCACCCCGCGCGGCAAGGACAGGCTGGCCTGGTTGCATCCGTGACGTCCGGATCCAACGGGTTTGTGTCTCAGCTCACGGACACCCACGACGTCGGAATGCCTCGGAATCGCAGAATGTTGTTTCCGTCACGAAACACCCCGATGCGATGCTGGCGGCTGTTCAATCGTCTCTGTCCCCATACACAGTGATCCGACCGATACCTCCGCGCCCCGCCGGCGACTAGCGTCACCCTCCGTGCACCTGGACAGGAAGGTTCAAAAAGGCATGCCTGGGACTTATCCGGCTTTGGAGACCCGTCTGGCGCTCGTCTCGACCTACACGCCGCGCCGCTGCGGCATCGCGACGTTCTCGCAGGATCTGACCACCGCGCTGGCCGAGGCCGCGCCCGATCTGGCCGTCGAGATCTGCGCCCTGGACCGGGACGGCCTGGACTACCCGGCCGAGGTGTCCACCGTCATCGGCCAGGACTCCCACCCCGACTACCGCCGGGCCGCGGCGCGGCTGGCCGCCTCCGGCGTCGAGGTGGTCGTCATCGAGCACGAATACGGGATCTTCGGCGGCGACGACGGCGCCTGGATAACCGGGTTCGCCACCGAGCTGACCCGGCGCGGCGTGCCGTATCTGGTGACGTTGCACACCGTCTTGTCCGAGCCGAGCTGGACCCAGGCCGGAACGCTGCACCGGCTGTGCCGGGACGCCGCCGCGGTCACCGTCTTCACCGAGACGGCGCGCACGCTGGCCATCAGCACCGGGATCGCACCGCCGGACCGGATCGTCCACCTGCCGCACGGCGCGCCGGCCCCGGTCGCCGACAACGACACCTCCGGCGAGATCAGCCCGGAGGTCCGGCGGACCCTGGCCGCACTGGCCGGCCGGCGGCTGCTGTCCACGTTCGGGCTGATCTCCCCCGGCAAAGGCCTGGAGACGGCGATCGAGGCCCTCGGCCGGATCGCCGAGGAGCACCCGGACGCCGCGTATCTGATCGCCGGATCGACGCACCCTGAGATCGTCCGGCAGAGCGGCGAGGACTACCGCGACAGCCTGATGCTGGCCGCCAAGCAGGCCGGGGTCGCGGACCGGGTGGCCTTCCTGGACAGCTTCCTGACCGAGACCGAGATCGCCGCGATCCTGGCGCAGACCGAGATCTTCCTGACGCCGTACCGCTCCCGCGAGCAGATCTCCTCCGGGGCGTTGACGTTCGCCATCGCCGCCGGCCGGCCCGTGGTGTCCACGGCGTATCACTACGCGAAGGACATGCTCGGCGACGGTGCCGGTATCACCGTCCCGCCGGAGGACGCCGAGGCCTTCGCCGGGGCGCTGAACGCGCTGCTCGGCGATGACGCCCGACTGGCCGGCGCCCGGCAGGCGGCGCGCCGGCGCGGGGCCGGGCTGCGCTGGGACGCCGTGGCGCAGCGGTTCGCCGAGATCGTCCGGGCCTGTGCCGCCCAGCGCCGGCGCTCCCCGGTCCCGGCTTCGGCCGGGGAGCCGGTGCAGCCGCCGCGGTTGCAGCTCAAGCAGCTGAACCGGCTCACCGACGCCGGCGGGATCATGCAGTTCGGACAGGGGGCGCGGCCGGACCCGGCATCAGGGCACTGCGTCGATGACGTGGCGCGGCTGGCGATCGTGGCGGCCGGGCTGTGCGCGGAGCAGCCGCAGGCGTTGCGCGGTGCGGCTCCGCACACGTGGCTGGACACCAGCCTGGAATTCCTGCGGCAGGCCTACGATCCGACCGCTCAGGCGGCCCGGAACATGCGCACGATCGACGGCCGCTGGCTGGACGAGCCGCATTCCGGGGACCACGTCGGGCGGCTGGTCTGGGCGCTCGGTGAGGTCGCCTCCGCCCCGGCGGTGCCGGACAAGTTCCGGGAGCTGGCCACCGACCAGTTGATGGACGCGCTACCGGCCGTGCGGAACCTGACCGACCTGCGGAGCACGGCCTACGCGCTGCTCGGGCTGGTGCGGATTCCGGAACCGACGCCGGAATTCCACAGGTGCCTGGAACGGCTGGACGCGGCCTGGCGGAACACGGCGACCGAGGAATGGCCCTGGTTCGAGGACCAGCTCTCCTACGACAACGCGCGCCTGGCGCAGGCCCTGGTGGCCGGCGGTGCGCGGATCGGGGACGCGGCGATGGCCGGCAGGGGGCTGAAGGCGCTGGACTGGTACCTGGAGCAGGTGGGGCTCGGCCCGGCGGTGGACTCCTCACAAGACCGTTTGCGACTCGTCGGGAATCTGTGGCGGCGCAAGGGATCTCCGCGCCCCGACTACGAGGGCGATGAGCAGCCGCTGGACGCCGCGGCGGCGGCCGAGGCGTGCGCCCAGGCGTGGCGCGTGACGGCGGACGACCGGTACGCCAGCGGCGCGCGACGTTCTTTCGCGTGGTTCCTGGGAAACAACCGGCTTGGACTGCCGTTGTACGACGCCGGTTCCGGCGGGTGCCGGGACGGGTTGCGGGTCGCGGACGTGAACCCGGACCAGGGGGCGGAGTCGACGCTGGCCTATTACCAGGCGCGCCTGGGACTGACTCGGGCGGGCTTGGTGCAATGATGGACAACGCCTCTCCAGAAAACAGGGGGAAACGGCTTTGCCGACCAAAGACGACGCCATGCAGGATCTGTTCCACCGTGACCCGGCCAACCCGATCCTCACCGCGGAGGACTGGCCCTATCGTGTGAACACGGTGTTCAACCCCGGTGCGGCGATACACAATGCCGAGACCGTTCTCCTGTGCCGGGTCGAGGACCCGCGCGGGATCTCCCACCTGACGGTCGCGCGCTCACCCGACGGGGTGCACGGCTGGCGGGTGGAGGCCAAACCACTGATCGCCGAGGACCCGGGCGACCACACCTCGATGTGGGGTGTGGAGGACTGCCGCGTCACATGGGTCGAGGAGCTGGAGCGGTACGTGATCGCGTACACCGCCTACGGCCCGTCGGGACCCTGTGTCGCCCTGGCCACCACCGAGGACTTCGAGTCGGTGGAGAAGCTGGGCGCGGTCATGCCGCCCGACGACAAGGACGCGGCGCTGCTGCCGCGCCGCGTCAACGGCGAATTCATCCTCTACCACCGCCCGGTCAGCTCCCGCTACGGCAACCGCGGCAACATCTGGCTGTCCCGCTCGGCCGACCTGACGCACTGGAGCGCGCCGGAGCCGGTGATGGCCAGCCGCGAGGGTCCGTGGTGGGACGCCGCGCGCATCGGTCTGGGCCCGGCCCCGATCGAGACCGAGCACGGCTGGCTGGCGATCTACCACGGGGTCAAACAGATGCCGGCCGGCCCGATCTACCGCGCCGGGCTGGTGCTGTTCGACCTGGACAACCCCGCTCGGGTCCTGCGCCGCTCCCCGGCTTGGGTGATGGGGCCCGCCACGGACTACGAGACGCGCGGCGACGTGCCGAACGTCGTGTTCCCGACCGGAATGGTGCACGACCCGGAGAGCGACGAGCTGAAGCTCTACTACGGGGCCGGGGATTCGGTCGTCGCGCTGGCGACCGCGAATCTCAGTGAACTGATGGAATTCCTCTGGCAGAACAGCTGACCGCGTGCGACCGGCCGCTGCCCCACGAAGGGATGTGGGGCGGCGGCTCAGTGTTCTTTTACGGCGGCTCAGCGTTCTTTAACCGGAGCTCAGCGTTCTTCCACGCGGGCCCGGTGTTCCTCCACGTGCCGGATCGCGTCCAGCACGATGTGCGCCACGTGCTCGTCGGCCAGGACGTACTCCATCTCCCGGGCCCGCCGCTCGGCGGTCACGATCCGGAAGCCGCGCAGCACCCGCAGATGCTGCGACACCAGCGGCTGGCTCACGCCGAGTGCGGCCACCAGTTCGTGCACGCGCTTCCCGCCCGACGACAGTTCCCGCACGATCCCCAGCCGCACCGGGGACGCGAGCGCCTTGAGCAGTTCGCCGGCGGCGCGCAGCTCCGCGAGCGGGTGTTCGGCGGTCTGCTGAGCTGTCGTCATGGACGGAACCGAGCGGGCGAGCGGCCGGGGCGGCGGCTCAGTGGTCGTCCCAGTGCCCGTCGTGGGCGGCGTGCCGGTGGCCGTCGTGGAGGTAGTCCACGTGGTCCTCGTGCGGGACGCCGACGTGGCCGCACTCCGGGCCGTGCTGGTGCGTGTGGTTCGGGTGCTGGATGTGGCTCGCGGTCTCGCACGCGTCGGTGTGGCCCTGGTGCACCCGGTGCAGGTGGCCGTCGTGGGCGTAGTCGACGTGGTCTTCGTGCGGCACGGCGACGTGGCCGCAGCCCTCGCCGTGGACGTGCGTGTGGTCGGCGACTGGATGGTGTTCCATCAAGGTGGCCATGCGCGGGTCCCTCCGTGGTGCGGGGATGCCTTGGCATCATTATATAGCGAATTGTGCATATATCGAAGGTATGGTGTGTCCGCCCCGCACCGGGGCCGCGCTCAGTCCGCCTCGTCTATCTGGAACCCGACCTTCAGCCCGACCTGGTAGTGCGCGATCTCGCCGTCCTTCAGGTGGCCGCGGACCTGGGTGACCTCGAACCAGTCCAGCTTGTGCAGCGTGGCGCCGGCCCGCTTGATGCCGTTGCGGATCGCGGCGTCGACGCTGTCGTGCGAGGTGCCGACGATCTCGGTGACGCGGTAGGTGTGCTCGCTCATGCCGTCCTCCCGGCTCGTCCCCCGGTCCAGGCTGGGGCCGACGTCGGTGGTGCGCATCCGGTGCGGCGCAAACGGGTGGCCCGGCGATCAAGCGCGCTGGCATGCTGGGCCCATGGCCGGAGCGGACATCACCATCACCGTCGACCCCGCGCTGCACATCTTCGTCGCGGCGCCGAACCGGCGGCCGGACGCGGCGGTCGGGACCGACGCCACCTCGAGCCTGGGCCACGTCGTCGAAGCCCTCGGGGTGCCGCTGGTCGAGGTCGGCGAACTGCTGGTGGACGGCCGCCCCGCGCGCGCCGGGCACGTCCCGGTCTCCGGCGAGCACATCGAAGTCCGCAGGCTCGCCTTCCCGCAGCGGGTCGGCGGCCCGCTGCGCTTCCTGCTCGACATCCACCTCGGCACCCTCGCGCGCCGGCTCCGGGTGCTCGGCATCGACGCCGCGTATGAGACCCCTGACATCGGCGACGCCGCGCTGGCCGCCCGGTCGGCGCGGGAGAAGCGGGTGATGCTGTCCCGGGACCGGGGCCTGCTGCACCGCCGCGAGCTCTTCGCCGGCGCCTACGTCTACAGCCACGAACCCGCCGTCCAGCTCGACGAGATCATCGAGCGCTTCCAACCGGAGCTGGCGCCGTGGACCCGCTGCACCGCCTGCAACGGCGTGCTGCGGCCGGTGACGAAGGAAGAGATGCGGGACCGGCTGGAAAACGGGACCGTGGAGAACTACGACACCTTCGCCGAATGCGAGTCCTGCGGTCGGGCGTACTGGCGCGGCGCGCACTCGGCGAGCCTGGACGCGATCGTGGAACAGGCGACGCGGAATCGCTGACGCGGAATCTGACGCCGAATCGCTGATGCCGAATCGCTGACTTGGCTTCGCCGACGCGGATTCGGTTTGACGATCTCTTTATTCTTGACGATCTCTTTATGCCGGTGCGGGTAATTCTGCCGGTGCGCCCCGCCCGCGAACCGGGTTAGTGTCCCGTGTCCAGTACCGCTCCAACCTGCCCGAACGATCGTTTCGGGCAGGTTGGAGCGGTACTGGAC
>NZ_JAAFYZ010000311.1 GCF_018274385.1 Catenulispora pinistramenti | reverse complement strand
GAGACAGGCCCCCTAATGCCCCTCCTCGCCGACGCCGGCTCCCTCAGCCTCACCATCGACCTCGCCATCGCCGGCCTCGCGGTCGGCAGCGCGGCGGCCCTGAGCGGCATCGGCCTCGTCACGACCTACCGCGCCACCGGCGTCCTCAACCTCGCGCAGGGTGCGCAGGCGATGATCATCGCGTACCTGCTGCGCGAGCTGGTCGTGGTGTGGCACTGGCCCGTCGTCCCGGCCGCCGCGTTCTGCCTGCTCCTCGTGGCGCCGGCGCTGGGGGTCGGGCTCGAGCTCGGCGTGTTCCGTCCGCTCCAGCGGCGGGGGGCCGGGCCGGCCGAGACGATGGTGGCGACCATCGGCGTGTTCATCCTGCTGACCGGCGCCGTCGTCCTCATCTGGGGCACCGGCCCCTACGCCGACGCCCCGTCGCTCGTTCCCAGCACGCCCTTCACGCTCCCCGGCGGCCACCCGGTGCGGTTGGACACGGCCGTGCAGCTCGGCGTCGTCCTCGCCCTGAGTCTCCTGGTCGCGCTAGTCACCCGCTACACGCCCTTCGGCCTCCAGCTCCGCGCGGTCGTGGACGACCGCCGCCTCGCCGAGCTCTCCGGTGTGAACGCGGGCCGGGTCTCGGCGATCGGCTGGGCGTTCGGCTCCTTCGTCGCGGGCCTGGTCGGCGTCCTGCTCGCGCCCAACCTGCTCCTCGACCCCTACGGCCTGTCGCTGCTCGTCATGGAGACCATGGCGGTCGCCGTCGCGGGCCGCCTGCGCAGCGTCGGCGTGGCGGTGGCGGTCGGCCTCGGCCTGGGCGTCGCAGGCAGCGAACTCACCCGCCTGCGCCCCGGCGGCCAGATCCTCCCGCTGGTCCAAGCGTTCCAGTCCAACCTCTTCGTGATCGCGCTCCTGGTCGTGGTCCTGCTCCAAAGCCACCTCGGCTCCGGGGCACAGGCCCCACCGGCGCGCGCCGCCGGCAAACGCCAAGGCCGAAACCAGAGCGGCAACGTCCCCGAACGTGCGGCCAGCGCCGTAGCCGCCATGGCCTGCACCGTCCTGCTCCTGATGCCCCTCGGCTTCCGCGGCTCCGACCTCCGCAACGCACTCCAAGTCCCCGCCCTGGCCCTCGTCCTGCTCTCAGTCGTCGTGGTCACCGGCTACGGCGGCCAGATCTCCCTCGGCCAAGCCGGCTACGCGGGAATGGGAGCCCTCGGCACCGCGCTGCTCATGTCCGGCAAAGTCCCCGGCGTCCCGGCCATGCCCGCGGTCCCGGCCCTGCTGTGCGCGGTCCTGGTCACCGTCCCGCTGGGCCTGCTCACCGGCTGGCCCGCGATCCGCCGCCGCGGCCTGGCCCTGGCGCTGGTGACGTTCGCCGTCGGCACCGCCATGAGCCGCTTCGTCTTCGACCAGCCCTACGCCACCACCGGCCTGCTCCTGGACCGTCCCGGCTTCCTCACCGACGACCGCGCCTTCTACGCCGCCGAGCTGGCGCTGCTCGCCCTCGGCGTCGTCATCGTCCACAACCTGCACCGGGGCCGCCTCGGCCGGGCCCTGACCGCGCTGCGCGACCACGAAGCCGGCGCCTCGGCCGCCGGTCTGAACGTGCCGTGGCTGAAGGTCTTCGCCTTCATGACCGGCGCCGGTCTGGCCGCACTCGGCGGCGGCCTGATGGGCTTGGGCGGCCGGGCCTTCAACTCCGCGACGTTCGACCCCTTACAAGGCCTCATCTGGTTCGCCACGGTCGTCGTCGCCGGAGCCGACAGCGCACTCGGCGCGGTCCTGGCCGCGGCGCTGCTCGTCGGCCTGGATGCCGGCACCACCCAAGGGGTGTCGACGGTCGTCGTCGGCGCCTTGGCCCTGATGATCGGCCGTATGCCCGGCGGGCTCGCGGGCCGCCTGTCGCAACTCAGCACAGCGTCTCTCAGCACAGCGTCCCTCAGCACAGCGTCCCTCAGCACAACACTCGTAGCACCGCCGACACCTTCCGCCGAACTCACCCCGCTCGGCCACCGTGCACGCGCACGCATCGAACGGGCACGACCATGACCGCCCCCGCAGCACCCTCACCCCACCTCACCGCCCGAGGCGTAGTCCGCCGTTTCGGCGGCGTCATAGCCGTGGACGGCGTCGACCTCTCCGTCCCGCCAGCCCGCATCACCGCCCTGGTCGGCCCCAACGGCGCCGGCAAAAGCACACTGTTCGACTGCCTGTCCGGCACCCTGCGTCCCGATGCCGGCCGCGTCCTGCTCGGCGGCCGTGACATCGCCCACCTGCCCGACTACCGCCGAGCCCGCCTGGGCCTGGCCCGCACCTTCCAACAGCTCGCGATCTTCCCCGGCCTCACCGTCGCCGAGAACGTCCGCATCGGCGCCGAAGGACGCCCCGGCGGCACCCTGCGCGGCCTGGTCGGCCTGCCCGACCCGGCCCGCGGACAGACGGCGCTGGCCACCGACCGGGCCCTGCGCCTGGCCGGTCTGGCGGCACTGCGCGACCACCCCGTCGCCGACCTCCCGACCGGCACGCTGCGCATGGTCGAACTCGCCCGCGCGCTGGCCGGCGCACCCCGCGTCCTCCTGCTCGACGAGCCCGCCGCCGGCCTCGACGCCACCGAGGCCACGCGCCTGGCCGCGGTCCTGCGTGCCCTCAGTGCCGAGGGCATGGCCCTGCTTCTGGTCGAACACGACGTCGATCTGGTCGCCGAACTCGCCGACGTCGTCTACGTGATGGCCGCCGGCCGGGTCGTGGCCCGCGGCCCGGCCGCCGCCGTCCTCGCCGATCCGGAAGTCGGCGCGCTGTGGAGCCGGGGCCGGGCCCAGCCATGACCGTCGAAGTCGAACTCCGCGCCGCCCGCGTCCGCTACGGCCCCCTGGAAGCCCTCCACGGCGTCGACCTCGCCTTCCCCGCCGCCCGCGTCAGCGTCCTGATCGGCCGCAACGGCGCTGGCCGGACCACCACGCTGCGCGCCCTGGTCGGTGCCGTCCCGCTGTCCGCCGGAACCTGCCGGTGGCAGGGCCGTGACGTCACCGACCTGCCCGCCTACCGCCGCGCCCGCCTCGGCCTGGCCTTCGTCCCGGCCGAGCACGCGATCTTCGGCTCGCTCACCGTCGCCGAGAACCTGGGCCCGCGGGCGCGAACCGCCCCGGAGGTCGCCGACACGTTCCCCGAACTCCTACCCCTGCTCGACCGCCGCGCCGAAACCCTGTCCGGCGGGCAGCAGCAACTGGTCGCCTTGTGCCGTGCCCTGCTTCGCCGCCCCCGCCTGCTGCTCCTCGACGAGCCGGACCGCGGCCTGGCCCCGGCCGTCGTCGCCCGCCTGCACCGCCGGCTGCTCGAACTGGCCGCCGCCGACGGCCGCACCGTGATCCTGGCCGCGCAGGCGCTCCCGCCCACCCTCACCGCCGCCGGTGTGGTCCACGTCCTGCACCGCGGCCGGGTCGCCTTCAGCGGGGAGCCGGGGGAGCTGCGGCTGTCCGAGTGAACCTGTGTCACCCGATAGAGCCTTTCAGCTGGCGATTAACCGTCCATCCTCGGACACTGACCCTGACGTACTGAAGGTACTGACGTACTGACGCTGATCCGAGCAACGGAGCCGGGTATGACCAAGACACGCATCGCGTGCGCCGCAGTCGGCGTGCTCTCCCTAGTGGCCGCCGCGCTGCTGGCCTGGTGGATCACGCCGAGCTACGTGGCCCGGATCCCGTCCGGCAAGAACATCGACCGCACCTACGACGGCACCTTCCAGAGCCTGCTCGACCCGCAGGCGCTGGCCTCGGGCAACCTGCTCGGCGCGGTCAAGCAGAACGTTCCGATGACCGTGGCGCAGGACGTGAAGGTGGAGAAGACCTCCGGCAACAAGGCCCTGATCAGCGACTCCCGCACCACCTCGGCGGCCGGGGCCAAGGTCGAGCAGACCAAGTGGCAGTACGCGGTGGACCGCAAGTCACTGGAAGCGGTGAGCAGCCACCCCAGCAGCTGGACCGACCTGATCCCGGCGCAGGGCCTGACGGTGAGCTGGCCGTTCGGCGCGCAGAAGAAGAACTACGAGGGCTGGACGCCGGAGACGCAGAAGGTGGCGCCGCTGACGTATCTGCGCTCGGAGAAGAAGCAGGGCATCACGACGTACGTCTACCAGGCCAAGGTGGCGCCGACGAAGATCGCCGACCCGCAGATCCTGGCCACGCTCCCCAAGGAGCTGCCGGTCGACCTGCTCAAGCTGCTCGGCACCGCCGGCGCCCTGCCCGCCGCCCAGGCCGCGCAGCTGGCGCAGATCCTGCCCGAGCTGCCGAACCCCGTGCCGCTGTCCTACACCTTCCAGGACGACTCCACGTTCTGGGTCGACCCGCACACCGGCCTGGTGATCGACGTGCAGCGCGCCCAGCAGCGGGTCGCCGAGATCGCGCTGCCCAACGGCACGACGGTCCCGCTGATCCCGGCGGTCGCGGTCACGTATCAGGACTCCGCGGCCAGCTCCAAGGCGGCGGCCGACGACGCCCGGCACGGCCGCACCGTGATCAGCTGGCTCGGCGTGTACCTGCCGATCATCCTGCTGGCGCTCGGGGTGGTGCTGCTGGCGCTGGCCGGGGTGCTGCGCGGCCGGCGGCGGCCTGCGGCGCGGGCTTCCGGCCCGGCGGCGGGGACTGGTCCGGGGACTGGTCCGGGGTCGACAGTGCCGCCGACGCAGGAGTGAGCTTCATCAGGAGTCAGTGAGCTTCATCAGGAGTCGATGAAAAGCGGGTGGTGGCCGATCGGGCTACCACCCGCTCGCCTTTGCCGGGCTTTGCCGGCCTTTGATCGTCGCTTTGTCAGAACATTCCTTTACGTGGTGTCCGTGTCGTCGCACGCTGACGCTATGCCATCAACACACTCCACTCGCCGCCTGCTCCGCGACACCGCCGCCCTCCTCGCAGTCGGCGCCGCGGCCCTGAGCTTCACCACGGGCCCGGCCCGAGCCGAGGCCCATACTCACGCGCACGCCACCACCACCACCATCGCCGCCGCCTCGAAGCACCACGGCGTCAAGCCGATCAACGGGCACGGCATCACCGGCGACACGCACGGCCTGACCGACGCCGACACCCTCTCGCTCCAGACCAGCGACACCACCGGAGCCGTCTCCCCGACGCCGACTGTGTACCTCGTCTTCTGGGGTTCCCAGTGGGACAGCAGCGACACCGCGGGTGTGGCCAACGACCTGCAAGGGATGTTCAACGGCCTGTACGGCGGCCAGGACACCTGGGGCACGATCTTGACCCAGTACTGCGAAGGCATCGCGGCCGGCTCCACCGACTGCGGCGCCGGCGGCACCGCGATCCAGCACCCCGCCTCCTCCCCGCTGGCCGGCGTCTGGTTCGACGACGCCAACCCCGAACCCGACAGCCCGGCCGCCGCCGACATCGCCACCGAGGCCGCCAATGCCGCCGCCCACTTCGGGAACACCACCCAGGACCCGAACGACAACGCGCAGTACGTCATCGTCTCGGCCTCCGGCACCCACCCCGACGGCTTCCCGAACAGCGGCTTCTGCGCGTGGCACGACCAGACACAGTCGTCCTACGGCACGCTGGCTTACACGAACCTGCCGTACGTCCCGGACATGGGCGCCGGAGCGTGCACGACCGAGACCGACGGCCGGATGCTCTCCGGCATCGAGTCGACCGAGACCCACGAGTACGCCGAGACCGTCACCGACTTCTGGCCCACCAACGGCTGGAACAACACGGCCAACGGTGAGATCGGCGACGAGTGCGAGAACCTGGACGCCTACGAGACGCTCTCCACGGGGACTTACGACGTGCAGGGGCTTTGGTCCAACAGCGCTGACAGCTGCGTGACTTCGGGCTGAGGCCCGACTCCCCTGTCGATGTCGGCGACGAGATGACAAATCGTCGTCGCCGACATCGATGATCGCGCCCCCGCGGCGCCGCGTTTGATCCCACAGCGGTGTGGAATCAGCTGATCAATGACAGTGGACGAAGAGGCCGCACACGACCAGACGGCCCCCGACCATGCCGCCCTGACCACCTCCCTGCTGATCGCGATCGTCCTGGTCGCGGCGAACCTGCGGGCCGGCCTGACCGGTGTCGGCCCGCTGCTGCCGACCGTGGAGCACGCCACCGGGCTCAGCGAGACCTGGGGCGGGCTGCTCGTCACGCTGCCGCTGCTGACGTTCGCCGCGACGTCGCCGCTGGCCGGTCGGGCCGCGCGTCGGCACGGGGCGCGGCGGGTTCTCGCGCTGGCGCTTCCGCTGCTGGCTGCCGGGCTGGTGGTGCGGTCGCTGCCGGGGATCGGGTTCCTGTTCGGCGGCACGGTCGTCATCGCCGCGGCGATCGCCGTCGGCAACGTGCTGCTGCCGCCGGTGGTGCGCAGCACGGTGCCGAAGCAGCGGGTCAGCCAGGTCACCGCCGTCTACGTGACCGCGATGGGGTCGGTGGCCGCGATCTCGTCAGGGGTGTCGGTTCCGCTGGCCGATGTGCTGCCGGGTGGCTGGCGGAGCGCGCTGGGGTGCTGGGCCGTGCTCGCGGTGGTGGCGATGCCCGCGTGGCTGCCGTATCTGCGGCGTGGTGACCGGGATGCCCGACAAGAAGCCCGACAAGAGGCTTCGGCGGTCCTGGTCACCGAGGTTGACTCCGCGAAGACGCCCACGAAATCTCCCTCCCCTTGGCGCTCGCCGCTGGCCTGGCAGATCAGCCTGTTCATGGGCCTGCAATCCCTGGGCTTCTACGCGACGATCTCCTGGCTCCCCAGCATCGTCCACGACCACGGCACCTCGACAGCCGCCGCGGGCTGGGAACTGTTCCTGTTCCAAGCCGTCGGCCTGGTCGCCAGCATCACGCTGCCACTGGTCCTGCGCCGGCACCCCGACCAACGCGTCCTGGCGGCGGCGGCCTCGATCCTGATGGCCACCGGCTTCGCGCTCCTCGCCGTGACCCCGAGCCTGGCCGTCGTGACGTGCGTCCTGACCGGCTTCGGCAGCGGCGCGACGCTCGTGTTGGCCCTCACGTTCCAAGGTCAGCGCGCGTCCCAGGGTCCGCAGGCCGCCTCGCTCGCGGCGATGGCCCAATCCGTCGGCTACCTGGTCGCGGCGGTCGGACCGCTCCTGCTCGGTACGCTCCACAGCCTCACCGGCGGTTGGGCGCTGCCGGTGACGTTGTTGGCCGGGATCGCGTGCGCCCAGGCGCTTCTCGGCCTCGGCGCCGGTCGCGACGTTACTTGGGCGCCGGCCCCGGCATCGTCGGTCCCGCCGTCACCGGACCCGGCACCGCAGGCTCCGCCGTCACCGGTCCCGGCGCCCCCTCAACCCGGTTCCCCGACACCACCGTCACGATGACACACACCGCGATGATCGCCTCAGCCCACAGAAACGCCGCGTAGTCCAGCACCGACCCGATCGGCGGGTTCCCCGGCGCGGTGTTCCGGAACGCCGCCAGCGCGAACAGCGACGCCGCCATCCAGCCCAGCGCCGGCCACGTCAGCCCCTTGCGGTGGCGTACCAGGAAGCGCGTCCCGATGGCCACCGCGATCGCCAGCGCCCACATCGCCGCCATCATGAACAGCGCGAAGGCGACGACGCTGTTGGAACGCGCGACGTCCACCGAGTAGACGGCCGTGCCGCCCACCGACTCGGCGTCCACGCCCGTCGCGAACAGCACGTCGACGTTGCTCAGCGTCGCCGACACCGGAACCTGCCGGCCGTCGAACGAGGCGGTGAACTCGATGTCGGTGTCGTAGCCGTCGAAGGGATAGTCGGTGACGGCCCCGCCGGACAGTGCCACGGCCACGTCGGTCGTGGAGATGCGGGCGTGGGCCGGGTACTTCAGGTCGCCGCGGACCGGTGCGGAGGTCTGGATGACCAGATCGCCGGACGCGGCCAGGCCCTGCGGGTCGGCGTAGGCCCCGCGCGGCGTGACCATCACGCGCAGGGTCAGCTCGCGGCCGGTGGCGTCCACGCGCTGGATCGAGGCGGCGACGTCGATGCGGTCGGGTGCGGCGGAGGGGAGGGCGTATTTCTTGTCCAGGGCCAGGCGCTCGCCGACTTGGAGCCAGATCCCGACGGTCACCGCGGCGACCACGGCCGCGATGACCGCGATGGTCGCGAACAGTCGGCGACGGCCCCATTTCGCCGCCCGGCCGAGGCTTCGCTGGCCGATGCTCACGCCGGTGTCTCCGTCACGCCCGGTTCTCCGTCACGCCCGGTTCTCCATTACGGTGCCCGTTTCTCCGTCACGTTCTCCGTCACCCTGCTCCTGGCAGACCAGCTTTTATCAGGCCGCTTCCGTCACGCCGTCCCCGGCATGTCGTGCGTCGCGCAGTGGATCCCGCCGCCCCCGGCCGCGATCGCGTCGATCGCCACCGGCACCACCTTCCGCCCCGGGAAGTGCTCGGCGAGGATGCTGCCGGCCTGGTCGTCGGCATCGGCGTCGCCGAACTTCGGCATGATCACCGCGCCGTTCGCGACGAAGAAGTTGGCGTAGGAGGACACGAACGCGTCGCCCTTGCCGGTGATCTTGTCCGGGTCCGGCTGCGGCAGATCCACGACCTGGAGCTTCTTCCCGGCCGCGTCGGTGGCCGTGGCCAGCACCGACCTGGCCTGGTCCGAGGCCTGCGACCAGACGTCCGGCGGCAGTCCCGGGAACGCCTTGTCCAGCAGCACGGCGCCGGAGGCCGCGAAGCGCGCCAGGCAGTCCACGTGCGCGTCGGTGATGTCCTGGCCCTTCACCCCGGTGAACCAGATCACCTTCGTGACCCCGAGCGCGGTCTTGAGCAGGTCCTCGATCTGTTGGCGGCTCTTGCCCGGGTTCCGGTTGTCGTTCACCAGCGAACTCTCGGTGGCCATCAGCGTGCCCTTGCCGTCGGTCTCCAGCGCGCCGCCCTCGGCGACCATGCCCGAGTCGATGCCCGGGATCTGGTACTTCTGGATGATCGCCGCGGCCACACCGGCGTCCAGGGCGTGCTGCTGCTTGTTGCCCCAGCCGTTGAAGTGGAAGTTCACTCCGGCCGTCTTGCCGGAGTCCTGGACGAACACCGGGGCCGTGTCGCGGATCCACAGGTCGTCCACCGGGATCGGGATCACCTCGACGCCGGAGCCGACCGCGTTCTGTGCGGTGCTCCGCTGGTCGGGCCGCGCGAGCAGCACGACGTGTTCGTAGCCGGAGACGACGCGCGCCAGGTTGGCGATGTCGGCCTGGACCGCGGGGAGGCCGTCGCCCCAGATGGCGTCGGAGGCGGGCCAGGCCATGAAGGTGCGGATGTGGTGGTCCCATTCGGCGCCGAAGACCCGGGTCGGCGCCGCGGCGCTCGAAGCCGCAGTGCCGGCGGCGGAACCGGCGCCGGCACCGGCCGTCGAGGTTCCGGTCGCCGAGCTCCCGCCGGCGGGGGAGGAGCCCGTCTCGCCGCCCTCCGAACCGCCACTCCCGCACGCCGTCGCCCCCAGCGCGACGGCGCCGATCCCGAGTGCCGACGTCAGAGCGGCGCGGCGGGAGATGGTGCGTTGGTACATCAGACGGCTCCGATGTTCTTGTCCCCGATATGGATCCTCACATGGCCGGCGGAGTCGGGCGATCGGATAGGGCCGAATCGGTGCCCCTCGGCGCGGTGTCCTCGCAGGCCAGCACGCCAAGCCTGGCATCGACTGAAATTTCAGTCAAGTTCGCTCTTGACTAAAACTTCAGTCAGGAACACGATACCGGCGACCGCACCACCCCTCTCCCTCACCAAGGAGTGAGCGCCATGACCCCTGTCTCTTA
>NZ_JAAFYZ010000310.1 GCF_018274385.1 Catenulispora pinistramenti | reverse complement strand
CCTACCTGCATGTCCGCCGCGCGCGGACTTTACCCCCGGACACCGGTGCTGTACCCCCCGGGCTGACGACGCGACCGAGGGGAACGGACCGCACCACCTCAGGAACCGCCGCCGCTGAGACTAGATCAGCCACCCTAGGGAACCGCGCTAGTTTCCCTGAGGTTGCCGAGGCCCGCCGGAGGCCCGGCCCTTCATCACAGCCCTTGACCTTGACTTTGCTGTTGATCTTGCCCTTGCTCTGACTTGCTGGAGTTGAAGAGGCCTGAGGTGGGGCGGGGTTGTGAACGCGGGAACCGGCAGCCGACAAACACACCCACCGACCCGAACCCCGAACCGGCACACCTATGACCGAAGGCCGTAAAAAGCCTTGAAACCCACAACCAGACCGCAACCCGGCCCACAAACTCCAGCCCGCCCAAAAAGCCCGCAGAAAAGGGGCCGTGCGCACCGCGGTGAAGCGCACACGGCCCCGGCTTTTGGGGTGTTCGGTCCCAGACCACCAACCACCAACCACCAACCACCAACGCAACAACCCCCGCTACAAACTCACATCGCGAGCCTGAAGATCCTCCAGCGTCTCCCGCCGTATCAGCACCCTGGCCACGCCGTCGCGGACCGCGATCACCGGTGGGCGGCAGACCTGGTTGTAGGTCGAGGCCATTGAGTGCTGGTAGGCACCGGTGCACGGGACGGCGAGGAGGTCGCCGGGGCGGAGGTCGGTGGGGAGTGGGAGGTCGTGGGCGATGACGTCGCCGGCTTCGCAGTGGCGGCCGACCACGGTCATGGGTTCGGGGGGTGCGGTGGAGGTGCGGCCGATGAGGCGGGCGGTGTAGGCCGAGCCGTAGAGGGCCGGGCGGGGGTTGTCGCTCATGCCGCCGTCGACTGCCACGAAGGTGCGGATGCCGGGGATGCGCTTCATGGTCAGGACCCGGTACAGGGTCACGCCGGCGCGGGCCACGATTGCTCGGCCGGGTTCGACGGTGAGCTTGGGGATCGGTAGGCGGTGTTGGTGGCAGGCCTTTGCGATCGTGGTGCGGATCGTGCGCGCGTAGGTTTCCAGGTCGAAGTCCGGGTCGCCGTCGCGGTAGCCGACCGCGTGGCCGCCGCCGAGGTCGAGTTCGGGGACGATGACGTTGAACTCGTCGCGGCTCCAGGCCATCAGGGCGATCAGGCGGCGGGCGGCTTCGGCGAAGATGTCGACCGAGGTGATCTGGCTGCCGAGGTGGCAGTGCAGGCCGGCGAGTTCCAGGGCCGGGCGGTCGGCGAGTTGCCAGTGCAGGACTTGGCGGACCGCGTCGGCCGCGGCGCCGGTGGCCAGGGAGAAGCCGAACTTCTGGTCTTCGACGCCGGTGGCGATCGCCTTGTGGGTGTGGGCGTCCAGGCCTGGTGTGACCCGGATCAGCACCTTCTGCGGGTGACCCGCGTGGGCGGCGACCGCGAGTTGCGTGATCTCGTAGGTGGAGTCGACGACGATGCGTCCGACGCCGTAGCCCAGCGCGTCCTGCACGTCGCGGGGCGTCTTGGCGTTGCCGTGCAGGACGATGCGGTCGGCCGGGAAGCCGACGTGCCGGGCCAGGGCCAGCTCGCCGCCGGAACACACGTCCAGCGACAGGCCTTCGGACTGGACCCAGCCGATCATCGCGCGGCAGAGGAAGGCCTTGCCGGCGTAGGCGATCTCAGCTTCGGGCAGAGCGGAACGATAGGCCCGGGCGCGGGCCCGGACGTCGGCCTCGTCCAGGACGTAGGCCGGGGTGCCGTAGGTCGCGGCGATCTCCGCCAGCCGGACCCCGCCGACCGCCAGATCCTCATCAGCGGTGGCAGTGGGTGAAGAAGGGGTCTTCGTCGCGCTCGTCGGCGTCGGCGTCGGCGACGGCAGGCCGGTGGTGGTCAGCGGCCACGGTGTCGTCTCGGCGGACAGCCGGAGTTGGTTCCTCATCGCAGTCGCAATCGTCGTTGGGGCAGCCGCAGTACCAGACGCGCGGCGCGGACTCGGTGGAGCGGTGTTCAGTGAGCATGGCGGGCCGCCAGGCGGATGCGGGCGCCGGCACGGCGGCGCGTGGGGGTGAGGGTGAGGGTGGGGGTCTGCAGGGCCACCAGCGGCTTCGGCGCTATGGCGACGGTCGCGCGCTCGGGACGCGGCGTCGGGAGCGGCGCGGGCACCGGCGTCGCAAGCGGCCCGGCAGCCGGCGCGGGCACGAACGGGATCGCGTCCACGCGCGTCTCCTCGGCACCGGCCTCGGCGAACATCCAGCGCGCCACCCGCGCGTTCAGCGGGATCCACTTCTGTTCGGGCCCGAACACCGCGGCCAGGGCCGCCTCGCAGGTGAACGCGAGCCCGATCCGGCGTCCGTCGGGAAGCCGGCCGGTGCGCACGGCGATCGAGCCGCAGCGGCCGGGACGGACGGGGACCAGCAGCAGGAGCCGGTCGTCCTCGGTACGTTCGTCAGGCTCCAGAGCGATGGTGTCCACGGTGTGCTCCTCGTGTGGCGGGGTTTCCCACTTCCGAAGGTAGGAGCCTGAAACCGGCTGCGACAGGTCCGCCAACATGATCCAAGCGGCCTCGGCCCGGATGCTTACGGCATGCAAGCAAGCCTTGTGAACGCGATCACGAGGCAGGTCCGGGCGCCGTCGCAACCCGTTTGTTATCTATACGCAATCCCCGGAGTCCCATTTGCATACCGTTGGCGGGGGTGTTGGACGCCCGCGGCGGATGCTGCGCTACCGGACATGCAAAGTCAGGTCCTCGCCGGGCGCGCCCCACGCGTCGGTGCCGGCGCACTGCGCCCCGGGCAGTTGGCCTCGGCCGTCCCCGAGGCGTTGCGCAAGCTCGATCCGCGGCGGCAGGTCCGCATGCCGGTCATGTTCGTCACCGAGGTGGGCGCGGCGCTGACCACGGTCCTCGCGCTCTGGCACGGCGGCTGGTTCGGCTGGCTGATCACCGTGTGGCTGTGGCTGACCGTGGTGTTCGCCAACCTGGCCGAGGCGGTGGCCGAGAGCCGGGGCCGGGCGCAGGCGGACAGCCTGCGGCGCACCCGTCAGCAGACGAACGCCAGGAAGCTGATCGGCTGGCGGCTCGGCGCCGAGGTGGAAGCCCAGCAGGTGGCCGCCGAGGAGCTGCGGCGCGGCGACCACGTCGTCGTGGAGGCCGGCCAGCTGATCCCGGGTGACGGCGACGTGGTCGAAGGCGTGGCCAGCGTCGACGAGTCGGCGATCACCGGCGAGTCGGCCCCGGTCATCCGGGAGTCCGGCGGCGACCGCTCGGCGGTCACCGGCGGCACCAGGGTCCTGTCGGACCGGATCGTCGTGGAGATCACCTCCGATCCCGGCCGCAGCTTCCTGGACCGGATGATCGCGCTGGTCGAGGGCGCGCAGCGGCGCAAGACGCCGAACGAGCTGGCGCTGAACCTGCTGCTGGTGGCGCTGACGTTCGTGTTCCTGGTCGCGGTGGTGACGCTGCAGCCGATGGCGATCTTCTCCAAGCAGGCCAACGGCGCCACTCCCGTCTCCGGCGCGCTGACCGCGAACGGCGTCACCGGCGTGGTCCTGGTCGGCCTGCTGGTGTGCCTGATCCCGACCACGATCGGCGCGCTGCTGTCCGCGATCGGCATCGCGGGCATGGACCGGATGGTGCAGCGCAACGTGCTGGCGATGTCCGGGCGCGCCGTGGAGGCCGCCGGGGACGTGCACACGCTGCTGCTGGACAAGACCGGCACCATCACCTTCGGCAATCGTCAGGCCTCTGACTTCCATCCGATCGGCGGGGCGGGCGAGGACGAACTCGCCGAGGCCGCGCTGCTGGCCTCGCTGGCCGACGAGACGCCGGAGGGCCGCTCGATCGTCGAATTCGCGCGCCGGCACTACGGATTCGCCGACTTGGCGGAGAGCTCCAGCGCCGAGCTGGTCCCCTTCTCGGCGACCACGCGGATGTCAGGGGTCGATCTCACCGAGCCGAAGGTCCGGCAGCTGCGCAAGGGCGCGGCGCGGGCGATCGCGAACTGGGTGAGGCAGGCCGGCGGCACCGTGCCGCGCGAGTTGGAGCAGGTCGTGGATCAGGTCTCTGAGACCGGGTCCACGCCGCTGGCGGTCGCCGAGTGCGTGGACGGCAAGGCCCGCGTCCTGGGCGTGATCCAGCTGAAGGACGTGGTGAAGCCGGGGCTGGCGGCGCGGTTCGCCGAGCTGCGGACCATGGGCATCAAGACCGTGATGATCACCGGGGACAACCCGGTGACGGCCAAGGCGATCGCCGCCGAGGCCGGGGTCGATGAGTTCATGGCCGAGGCCACGCCCGAGCAGAAGCTGGCCCGGATCAAGGCCGAGCAGGCCGAGGGCAAGCTGGTGGCGATGACCGGGGACGGCACCAACGACGCCCCGGCGCTGGCCCAGGCGGACGTCGGGGTGGCGATGAACACCGGTACCTCGGCCGCCAAGGAGGCCGGGAACATGGTGGACCTGGACTCCGATCCCACGAAGATCATCGAGATCGTGGAGATCGGCAAGCAGCTGCTGATCACCCGCGGCGCGCTGACCGCGTTCTCCATCGCCAACGACGTCGCGAAGTACTTCGCGATCCTGCCGGCCATGTTCGGCGTGGTCTATCCGGGCCTGAAAGCCCTGAACGTGATGGGCCTGCACTCGGCGCAGTCGGCGATCATGTCGGCCGTCGTCTTCAACGCCCTGATCATCGTGGCCCTGATCCCGCTGGCGCTGCGCGGCGTCCGCTACCGGCCGGCCGGCGCCTCGGCGCTGCTGACCCGCAACCTGTGGGTCTACGGCCTCGGCGGCCTGATCGCGCCGTTCATCGCGATCAAGGCGCTGGATCTGTGCCTCGTCCGGTTCCTGCCGGGGATGTGACAGCATGCGTACTTTCCGGACTTATTTCGCGGCACTCAAGATGGTGATCGCGCTGACCCTGCTGGTCGGGGTCGTCTACCCGCTGGCCACGGTCGCGGTGGCGCACGTGCCGTTCCTGCACCACCAGGCCGAGGGCTCGCGGATCGCGGCCGGCAGCAGCCTGATCGGCCAGAGCTTCACCGATTCCCAGGGGAACGCCGTCCCCCAGTACTTCCAGTCGCGACCCGACGGCGAAGACCCGACCGCGACCGGCGCGAGCAACCTGGGCCCGGAGAACGTGGTCGACACGCTGCCGACCCCGGGCGACCCCGGCAAGACCTCGCTGTTGACGAACGTCTGCACCCGCAGCGTGAAGGTCGGCACGCTGGAACACGTCTCCGGCGCGCGGCCGTTCTGCACGCCGGACGGCGTGGGCGCGGTGCTCGGCGTGTACTACTCCGGCGGCAACGTCGGGACCGTGACCCGGGTCGTCAGCCTGAACCAGGCCTGCCCGGCCGCGCCGTTCGTGGCGACGTACCAGGGCGCGAAGGTCGAGTGCGCCAAGCCCGGCGAGGACTACAGCGCAGCCGTGGTCACCCCGATCCGCGGCGACGCCCCGGCGCATCCGGTGGTCCCGGCCGACGCGGTCACCGGCAGCGGCAGCGGCCTGGACCCGGACATCAGCCCGGACTACGCCCGGCTCCAAGCGCCGCGGGTGGCCGCGGCCCGGCAGGTGCCGGTCGCCGAGGTGCTGAAGCTGGTGCACAAGCACACCTCCGGCCGGGGCCTCGGCTTCCTGGGCGAGCCGGCCGTGAACGTGTTGCAGCTGAACGTGGATCTGGACCGGACCTACCCCGTGAAGGCGAACTGAGATGAGCACAGCCGGCTGGCTCCAAGCCGCCTTCCTGCTGATGGTCCTGGTGGCCGTCCACGTCCCGCTCGGCGACTACATGGCCCGCGCCTTCACCAGCGACCGGCACTGGCGCATCGAGAAGGCGATCTACCGGACCGTCGGCATCGACCCGGACGGCGAACAGGACTGGCGCCGCTATCTGACCGCGACGCTGGCGTTCACGGCCATGTCGATCGCCGCGCTGTTCTTCCTGTTCCTCTGGCAGGACCTGCTGCCGTGGGACCACGGGCACCCCGGCCTGGGGTGGATGCTCGCGCTCAACACGGCGGTCAGCTTCACCACGAACACCAGCTGGCAGAACTACGCCGGCGAGACCACGATGGGCCACGTCTCGGTGATGGCCGGGCTCGGGGTGCAGGCGTTCGCCTCGGCGGCGGTCGGGCTGTGCGTGGCGCTGGCGCTGGTTCGGGGCCTGACCCGGCACAGCACCAAGGACCTGGGCAACTTCTGGGTGGACCTGGTGCGCTCGATCGTGCGGATCCTGCTGCCGATCGCGGCGGTCGCCGGGATCGTGCTGCTGGCGCTCGGCGTCGAGCAGAACCTGCACGGGACGCAGCTGTCCCCCACGCTGGCCGGCGGCGCCGGCACGCAGAAGATCGTCGGCGGACCGGTCGCGTCCTGGGAGCCGATCAAGCTGATGTCCGGCGACGGCGGCGGCTTCTTCAACGCCAGCAGCGCACATCCCTTCGAGAACCCGAACGCCTGGAGCAACGGGATCGAGATCCTGCTGATGCTGCTGGTGCCGGTCGCGTTCATCCGCACCTTCGGCCGCCTGGTCGGCTCGCTGAAGCAGAGCTGGACGCTGCTGACCGTGGTCGGGATCCTGTTCGTCGGGCTGCTCCTCGCGGCGAGCCTGGCCCAGGGCGCGCACTCCGGGACGGTGCCGACGGCCGTGGGCGGCCAGACCGAGGGCACCGAGGTGCGGTTCGGGGTGCCGGGGTCGACGATGTTCGGCCTGTCGGCGACCGGTTCGGCCGACGGCGCGGCGAACTCCTCCTACGACAGCTTCTCCTCGCTCGGCGGCGGCACGCTGATGGCGGCGATGATGCTCGGCGAGATCGCCCCGGGCGGGACCGGGTCCGGGCTGTACGGGCTGATCATGATCGTCCTGGTCGCGGTGTTCATCGGCGGCCTGATGGTCGGCCGGACCCCGGAGTACCTGCGCAAGCGGATCGGCGTCGGCGAGATGCGGTACGTGGTCAGCTACGCGCTGGTCGCGCCGACGCTGATCCTGGTCGCCTCGGCGATCGCGGTCGCGCTGCCGGCCGGCCGGGCCGGGATGGGCAACAGCGGCGCGCACGGCCTGAGCGAGGTCGTCTACGCCGCGACCAGCACCACCCAGAGCAACGGCAGTTCGTTCGGGGGACTTTCCGGGAACACGCCGTTCTACAACCTCGGGATGTGCGTGACCATGCTGGTCGGCCGCTATCTGCCGATGGTCTTCGTGCTCGCGCTGGCCGGGCGGCTCGCCGGGCAGAAGCCGGGCGCCGTGACCACCGGCACGCTGCGCGCCTCGGGCGTGAACTTCGTCGCACTGGCCACCGGCGCGGCGGTGCTGCTGGCCCTGCTGAACTTCCTCCCGGCGCTGTCCCTGGGCCCGCTGGCCGACGGGATGAGGTAGGCGATCCGGGTTGTTTGAAGAATTGCAAACGAGATGCAAACGCCAGCGGTTATCCACTCATTCGCCCGCGTGCGACGATCAGTGACGTGACCGCGGTGACTGGAGTGATGGTGCGATGAGCGCGCGTGGCAAGCTGCGCGTCTACCTGGGTGCGGCCCCCGGCGTGGGCAAGACCTACCACATGCTCGACGAGGCCCAGCGCCGCGCCGAGCGGGGCGGTGACGTGGTCGTGGGCTTCGTGGAGACCCACGACCGGCCGCACACCCAGGCCATGCTGGCAGGCCTGGAGATCGTGCCGCGCCGCCGGATGGAGTACCGGGGCTCGGACTTCGAAGAGATGGACATCGACGCCATCTTGGAGCGGCACCCCTCGGTGGTGCTGATCGACGAGCTCGCGCACACCAACATCCCCGGCTCGCGCAACGCCAAGCGCTGGCAGGACGTCGAGGAGCTGCTGGCCGTCGGGATCGACGTCATAGTCTCGCTCAACGTCCAGCACCTGGAGTCGCTGAACGACGTCGTCCAGAAGATCACCGGGGTCCCGCAGCAGGAGACGGTGCCGGACGAGGTGGTGCGCTCGGCGGACCAGATCGAGCTGATCGACATGGCCCCGGAGGCGCTGCGGCGCCGGATGGCGCACGGCAACATCTACAAGCCGGAGAAGATCGACGCCGCGCTGTCCAACTACTTCCGGCCCGGCAACCTGGGCGCCCTGCGCGAGCTGGCGCTGCTGTGGGTGGCCGGCCGGGTGGACGAGGCCTTGCAGCGCTACCGCGACCAGCACGGCATCGACAAGGTCTGGGAGACCCGCGAGCGGATCGTGGTCGCGCTGACCGGCGGGCCCGAGGGCTCCACGCTGATCCGGCGCGGCGCGCGCATCGCCCAGCGGGTCGGCGCCAAGGGCTCGGACCTGCTGGCCGTGCACGTGGCCCGCTCCGACGGCCTGACCGGCGCCTCGCCGGCGCTGCTGGCCGAGCAGCGGGATCTGGTGGAGTCCCTGGGCGGGACCTTCCACTCGGTGGTCGGCGACGACATCCCGAACGCGCTGCTGCAGTTCGCGCGCGCCGAGAACGCCACCCAGCTGGTGATCGGCGTGTCCCGGCGCGGGCGGGTGGAGCGGTTCCTCGGCGGCTACGGCATCGGCGAGACCGTGGTGCAGCAGTCCGGCGACATCGACGTGCACATGGTCACCCACGAGCGGTCGGCGGCGGACCAGAGCCGCTGGACCTGGGTCCGGCGGGTGCTGCGGCAGCCGGAGACCGGGCCGCGCTGGTGGGGGCCGGTGGCCGGGCTGATCGTGCCGATCGTGCTCACCGTGATCCTGGACGCCCTGCGCTCCGAGCTGAACCTGACCAACCAGGTGCTGATCTTCCTGGCCGGGGTGGTCGCGGTGGCACGGCTGGGCGGGCTGCTGTCGGCGTTCTTCGCCTCGCTGACCGCCTCGCTGCTGCTGAACTACTACTTCATCAAACCGTTCTACCGGCTGACCATCAACGATCCGCAGAACATCCTGGCACTGGTGGTGTTCGCGCTGGTCGCGCTGATCGTGGCCTCGGTGGTGGACTTCGCCTCGCGGCAGGAGCGGCGGGCCGGGAAGGCCTCGGCGGAGGCTGAGACGCTGTCCGAGCTGGCGCGCTCGGTGCTGCGCGGGGACGAGGCGATCGGGGCGCTGCTGGGCCGGTTCCGGGAGACTTTCGGCATGGACTCGGTGGCGCTGCTGGAGCGGATCGACCCGAGCGCGCCGGTGCTGCCGGACGAGGCCGACGACCCGGACGCGTGGCGGATCGTCGCGGCCACCTCCGGGACCGGGACGATGCCGTGCCGGACGCCCGGCGAGGCCGACGTGCTGGTGCACGCCGGGCCGGACGCGATGCTGGTGCTGCGCGGGCGCGCGCTGCCGGCCGCCGACCAGCACGTGCTGACCGCGTTCGCGGCCCAGGCGGCGGTGGCGCTGGAGCGCTCGCGGCTGGCCCGGCAGGCCGCCGAGGCGGTGCCGCTGGCGGCCGCGGACAAGATGCGCACGGCGCTGCTGGCCGCGGTCTCCCACGACCTGCGGACCCCGCTGTCGGCGGCCAAGCTGTCGGTGGCCTCGCTGCGGGACACGTCGGTGGAGTGGTCCGACGAGGACCGCGCGGAGCTGCTGGCCGGCGCCGAGGAGTCGCTGGACCGGCTCTCGCGGCTGGTGGACAACCTGCTGGACATGAGCCGGCTGCAGGCCGGGGCCCTGAACCTGCACATGGAGGACGTGGCGATCGAGGACGTCGCGGCGATGGCGCTGGACAGCCTGGGCATCGACCGCTCCCAGGTGGACTTCCAGGAACTGGCCGGGGTGCCGGAGGTGCAGGCCGACCCGGTGCTGCTGGAGCGGGCGGTGGCGAACCTGATCGCGAACGCGCTCAAGCACGGGTCGCAGGACCGGCCGGTGCTGCTCACCGCCTCGGAGCTGGCCGGGCGGGTGGAGCTGCGGGTGGCCGACCGGGGGCCGGGGATCCGGCCGGAGGACTGGGACCGGATATTCACGCCGTTCCAGCGTCTCGGGGACCGGGACAACACCACGGGGGTGGGCCTGGGG
>NZ_JAAFYZ010000031.1 GCF_018274385.1 Catenulispora pinistramenti | reverse complement strand
GGCTGGGGCCGTCCCGGGCCGGGGGCTAGCGGGCGGCCGGTCTGCGGGTCGAAGCGCGGTTCGGACTGCGGCGTCCACGGCTGCTGGGAAGCGGGCCCGGGGGCCGGAGCGTGACGAGGATCACCACCCTGCGGTCCGCCCGGACCGGGCTGCGGCGCCCGCCGGGGCCGGGAGTCGTCGTCCTCGCGCGGCGGATCCGGGTGCCACAGACCACTGCCGTCGCTCGTCATTTCTCCAGCGCTCCCCGCGTCCGTGGGTCGGTCGTCCGATCATTGTCGGTGTTTCAACTTGCCATTGTGTCCTGTGCGGGGGCGTGATGGGCGCGCTTGGCGCGGTAGACGCGCAATCCGATCAGCAGGATCAGCAGCAGTCCCGATCCGATGATCAGAGCAAGGGCGATGATGCCGATGCGGCTGACCTTCACGGTGACAGTGGTGAAGCCGCCCTTCAGGGGTGTGAACAAGCCCGACGGATAATACGTGCAGTTCTGGCTGAGGTCTTCACAGGTGTACAGAGTGGCGCTGAGAGTCACCTGCTGCCCGTTACCCCGGGCTTGGACCGGGATACGGACCGTGGCCGTCTGGCCCGGGTCCACGGTGTGCGGGCCCTGGTCCTCATCGAACTTGAGCTCCATCGTGTGCGCGCCCTCATCGTGTGCGCGCAGATAGATGCGGATGGTCGTATTGGTGCGGTTGTTGATCGTCACCGGGACTGTTCCGGATTTGCCGGACATGGTCAACGGCGGGGTCTGTGTGCCGAAGGACACCAGAGCGTGGTCGGCGACCACCGTGTTGTAGACGGTCTGCCCGTACGTCTGGGCACCGCCGTGGTTCCGCCACCAGGTCGCCACCGGCCGCAGCGGCACAGTGGTGTCGTACGTGTGCCCCGGCATGATCGTGTGCAGCGCGTGGTAGAGCTGCTGGCTGTCCCAGGCCGTCTGCACCACGGAGTTCGGCGCGTTCGGCGTGGCGGGCTTGGTCAGTGCCGAGATGTGCTCGGGCGTGGCCGGCGCGCTGAGCACCCGGTCCAGGCTGTCGAACTGGAACCACTGGAGCGCCGTGGGCACCGTGCTCATGGCCTTGATGGCGTTGATCAGGGCCGGCGCCGGGTCGAAGTCGCGCGGGGGCGCCACCACCAGGGCCCGTCCGGTGTTGTCCAGGTTGGCCAGCGCGGTCTGCGCCAGCCACTGCTGCCCGGCCAGGACGCCGGTGTCGCTCAGCGACGGGGTGGCCTTGGCGGGGTCGGTGAAGACGGACGACAGGTAGCTGTCGTAGACGATCGTGCTCGGGCTGTTCGGCAGGGCGGCGTGTGCCGACGGCCAGGAGTAGGCAGTGGTGGAGCCCACCAGCGGGATCAGGTTCGGCGTTTTGGTACCGGCGATCGCGTTCAGGGTGGTGGCGTCGGCCTGGCCGTCGGAAGGCCAGGCGATGACCTGGTCGCTCTGCCGGCAGCCGCCGACTCCGGCGTGGGTGCCGGCGGCCACGTCCAGCAGATCCTGGCCGGCCGCGCTGCGGGACAAGGTGTTCAGATCCGGGTCGCCGTACAGGAGGTTCCAGCAGTTCTGCCCGGCCCCGAGCAGGCCGGTGGCCTTGGTGTACCAGTTCGTCGGATCCGTGGCGGGGCCGCCGGTCAGTTTCTGGTTCTGGTCGGGATAGAAATAGCCGTTCTCCAGCGCGTTCGCCGTGTACAGCACATCCGGATCGACCAGCCAGTTGACCGTGATGCCCGAGGCGTCGTCCAGGACCCGGTCCAGTCGTCCGCCCGGGGCGAACTGCTGCGCCGTCGTCTGGTCGGCCACGATCGGGTCCGCCGCGGAGTTCGGCACCTTCTGTCCGGTCAGGCCGGGCTGACCGACCACCGGCCACATCAGGGCGATCCGGGCCGGCGCGGCGTCCTTCATCTTGGTCGGCTCCCACATCGTGTACGTCCGCGCGCCGCTGAGGAAGGTCCCGTCGGAGTCGAAGGCGTCGATGTCGACCGCGTAGACCCCGGATGTCGGTTGGTTGGAGCCGAAGAAATCCAGCTCCTTCGGCGTGAACTGCCAGTTCTGGCTGGCGCCCGGGGCGATTTTGGGGACCGACACCTTCGCGATGTCCGGCTGCCCGCCGCCGCCGTTGGGGGTGGAGCCCATCGCCGAGCGGTTGTACACCAGCGAGCGGCGGATCTCCAGATGGATGTCCCGCAGCGTGGTCGAGCCGTTGTTGGCCACCTTGCCGGAGAACGCCATCGGCTTGGAGAGGTCGCCGAAGTCCGGGATCTGGGGCGCGACCCCGGTGATCCCGACCTGGACGGTCGGCGAGTCGGAGCGGGCCGTGTCGGCGCGCGCGCTGCCGGGCAGCAGGCTCGCGGCACCCACGAACAGCGTGAAGGCGGAGAGTGCGCGCAAGACTCGGCTGGTCACCTGACGAATCGTAGTCCGGCCCGGCCACCGCGCCCCGACACGTAAACTCGGACACCATGCACACCGACCAGCAGCGACTCCCGGACCCGCAGCTTGACCAGGCACAGCGGGCGGCGGTAACAGAACTGCTACGAGTCGCGCCGGTGGTCGGCGAGCTCGCCGGACGGTTCGCCGCCGCAGGTCACAGCCTGGCTTTGGTGGGCGGTCCGGTCCGGGACGCGCTGTTGGGCCGGCCCAGTGACGATCTGGACTTCACGACCGACGCGCGCCCGGAGCAGGTGCTGAAACTGGTGCAGGGCTGGGCCGAGGCGGTGTGGGACGTCGGCATCGCGTTCGGGACGGTCGGCGCGCAGAAGGCCGGCGCGAAGCTGGAGATCACCACTTTCCGTTCCGAGGCCTACGACCGCGAGTCGCGCAAGCCCGCGGTGGCCTACGGCGATTCGATCGAGGACGACCTGTTCCGCCGGGACTTCACGGTGAACGCGATGGCGGTGCGGCTGACCGCCGATCCCGAGCGGTTCGAGTTCATCGACCCCTATGGCGGTCTGAGCGATCTCGACGCGGGGCTGCTGCGTACTCCCGGCACCCCGGAGATGTCCTTCTCCGACGATCCGCTGCGGATGATGCGCGCGGCCCGGTTCGCCGCGCAGCTCGGGTTCGGCGTCGCGCCCCAGGTGCGGCAGGCGATGACCGAGATGGCCGAGCGGTTGACCATCGTCAGCGCCGAGCGGGTGCAGGTCGAGCTCTCCAAACTGCTCACCGCCGCGAATCCGCGGGACGGTCTGACGCTGTTGGTGGACACCGGGCTGGCCGAGATCGTGGTGCCGGAGCTGCCCAAACTGCGGCTGGAGATCGACGAGCACCACCGGCACAAGGACGTCTACGAGCACACCCTGACGGTGCTGGAACAGGCCATCGCGCTGGAGACCGAGGGCCCGGACCTGATCCTGCGCCTGGCCGCGCTGCTGCACGACATCGGCAAGCCGAAGACCCGCCGCTTCGAGCCCGGCGGCGGTGTGTCGTTCCATCACCACGAGGTCGTGGGGGCGCACATGACAGCCTCGCGGCTGCGGAAACTGAAGTACAGCAAGGAGATCATCGACGACACCTCGCGGCTGGTGGAGCTGCATCTGCGGTTCCACGGCTACGGCGAGGCGGAGTGGACGGACAGCGCGGTGCGCCGCTATGTGCGCGACGCCGGGCCGTTGCTGGAACGGCTGCACAAGCTGACCCGCTCGGACTGCACGACCCGCAACCGCCGCCGGGCCCTGATGCTGGAACACGCCTACGACGATCTGGAGCGCCGGATCGCCGAGCTGCGCGAGCAGGAAGAGCTCGACGCGATCCGCCCCGATCTGGACGGCAACGAGATCATGGAGATCCTCGCCATCAAGCCGGGACCGGAAGTCGGGGCCGCGTACAAGTTCCTGCTGGAGCTGCGCATGGACCGCGGCCCGGTGGATCACGACACGGCGGTCACGGAACTGCGGTCCTGGTGGGCCGAACGCGACGCCGAACGGAAGCAGGCGTAGGCGATTCCGCCCAGCAGGTACACGGCGACGGTCGCATAGAGCAGCGCGATCGACTTACCGGACGCGGGCAGGGTCGCGGCGGCCACCGCTGCCGCCGCGACGAAGGCGCCGTTGAAGAGCATGTCGTAGAGCGAGAAGACGCGTCCTCTATACGTGTCGTCCACATTGCGCTGCACAGTGGTGTCGGTACAGATCTTCTGTCCCTGAGCCAGGAACCCCAGGACCAGCGCGCCGGCCAGCAACGGCGGGACGCGCCACCAGGTGGCGGACGCGGCCAGGACGATCGCGGAGGCGACCATGCAGACCGTGATCCAGGTCGGCAAACCGATATGGCGCAAGATGATCGGCGAAGCCACGGCGGCGACGAAGTAGCCGGCTCCGGAGACCGCTACCGCGGTGCCGAAGCCGCGCAGACCGGCGTTGGTGTTCTGCGGATCGTTGAAGGTGTTGCGGAACAGCAGCAGGACCATGATGGTCGTCAGGCCGTAACAGAACCGGTTCGCGGTGATGGCGGCCAGAGCGGCGGCTGCCGGTTTGCGTTCCCTGAGATGTCGCAGGCCCTCTCCCAGGCCCCGGGCGACGACCTTCAGCTCGCTCCAGGTGGAGGTCTGGGGACGTTCGTCCGGACCGAGCGAGTCGCGCGGCATGGTGCGCGCTACTAGACCGCTCGCCATATAGAGGACAGCGCCGACGACGAGGATCAGGGCGTTCGCGCCGTCCCCGGCCCCCACCAGCGCGCGGACCACCACACCGACGGCGCCGCCGAGCGTCGCGGCCAGCGTCCCGGCGGTCGGCGAGACCGCGTTGGCCACCACGAGCCGATCGTTGTCCACAGCCTGTGGAAGAGCGGCGGACAGTCCGGCGAGGATGAAGCGGTTGCAGCTCAGGACGGCCAGCGCGGAGGCATAGAAGAGGAATCCGCTGTGTCCGGCCAGGACCTGGGTGGCCACGAGCAGCACGATCACGGCCCGCAGCAGGTTGGCGTAGAGCAGCACCTGGCGGCGGCGCCAGCGGTCCAGGAAGACGCCGGCGAACGGGCCGATGACGGTGAACGGGATCAGCAGGGTCGCGAACGCCTTCGCGACGTCGGCGGCCGTCGCCTCCTTCTCCGGGGAGAACACGACGAAGGCGGCGAGGGCCACCTGGAACACGCCGTCGCCGAACTGACCGGTCAGACGGGTCGCGAACAGCCGCCGGAAGAGCCCGGACCTCAGCAACTCCCGGAGATCACTCACCCTGGCAGCGTAGTGCGCCCGGTGCCCGCGGGGCCCGCAGCGGCGTCGGCGTCGCTACTTGGCGCTGTCGAGGCAGAGAGTCTTGGTGCGGTTCTTGTCCACAACGGACAGGACCACCGCGGGATAGGCGTCGCAGCCGTTGCTGTCGCCGCCGGCGAGCACCGCGGCCACCTTGAACGCCGCGCCGCCGTCGGTGCAGCCGACGGTCTTGAAGCTGCCGGCGGCCGGGGTCGTGATGCAGTCGCCGGCCTTGGCCGCCGACGGTCCCGGCCGGTTCGCGGACCAGAGCACGGCGGCCAGCGCCGCGACGATCACGGCGGCGCCGGTCAGCGTGGCGGCCCGGCCCCTCATTCGTCGAGGTCCAGTACCCGGGCGTGCAGCACCGTACGCTGCTGCAATGCGGCGCGCACCGCGCGGTGCAGGCCGTCCTCCAGGTAGTAGCCGCCGTGCCAGTGCACGACGTGTGCGAACAGGTCGCCGTAGAAAGTGGAGTCCTGCGACAGCAGGGCGTCCAGGTCCAGGTGGCGTTTGGTGGTGATGAGCTGGTCCAGGCGGATCTGGCGCGGGGCCACCTCGGCCCACTCCTTGAAGGAGCGTCCGTGGTCGGGGTAGGGCCGCCCTTCGCCGATGCGCTTGAAGATCACGGCACCAGGGTAGCCGGACCGGTTCGGCAAGGTGGCTCCCGATCGGCAAAGAGGGCACAAAATCGTGACGGTTCGGGACCGGACTGTGACGTTCCCGACGTGGTGGGGGCGGGCGTGACGGGTGAGCGTGGCAGCGCTGGGAGAAAATCTCGGGCCGCCTACGAACCCGCGCCGGGTTTACGGGAGTCGACACTGACGTGAGAATCCATATGGGAAGCCGCGGCGCGGAGCATCCCGACTTCCGGGAGGAGTTCCGCGAGTTCGCGGTGGCCAGCCAGGGCCATCTGCGGCGGTCGGCCTACCTGCTCTGCGGTGACTGGCACTTCGCAGAGGATCTTGTCCAGATCGCCTTCGACCGCATCTACCGCCATTGGAACCGGGTCCGGGCCGCGGACAACCCCGGTGCCTACGCGCGGCAGGTGGTCTACCGGTGCTTTCTGGACTCCAGGAAGCGGCACCGGGAAACGGTGCCCCTGGAACACCTCCCCGAGAAGGCGTCGCCGGCCGAACCGACCGAGACCCGCCTCGCGGTGCTGGCCGCGCTCAAGCAACTCCCCCCGCGTACCCGTGCCGTGGTGGTGCTGCGGTACTGGGAGGACATGAGCGTGGAGCAGACCGCGGGGATCCTCGACATCTCCCAAGGCGCGGTGAAGAGCATGGCCAGCCGCGGCCTGGCGCTGTTGCGGGAACCGCTGGCCGGATTAGCCGAGACGTCAGGCCGATCGTGAGCAGGAGCGAGGAAGCAGACCTGACATGAGTATCGAGATGAACGAAGACGACGGGGCCGTGCGCGGCCTGCTCGGCACGGCTTTCGCCGAGGCCGAACCGCCGTTGCGGGACCTCGCGAGCGGGTCCATCGCCCGCGGGGACGCGCAGCGGCGCCGGAACCGGATGTTCGCCGTCGGCGGCGCCACGTTGAGCGCGGTGGCCGTGATGGGGACGTTCGCATTGGTGTCCGGGGCGACGCCGGGCGGGCACGGGAATCAGGGCCCGGTGAACCAGGTGTCGTCCGCCGCCAGTTCGGCGGACCCGAGCGGGAAGCTGCCGTTCGGGCCGGTGTTGAGCAGCGTCCAGAAGGTCCTGGACGTCCGACGGCAACTGCCCGGGTTGCTGCAGCCGTTGTTGCCGGAGGGGATCACCGTCGGATCGTCGACCACGAACTTCGGCTCCGCCCCCCTCTCACCGGCTGTTCTGACCGGTGCGACCGGGACGAACCAGGTGACCATGTGGGTCGGGACGGCGCCGACTAACCAAGCCGATGTCATCAAGGCCGTCGCCTGCCCAGCCAGGGCCGACTGCCAGACCAAGGCGGTGGACGGCGGGACCGTCTACATCCATCAGGGGAGCAGTACCGCTGCCGATCTGGTCCGCGCGGGCGGGGACTACTATCCGGCGGACATCTTGAAGGCGAGCACGGCCAAGACGGTCGCGGCCAGGGATCTGTCGGTGACGTTCGTTCCGGACGACCGGACCAAGTACGCGTTCAACATCCAGGTGACGACGACGACTGCGAAACTCCAGTACGCGGACCACGAGCCGTCGGACTATCCGACCGGTGCGCAGTGGCCCCCGGATCTGAATCGCTACGACACGTCCTACGACCCCTCGGGGCTGTTGGTGTCCGCCGACGACGTCGTCGCGATGCTGGCCAAGCCGGGGCTGAACAAGCTGGAGTACCTGCTCGATCCGCATACCGCGGTCTCGAAGGACACGCTGGCCACGTTCACCCAGACCGAGTCGCAGATCTCGGCGGCCGCGGCGCCCGCGCTCCCGGCGGGGGTGAAGGCCGGCGTCGACACCTCGATGATGCAGACGCGGCTGGTCGTGACCGGGCCTACCGGCAAGAACACGCTGACCTGGGAAACGGGGAGCCAGGAAACTTTCCAGCGGTCGATCAGTTCGCCGCCGTACCCGCCGGACGTCGACGCCACGACAAAGACGGTGCCCGGCGGGAAGTTGGTGGTCTGGAGAGAGAAGCCGATGGACAGTAAGGGGACCATCCTCTCGACCGAGGCTTCGGCCTACCAGTATTGGTTCTTCCCCGCCGACGCCAACAAGCCGGCGGTGACCATGACCCTGGGACTGGACGCCAGCCAGACCGGTACGCCCGGCCGGGACATCCCTGATCCCGGTCAGACCTACTCCGTGGCGGACGGTCCGTACGTTGCCGCGCAAGTGAGTGAGGACCAGTTCCTCGCCGCCGTCCAGAGCGGCGAGTTGTCGACGGCCATCGCCACGACGACCTCGTTGCTCGCGACGCTTCAGTAGGTCACGCAGTAGCGCGCAGTAGCAGGTCACGCAGTAATAGGTCACACAGTGGACAGTGCCCGGGCCGAACACGGTCCGGGCACTGTCGTGGGCAAGGTGTTGGGAAATCCGCTTTACCGTCCCGAGCGCGCCCTGTTAGCTCGATCTCATGCACCCCGTGACCGAAGACGCCCTCCGCGACAGTTTCGCCAACTGTTCCAAGGGCGAGGCCAAACGTATTCCTATGCCCCGCGACATGGCTGACCTGCCGTGGTCCGAACTCGACTTCCTCGGCTGGCGTGACCACCGGGCCCTGGACCGGGCGTACCTGGTGGCGCCGCGCGGGGGCGGGCTGATCGGGGTCACGCTGCGCAGCGCCGCCAGCCGCAAGGGGTTCCTGAAGTGGAACCTGTGCACGCTGTGCTTCACGGCGCATCCGGGCGGCGGCGTCACGCTGATGACGGGGCGCAAGGCCGGCGACGCCGGACGCCAGGGCAACTCCGCGGGGCTCTACCTGTGCTCGGACCTCGCGTGCTCCTTGTACATCCGTGGGACGAAGACGCCCGCGCTCGGCGGCCGGATCGAGGAGATGCTGACCACCGAGGAGCAGATCGCGCGCATGTCCGAGAAGCTTGAGGAATTCCTGGTACGGCTCGGGGTGTGAGGGGCGGGGCTGGATGCCGAATGGGGACTGCTGTGCGGGGCCCGTCACTCGAAAGTGTGAGATGCGCTCAGGGTCGGCGGGCCCGCAGCAGTACCCCTTCGCCGCAGTCGAAGGGCACCCCTTGCAGGACCGGCGCGCGTCGCACTTCGACGAACCCGAGGCCCAGGTGCAGGTCGATGGACGCGGGATTGGCCGCTGAGATGAAGCACCAGACATCGGGCTCCCGCTCCCAGACCCAGGCCATCCGCCACCGGGTCAACGCGTCCCCGATCCCGCGCCGCCGCCACCGCGGAACCACCGACACGCCCATCAAATAGTGGCCCTCGGGCGCGCCGTCGCCGGCGTGCACTGCGAGATGAATCACATTCGCGTACCCGGCGACCTCCGCCCCGACCCGCGCGACGACCACCATGCTCCGCTTGTCGCCCAGCGTCCGCCCGATCCGCCCGGTCCAGTCCGAGACCACCCCGCCCCGCGCTTCGACCTGCACCTCGGCCAGCGCCCCGAGGTCGTCCCCGACCGCCTCGGCCAGCGCCGGGACCACCGCCGCCGCCCGGCTGACCGGCGACGGGAGGTACTCGGCGAACGGTGACACCGGTTCCGACATGGCCGTTTCCTCGGCTCGGGGCAAGAGGAGAAACACCGAAGGCCCGGACCGTTGGTCCGGGCCTTCATACGCCCAGCTGGGCGGGTGCGGAGAATGCGAGATTCGAACTCGCGAGGGGTTGCCCCCAACACGCTTTCCAAGCGTGCGCCCTAGGCCACTAGGCGAATCCTCCGCCGGAAAGCATACCCGACTCCCGGGGTGGGTCCGCACTCCTATATACTTACCCCCGGACTCCCATGCGGCGTCACCACACTTAACTCCCCCAGGGCTTGACGGCAGCAAGGGTCGGTGTGCTCTGGCGGGTGCATGGGAGTTCTTTTTTGTCCTGTTGTCGGTGTCAGCCGCTACCTTTGCTACGTGTCCCTCGCGCTCTATCGCCGCTATCGGCCCGAGACCTTTGAGGAGGTCGTCGGCCAGGAGCACGTGACCCTGCCCTTGCAGCAGGCCCTCCGGAACGGCCGGGTCAACCATGCCTACCTGTTCAGCGGACCGCGGGGGTGTGGCAAGACCACCAGCGCGCGGATCCTGGCGCGCTGCCTGAACTGTGAACAGGGGCCCACGCCGACGCCCTGCGGGGTCTGCCGGTCGTGTGTGGAGCTGGCCAACGGCGGGCCCGGGTCGATCGACGTGATCGAGATCGACGCGGCCTCGCACGGCGGCGTGGACGACGCCCGCGATCTGCGGGAGCGGGCCTTCTTCGCGCCGGCCGCGTCCCGGTTCAAGATCTACATCATCGACGAGGCGCACATGGTGACCTCGGCGGGCTTCAACGCGCTGCTGAAGGTGGTGGAGGAGCCGCCGCCGCACCTGAAGTTCATCTTCGCCACCACCGAGCCGGAGAAGGTGATCGGGACCATCCGGTCGCGCACCCACCACTATCCGTTCCGGCTGATCCCGCCGGGCGTGCTGCGCGAGCACCTGACCGACATCACCGCGCGCGAGGGCATCAAGGTGGAGCCGGAGGTGCTGCCGCTGGTGGTGCGGGCCGGTGCCGGCTCGGCGCGCGACGCGATGTCGGTGCTGGACCAGCTGCTGGCCGGTGCTGACGAGAACGGCGTCAGCTACGCGATGGCCACCGGCCTGCTCGGCTACACCGACGCCGCGCTGCTGGACCGGCTGATCGAGGCCTTCGCCGGGCACGACGGCGCGGCCGTGTTCGGCCTGGTCGACCAGGTGGTCGAGAGCGGCCACGACCCCCGCCGCTTCCTGACCGACCTGCTGGAACGCTTCCGGGACCTGGTGGTCCTGAACGCGGTCACCGATCCCGGCGCGGCCCGGGCGCTGATCGACGTCCCCGACGACCAGTTCGAGCGGATGGCGGCCCAGGCACGGACGTTCGGTGCCGCCGAGCTGTCCCGCGCGGCCGACCTGGTCAACACCGGCCTGACCGAGATGCGTGGCGCCACTGCTCCCCGCCTGCTGCTGGAACTGGTCTGCGCCCGCGTGTTGCTGCCCGGCGCCGACGACGCCGAACAGGGCTTAGTCGCCCGTGTGGACCGGCTGGAGCGCCGCGGCGTGGTGCTGGGCGCCGCCGCACCGGCGCCGATGGCACCGATGGGCGGCGGGCCGCGGGTGGTCGCGGACGAGTACGACGAGCCGCCGGTGCGGCGGCCGGGTGGCGCGGGTCAGGCGGGTCAGGCGGGTCAGCAGGAGGCCTCCGGTGGGATGCCGGAGGCTGGCGGAGGCGCGCGGGGTGCTGAGGGACAGCAGTCGGCGGGGCTCGGGACGCCGCCCTGGGAGCAGGGTGGCGGCGGGCCGGGTGGCGCTGGTGGTCAGCAGCAAGCTGCCGGCGGGCTGAATGCCGGCGGGCCGAGCAGCGCTGGTGATCAGCCGTCGACCGGGCTTGGGACACCGCCTTGGGAACAGGGCGCCGATGCACCGAGCGGCGATGCCGGTGGTCAGCAGTCCGGTGGCGGCGCGCTGGGCACGCCGCCTTGGGCTCAAGGCCCTGGTAGCGGCACGTCGGCCCCGGAGCCGCAAGCTGCAACGGGCGACACACCTGGCTCCGCCGCGCCCGACACCAACCACAACCAGCGACCGCCGAGCGATTTCGCCCCGGCATCAGCCGCTCCCGAAAGCGCCCCCTCCTGGGCCGCCGAGCCCACATCGAGCGCTCCCCCCGAGCCGCCCGCGTGGGCGTCGGATGATGCCGCGCCGATGAATCAGCCCTCGCAGCCCTCGCAACCCCCGCCGTCCCCGGCTTCGGGCGGCGTCGACATCCGGCGCATGTGGCCGGACCTCCTCGAGGAGGTCAAGCGGCGCGACGGCCGGGTGAGCTGGATGCTGCTCAGCCAGAACGCGCAGGTGCTCGGCCTGGACGGCGACCGGTTGCAGGTCGCGTTCGTGAACGCCGGCGCGCGGGACCGCTTCGTGGGGCGGAAGACCTCCGACACGCTGCGGCAGGCGGTGCAGGACCTGTTCGGGTTCAAGTGGCAGGTCGACGCGATCGTCGATCCGTCGCAGACCCCTGGGACGCAGGTGTCGTCCGGGGTCTCGATGACGCCGCCCCCGGCGCAGATGCCGCCGCCACCGGGTGCGTATCAGCCCCCGCAGGCCCCGGCCCCGGCCCAGTCGACGCCTCCGCCTCCGCCGCAGCAATCGCAATCGCAACAGCCGAACCAGTCGCAGCAGCGGCCTGAGCCGCCGCGTGCGACTCAGGCCCCGACCCCGCCGCCGCAACAAGCGGCGCCGCCGCAGCAGCCGCCGCAGGCTCAGCCCCGGCAATCGGCTCCGGCCCCGGCGCCCGCTCCGTCGGCCCCCGCGCCGCCGCCCACGCCGACCGTCCGCCCCGAGGACGACGTCGTCTCCGAATACGACGAAGTCCTCGCCGAGGACAACGCGACAGCCCACGAACTCGTGATCCGCGAACTCGGCGCGCAGCGGTTGGACGGCGAGCAGTGATCGGCCAAGTGCGGCGTGCGGGACCGGCGGTTCGGATCTTCGCCGACCGCCGTTCCGGCACTGGTCACTGAGAGTCATCCGCACCCTTGACCGGAGGCCCGGAACCACCGCCGCCCGCCGACCGTTCTCCTGCGGTAACCGGCCGGGCGTCGCACGTCACCCGGGCCGGTCGGCGGCCGTTCTCGACCGGGACACGCGGTATTGGCCGCCTTGGTCCCGGAGCGCGTATGGTCGAGTACGACTTCACACAGCGGCGGCGAACATGCACGAACAGGAGCACGCACAGTGGCTTTCCCCGATGCGACCGGGCCTGGCGGCGGGCTGCCTGACTTCGGCGGCATGGACCTGCAGGGCATGCTCGGCCAGGCCATGCAGATGCAGCAGCAGATGGTCCAGGCGCAACAGGAGTTGGAGAACACCATCGTCTCCGGCAGCGCCGGCGGCGGGCTGGTGACCGCGAAGGTGACCGGCACCGGGGACCTGGTCGGGCTGGAGATCAAGCCCGAGGCCGCCGATCCGGAGGACACCGAGACCCTGGCCGATCTGGTGATCGCCGCGGTGCGGGACGCCCGCGCGGCCTCGGACAAGCTGGCCTCGGAGAAGATGGGCCCGCTGGCCGGTGGCGGGATGCCCGACCTGGGCAACCTCGGCAACCTGTTCGGCTGAGCCGGACCAGGGGATTCTGCCATGTACGAGGGTGTGGTCCAGGACCTGATCGACGAGCTCGGCCATCTGCCCAACATCGGGCCCAAATCGGCCCAGCGCATCGCCTTCCACCTGCTGCAGGCCGACCCGGCCGAGGTACGCAGGCTGGCCGAGGTGCTGATCCGGGCCAAGGAGCAGGTGCGGTTCTGCGCGATCTGCTTCAACGTCGCCGAGCAGCAGGAGTGCAAGATCTGCCGGGACCCGCGGCGCGAGTCGGCCAGCCTGTGCGTGGTGGAGGAGTCCAAGGACGTCGTCGCCGTGGAGAAGACCCGGGAGTTCCGGGGCCGCTACCACGTGCTGGGCGGGGCCATCTCGCCGATCGACGGGGTGGGCCCGGACGACCTGCGGGTCAAGGAACTGCTCAAGCGGCTGGCCGACGGCGCGATCACCGAGGTGATCCTGGCCACCGACCCGAACCTGGAGGGGGAGGCCACCGCCACCTATCTGGCACGGCTGATCAAGCCGATGGGGCTGCGGGTGACCCGGTTGGCATCGGGCCTGCCGGTGGGCGGGGATCTGGAATACGCCGACGAGGTCACCCTCGGCCGGGCGTTCGAGGGGAGAAGGCAGCTCGATGTCTGAACCGATGACCTCCGATGATCTGTCGGACTTCGCGATCGAGATCCACGACCAGGTCACCTCCTTCCTGCTGTCGGTGCGCGCGGTGGCCCGGGGCGACGCCCCGGAGAGCAGCGTGCCGATCCTGCTGCTGGAGACCTCGCAGCTGCTGCTGGCCGGCGGGCGCCTGGGCGCCATCCGGGACGTGGTGCCCGACGAGCGCTTCGAGACCGACGCCGGCCCGGACCCGGATCTGGACGAGCTGCGCGAGAAGCTGAACGCTTTACTCAAGCCGGTGAACACCTACAAGGAGGTGTTCGACCCGCTGGCCCCGAAGTCCGAGATCGAGACCCGGCGTATCTCCGACGACCTGGCCCTGGTCTGCGCCGACCTGGCGCACGGCCTGGCCCACTACAAGGCCGAGCGGGTCACCGAGGCCCTGTGGTGGTGGCAGTTCTCCTACCTGTCCAGCTGGGGCCCGGCGGCCTCGGCGGTGCAGCGGGCGCTGCTGTCGGTGGTGGCCCGGTCCCGGCTCGGCGCGACCACCGGCTGACCCCGCAGGTCCCAGCCACTCCAGAGCAATCCGCGACCGGCCGCTTGACCTGCGGCGGCGGCCGGTCCCACATGGTGAAAGCTCAGGGTCGTCTCAGCGGCCCCGATTAGACTCGATGACGGCGGGCCGTCTGCGGGCGGCCCTTTCTACCGCACACCGCCTCACCCGAGGGAGACACCGCGTGGGCCTCATCGTCCAGAAGTACGGGGGCAGCTCCGTTGCCGACGCCGAGAGCATCAAGCGTGTCGCCAAACGCATCATGGAGACGCGCCGGGCCGGGCATGAGGTGTGTGTGGTGGTGTCCGCGATGGGGGACACCACCGACGAACTGATCGACCTGGCCAGGCAGGTCTCGCCGATCCTGGAGGGCCGCGAGTACGACATGCTGCTCACCGCCGGCGAGCGCATCTCGATGTCGCTGGTCGCGATGGCCATCAACTCCATGGGCGGGGACGCCCGCAGCTTCACCGGCTCGCAGGCCGGCGTGATCACCGACCAGTCGTTCAACAAGGCCCGGATCACCTCGGTGACCCCGGGCCGGCTGCGGGCCGCGCTGGACGAGGGCGCGATCACCATCGTGGCCGGCTTCCAGGGCGTCTCGGAGACCACCAAGGACATCACCACGCTGGGCCGCGGCGGTTCGGACACCACCGCGGTGGCGCTGGCCGCCGCGCTGGGCGCCGACGTGTGCGAGATCTACACCGACGTGGACGGGGTGTTCTCCGCCGATCCGCGCCTGGTGCCCAAAGCCCGCAAGCTGAACCGGGTCGCCTACGAGGAGATGCTGGAGCTCGCCGCGTCCGGCGCGAAGATCCTGCACCTGCGCAGCGTGGAGTACGCGCGCCGGTTCCACGTCCCGATCCACGTCCGGTCCTCGTTCTCGCAGCACGAGGGCACCTGGGTCCGGGCAAAAGAAGAGAAAGTAGAAGGAGAGACCGTGGAGCAAGCCATCATCGCCGGCGTCGCACACGACACCAGCGAGGCGAAAGTCACGGTGGTCGGGGTGCCCGACAAGCCGGGTGTGGCCGCCCAGATCTTCCGCACCATCGCCGACGCCGAGCTGAACATCGACATGGTGGTGCAGAACATCTCGGCCGCGGCGACCGGCCGTACCGACATCTCCTTCACTCTGCCGGTGGGCGACGGCCGCAGGGCCATCACCGCGCTGCAGAAGGTCCAGCCCATGATCGCCTTCGAGGCGCTGCTGTTCGACGACCAGATCGCCAAGGTGTCGCTGGTCGGCGCGGGCATGAAGTCGCACCCCGGGGTGACCGCGGTGTTCTTCGAGGCCCTGTCCAATGTCGGCGTGAACGCCGAGATGATCTCGACCTCGGAGATCCGTATCTCCGTGGTCTGCCGCGCCGACGTCGTCAAGGACGCCGTCGCCGCGCTGCACACCGCCTTCGGCCTGGATGCCGAGGGTGGAGAAGCCGTGGTTTACGGAGGCACCGGCCGATGACTGTAAAGAAGCCCACCCTGGCGGTCGTGGGAGCGACCGGAGCGGTCGGCACCGTGATGCTCGATCTGCTGTCCACCCGCGAAGACGTCTGGGGCGAGATCCGTTTGATCGCCTCGCCGCGCAGCGCCGGCCGCAAGCTCGCCTGTCGAGGCGAGCAGTTGGAGGTCGTGGCGCTGTCCGAGGAGGCCTTCGAGGGCATCGACGTGGCGATGTTCGACGTGCCCGACGAGGTGTCGGCGCAGTGGGCGCCGATCGCGGCCGCCAAGGGCGCGGTCGCCGTGGACAACTCCGGCGCGTTCCGGATGGATCCGGACGTGCCGCTGGTGGTGCCGGAGGTGAACGCCTCGGCGGCGCGCAACCGGCCCAAGGGCATCATCGCCAACCCGAACTGCACGACCCTGTCGATGATCGTGGTCCTCGGCGCCCTGCACCAGCGCTACGGCCTGGCCTCGGTGGTGGCCGCCTCCTACCAGGCGGCCTCCGGCGCCGGCCAGCCCGGCATCGACACGCTGCGCTCGCAGATGGAGAAGGTGGCCGGCACCAACCTCGGCACGCACCCCGGCGACCTGCGCGGTGTGGTCGGCGACCTCGGTCCGTTCCCGGCCCCGCTGGCGCTGAACGTGGTGCCGTGGGCCGGTTCGCTCAAGGAGGACGGCTGGTCCTCCGAGGAGCTGAAGATCCGCAACGAGTCGCGCAAGATCCTGGGCCTGCCGGGCCTGCGGGTATCGGCGACCTGTGTGCGGGTCCCGGTGATCACCACGCACTCGGTCTCCGTGCACGCCAGCTTCGAGGACGAGGTCACGGTGGCCGGGGCGCACGAGATACTGCGGGCCGCGCCCGGCGTCGTGGTGCTGGACGACCCGGCGGCCGGGGAGTTCCCGACTCCGGCGGACGTGGTCGGCACCGACCCGACGTGGGTGGGCCGGATCCGGCGCACGCTGGACGACCCGAAGTCGCTGGAGCTGTTCGTCTGCGGCGACAATCTGCGCAAGGGGGCGGCGCTGAACACCGCGCAGATCGCCGAGGTCGTGGCGGCCGAGCTGACCGGGAAGATCTGAGCTCAACGATCCGCCCCCGCTGTATCAGGGTTGGAAGACGGTCCGAGTCCAGGTCAGGTCGCCAATTCACTGAACCCCGTCGATAGCCGGTGGCGTATCGGGTAGGAATAGAGGCATGTGCCTGTTGGAACACCCGCGTAGGCGGTACAACTCTACGGGGGTGTTCCGTGTCTAACCTTTGTGACCGCTGGAGTGTTGACGTCGCCGTTGCGTACGGGTGGGGCAGTGGTGTCGTCTGACCGAGAAGCCGGCGACGTCACTGTCGACCTGCTCACGGAGACGTACCGAGACCACTATGGCTCGCTGCTGAAGCTGGCCGCGCTCCTGCTGGACGACCTCGCCTCGTGCGAGGACGTCGTGCAGGAGGCGTTTATCCGTGTGCACAGCGCGCGCTCGCGCGTGCGGGACCCCGACAAGGTGCTGGCCTACCTGCGCCAGACCGTGGTGAACCTCTCGCGCTCGACGCTGCGCCGCCGGCTGATCGGCATGCGGCTGGCCCCCAAGCCGATGCCGGACATGGCCAGCGCCGAGGAGGGCGCGTACGAACTGCTGGAGAAGGACGCCCTGATCCACGCCCTGCGGGGCATACAGCGGCGCCAGCGCGAGGTGCTGGTGCTGCGCTATTTCTCCGACATGACCGAGGCGCAGGTCGCGGACCTGCTCGGGATCTCGATCGGGTCGGTCAAGGCATACGGGTCTCGTGGGATCGAGGCCCTTCGGGTACGGATGGAGGCGTTCCGGTGAGCGCGCCACATGAGGATGACGACGGCCTCGAAGAGGTCGGCGCGGCGCTGCGGGAGCGTTTCCACCAAGCGGTCTCCGGTCTGGAGGCGGCGCCCGGGACGCTGGACTATCTGCGGCGCGCGGTCCCGGCCCGGCGGCGCCGGCGCCACGCCGCGCTGGCGGCGACGGCCCTGTCGGTGTTCGCCGTGAGCACCGGCGCGACGCTGGCCGCCCGCGGCTCCTTCGACCCCCAGCGCTCGCAGGCCAGCGGTACCAACGTCGGCAATCTGATGACCACGGCCACGAACGACGCGCCGGGCGGCGGATCCGGGCATGGTCCGCCGACGCCCGGCGGGCAGGACATGAGCGACGGCGATCCGGTGCCCTCCCAGACCTCGGCGGCGCTGCCCCCGACGCCCGGGAGCTCGAAGCCGCCGGCCTCCGCGACTTCCCTGTCGGTCACCCCGGCTGGGACCCCGTCGGCCGGGGTGTGTCAGAACTCTTCGATGTCGTCGGTGGTCGCCACCCAGAACGGGACGACCGGCGGCGTCACCTACGAGACCTTCGTGACGACCGTGAAAACGGCCTGCACCTTGGCCGGGATGCCGGCTTTGACCGTGCTGGGCGCCGACGGCACGACCGCGAAGGTGCCCATCTACAAGGCCGATCCCGCCGCCGCGCCGCTGCTTCCGACCGAGCCGTCGGGCCAGACGCTGACGTTGCGGCCGGGCGACCGGTACGAGTTCCAGCTCGCCTGGGTTCCGCTGGCGTGCCCGACGAATCCGACGCCGACGTCGCCGCCGAGTTCCCCCGCGTCCACCAGCCAGAGCCCCACGGCCACCTCGACCTCGTCCGGTCCGTCGCCGTCCGGTCCGACTTCGTCTTCCTCGGGCCAGCCGTCGCCGTCCGGGACGCCGTCGTCCTCCGCGACCGCGCCGACGATCTACTCGGTGGGGTATTCGGTGTACGGGCCGCAGCCGGCACAGAGCGCGAATTTCATGGCCAGCTGCGGGGCGTCCGTCTATGTGACGGACTACTTCCAGGCGCCGGGACAGCGGCACGCCAGCCAGCCGGCCACGTCCGCGACGACCGCGCACTGAGGCGCACACACTGAGCGGCCTTTCTAGTGCCGTGTCGGGCAACGTTTGCCTGGGAGTTCGCGCTTTGCCCGGGAGTCGGTGACGTGGTTCGCGATGTGGTTCGCGACGTGCCGGTCGGCGGACGGGATCCGTTGGCGGGTGGAGTTTGCTGGGGGCTTGAGTTTGTGGGCCGGGTTGCGGTTGGCGTTTGGGTTGAAAGACGATTTTTACGGCCTTCGGTCATGGTTGTGCCGGTTCGGGGTTCGGGTCGGCGGGTGTGTTTGTCGGCTGCCGGTTTCCGCGTTCACAACCCCGCCCCACCTCAGGCCTCTTCAACTCCAGCAAGTCAGTGCAAGGACAAAGGGCCAGATCAAGAGCAAGATCAACGACACAAGCAAGATCAACAGCAAGATCAAGGTCAAACCCATGGTGAAGGGCCGGGCCTCCGGCGGGCCTCGGCAACCTCAGGGAAACTAGCGCGGTTCCCTAGGGTGGCTGATCTAGTCTCAGCGGCGGCGGTCCCTGAGGTGGTGCGGTCCGTTCCCCTCGGTCGCGTCGTCAGCCCGGGGGGTACAGCACCGGTGTCCGGGGGTAAAGTCCGCGCGCTTGCGGTCATGCGTGTGAGCTGCGGTTTTGGTAGCGCGAACTTGACCCCCGGCCACCGGCACTGTAGGCGAAGCCCTGCCGACGCGACCGAGGGGAACGAACCGAAAACCAGCCGGAGAAATACAAAACAGGAGGTGCGGGTACCGGCAGCTCAGCGAGTTCAGCTCCCGATCAGGGTACTGGCAGCGCGGCAGTCCCGAAGGTGCGCATCCTGGGCTGGCGGGCGCGGGTACGGGCTCGCCAGGCACGCCGGTCTCCGCCTGGCTGCCAAGATCGCCGCCGCCGGATGACAGATAGACCTGCCCACCAAAGCATGCCGCCTGCCGCACCCGGGCATATTTCTCGACCAACTAACCACCGGCCCGCCACCAAGGCCTCACCGGCAGCCGTATCGCTAACCTGCGTCTTCGTTCCTTGCGATTGCTATTCTTCCGGCTGGTTTTCGGTTCGTTCCCCTCGGTCGCGTCGGCAGGGCTTCGCCTACAGTGCCGGTGGCCGGGGGTCAAGTTCGCGCTGAACAAAACCGCAGCTCACACACCCAACCGCCGCGCGCGGACTTTACCCCCGGACACCGGTGCTGTACCCCCCGGGCTGACGACGCGACCGTGGGGAACGGACCGCACCACCTCAGGGACCGCAGCCGCTGAGACTCACCCAGGCACCCTAGGGAACCGCGCTAGTTTCCCTGAGGTTGCCGAGGCCCGCCGGAGGCCCGGCTCTTCATCACAGTTTTTGATCTTGATCTTGCTTGTGGCTCTTGATCTTGCTCTTGATCTTGCCCGTGCTGTTGATCTTGCTTGTGCCCCTTGCTCTGACTTGCTGGAGTTGAAGAGGCCTGAGGTGCGGCGGGGTTGTGAACGCGAAAACCGGCAGCCGACAAACACACCCGCCGCCACGAACCCCGAACCGGCACAACTATGACCGAAGGCCGTAAAAAGCTTTGAAACCCACGCCCCAACCGCGACCCGGCTCACAAACTCCAGCCCCAACAAACTCCCCCCGCCAACGGATCCCACCCGCCGACCGGCATGTCGCAAACCACGTCGCAAACCACGTCGCGAAGACTCCCGGAAACGTCGCCTGATACAGCACTAGGCTGCCCTGCGCGTTCCCCGAGCCGTCGGGCGACGCCGGACCAAGCCGGAGATGGTGCTGGCCGGAGATGGTGCTGGCCGGCAAGGCCTACTCCTCGCGCTATCCGCTCTCAACTGCGGCGGCGACACGTCACCGTCGTTATCCCGATCCCCGCCGACCATGCCGGCCACCGCCGACGCCGATAGCTCCGAGGCGTCCGGGGCGGATCGGCGAGAGCGCGGCCGTGGGGCCCGTGGGTGCGGCGTGGGCCCGGCGGCCGTCAATGGGTTTGCCGGTGTGGGCTGGTGGACTACTTGAGCCGCAGGATGCGCTCGGCGTTCTCGTGCGCGACCTTGGCCTTGTCCGCCGGGGCGAGGGGTGCTGTGCGCATGAACTCGACTGCCGCCTCGGTGCGCTCGAACGGGTAGTCGATGGAGAACATCACGTTGTCGATGCCGATTGCGTGGATTGCGGCGACCAGTGCTTCGTGCGAGAACACGCCGCTGGTGGTGATCGCGATGTTCGCGCCGAAGTATTCCGAGGGCGGCTTCTTGAGTTGCAGCTGCTTGGCGGGGTCGAGATCGGCGTAGCGGACGTCGAAGCGGTAGAGGTGGGAGGGCAGGAATTCGCCCATGTGGCCCAGGATGATCTTCGCGCCCGGGAAGCGGTCGAAGACGCCGCCGAAGATCAGTCGCATCGCGTGCCCTCCGGTCCTGGCGGCCCAGCTCCAGGTGGCCTGGTCGAGCCCGGGGTAGCCGCGCAGCAGGCTCCAGTCGTCGGCGGGGACGGGGTTGGGGTGGATGTAGAGCGCGACGCCGAGGTCCTGCAAGGTTTCCCAGAACGGGGCGTATTGCGGCTCGTCGAGGTAGTGGCCGAGGGTGTGGTCGTTGACCAGGGCCCCGCACAGGCCGAGTTCCTCGATGGCTCGGCGCAGCTCGGCCGCGGCCCGCTTCGGGTCCTGGAGGGGGACCGCGGCCAGGCCCTGGAAGCGGCCGGGGTGCTCGCTGATGACGGTGGCCAGGAAGTCGTTGGCCGCTCGAGCGTCGGCCACCGCGACGTCCGCGTCCGGCTGCGCCTGGATGCCGGGAGCGGTCAGTGACAGCACCTGCATGTCGACGCCGTTGGTGTCCATCTCCGGGAGCCGGAACTCGGTGAAGTCGGGCAGCAGCCGGCGTACTTTCGCGAGTACTTCGGGCTTCAGGGGGATGTGGGCGAGTGGAGAGCCGTCGGTCTGCAGTTTGTCGCACCAGAAGGCTTCCTCAAGGGCGATCAGCTTCATCGGAGTGCCTTTCATTCCGGCCGGGGCGCGGGTCGGTGAGTCCGTCGGCCGACGGGCGGGGGATCCCGCACCAACCATTAAGTAACTTAATGGTTATGAGTGCTACGGTAGCACGGTGTCCAGCGAAGACAAGTCGACCCGGGAACCGCTCGCCAAGCTGTTGTGGCGAGCGCACAACTGGTTCCGCCTGGCCGTGACGGCAGGACTCGAAGACGGCACCGGCGGGGTGAGCCCGGCACACGCGACGCTGCTGAGCCAGCTCGATCCGGACGGCATGCCCATGTCCGACCTTGCCCGGCTGATGGGTGTGAGCCCCCCGGCAGCCCACCAGATGGTCCACCACCTCGCCACGCTCGGGCTGCTCGAGGTCGTACCGAACCCGGTCTCGAAACGATCGAAACTCGTCGTGCTCACACCGGCCGGTCTCGCCCGCCGCCGGCAGGCGCTGGACCTGCTCGACGAACTGGAAGCCGAACTGGCGCACCGGATCGGGAAGCGGCGCGTCACGGCGCTGCGTGACGCACTCGAACAAGGCTGGGCAGAGACCGCCTGAGCGTGCCGTGAACTCCTGCGAGCCGGGATGACACTCGCCGGTGTGGAGTACTACGGCTACGCCGTCTAACACACGTCGATCAGCACCTTGCCGACGGCACCGTCCTCGACGGCGGCGTGAGCCTGCGACGTCTGCTCGAGCAGGTAGTGATGGACGGGCAGACCGTGCTCCTCGCCGACGCCGAAGGCGCCGTCGGCCAGCGCTGCGGTGATGTCCCCGGCTGCCGCGCGCAGTGCCGACCGTCCGACGGTGTAGAGCAGCACCCACTGCAAGCGTGCGTTGGCGGACAACGCCTGACCCACGCTGACGGGGACCTCGCTGCCGCCTTCGCCGGCGTAGATGGCGATCGTCGCGCGGGGCCGGATCACCTGGAGGTCGAGGCGCAAGTTCTGCGCGGGGGCCACCTCGACGACGATGTCGACGCCAGCGGGGGCCAGGTCGCGGATGGCCGTGACCGGGTTGCCCTCGCGGTAGCGGACGGTGTGCTGGGCGCCGGCCGCCTTCGCGAGCCTGGCCTTCTCCTCGCTGCTCACTGTGCTGATCACGGTGGCGCCGGCCCACCTCGCGAGCTGGATCGCCGCGTTGCCGACCGCGCCGGCTCCGCCCGCGACGAGCACGGTCCGGCCGGTCAGCGCACCCGGGGCGAGCCGATCGGGGCCGTCCTCGGACGTGGTCAGCGCACGGTGCGCGGTGACGGCGGGGACGCCCAGCGCGGCACCCACGTCGAACGACGAGGTGTCCGGAAGCGTGGTGACGTTGTCGACGGGCAGCACCACCAGCTCTTGCGCCGTACCGCCTGGACGGGTGTGCTGCGCGAGCATCGTCCAGACCCGATCGCCGGCCGCGACGCCGGTGACGCCGGAGCCCACGGCGTCGACCACGCCGGCACCGTCCTGGCCGGGCACGATCTCGGGAAAGGCCATCTCGCCGAAACCGCCGGAGCGGGACTTCCAGTCGGTGGGGTTGACCCCGGCGCGGACGATCCGCACCCGGACCTCGCCCGGCCCGGGGTCCGCGGCCGTCCGCTCGACCAGGTCGAGCACGGAGGAGTCGCCGCTCCGGGTGTAGACGACGGCGCGCATCAGCTGTTGCTCGGTTCCGGGCACTCGGCGCGGCCCGCGGGGCGGCCCTTGGCGCAGTGCCGCGAGTTGAGTGGTGTTGCCATCGGCTTCGCCTCAATACCGTTCAGTGAGTGGATTCGGCTGGTGATGTGCGGGGCGTGTCCGGGCCGGGGCTAAGAACCCTGACGGCGATCACGCCGGGCGGCTCGGCGTGCCGAAGGCGGCCCCGATGAGGGCGCCGCCGTCCACCGGCGTCACCGATCCCGTGACGAATCGTGAGTTCGGCGACACGAGCGTCGCGACCATGTTCGCGAACTCGCGCGGCTCCCCGATGCGTCCCAGCGGCACCGTGTTCCCCAGTCGGTCCTTGGAGAGCTCCGGCTGTCTGTCGATCATCTTGTCGACGAGCTGGGTGTCGAACAGCCCGGCCATCAGGGTGTTGACGTTGATGTTGTGCTTTGCCACCTCGAGGGCCAGCGTCTGGGCATAGCCGATCACCGCCGACCACACCGTCACCGGGGCTGCCATGTTGACGGCCGGTCGTTGGACGACCGCGGAGACGACGTTGAGGATGCTGCCGCCTTCGGCGGTCATGTAGGGCAGCGTGGCTCGCACGGACCGCACCACGTAGTAGAAGTGCCGCTCGAATGCCGTCACCCAGACGTCGTCGGTCAGCTCCGAGATGGGGCGGATGGGCGGCCCGCCGTCGTTGGTGACCAGGACGTGTACGGACTCTCCGAACCGTGCGACCGTCGAAGCCGTGACCCTGTCGATGTCGTCCGCGTCCGAGCAGTCGGCGGCCAGCCCCAGGATCTTGTGCTCTCCGTGCCTGCGAGAAAGCTCCTCAGCGGCCGCGGCGGCCTTCTCCGCACGTCGTCCGAAGATCGTCACGAAGGCACCCTCGGTGAGCAGTCGATCGGCGATCGCGAAGCCCAACCCGTCGCTTCCGCCGCCGACGATGGCTACCTTGCCTGCCAGTCCGAGGTCCATCAGCCGACCCCGATCGAGGTCAGGAACGATTCGGCGTTTCCGTGGAAGACGTCGTCGAGGACGTCCGGCGCCAAGCCCTGCTCCCGCCATTCTCGGACCAACTTCCCATGGCTGAGCATCGGGTAGTCGGCGGCGAAGAACACCTTCTTGCGGAGCCGTTTGCCGATCTCGCGCTTGAGCTCCTCGGGGTAGTAGCGCGGCGACCAACCATGCAGCTCCATCCAGACGTTGGCCTTGTGCAGCGCGATCGCGATCATCTCCGACTGCCACGGCCACGCCACCCGCGCCGCGATCACGTTCAGGTCCGGATAGCGCGCCGCGATGCGGTCGACGTAGCGCGGGTGACAGCTCTCAAGCTCCAGGCCCATGCCGCCACGCGTCCCGGCGCCGTTCGCCGACATGCCCACGAGCATCAGCACGGGACGGTCGGCCTCGACGCACAGGTTCAGGCATTCCTCCCAGGCCGGCTGGTCCGGCGTCCCGGCGGCGGAGAACGGGTGAAGCGCCATCCCGACTAGCCCCGGGCCGTCGCTGAGACAACGCTCCAGCTCCCCGACATGGCCGGGCCGTGTCGGATCGATCCCGATCCAGTTGCCGAGCACCACGTCGGGGTACTCGCGCGTGTAGTCGAACGCGTAGTCGTGCTGGTCCCGCATCGCACCGACGTCCATCTTGTAGGTGTACGCGAGGTCGAGCATCACTTTGGCGTTGGCCTGGCGGAACTGGGCCGCTTGCTCTTCCTCGCTGACGAAGGTCATGTCCCACTTGAAGTAGTCACGGACCGCCGCACGGGCCTCAGTGGTCTGGAAAGGGCTGCCCTTCCAGCCTTGCTCGGTGCCCCAGTGGGAGTGGAAGTCGATGACAGGGGGCGGTGTGGTCATCGTGCTGTTCCTTCGGAGGTGGCCGCTGCCTTGCGTCGTGCCTCGACCTCGTCGGCGAGGTCGCGTTTGAGCACCTTGCCGGTGGGGCCGAGGGGGAAGGCGTCGAACAGCTCCAGGTGTTGGGGGAGCTTGTACTTGGCCACCTCGTCCTTCATGAAGGCGATGAGGTCCTCCAGAGTGGGCTCCGCGCCGGGGCGGGGGATGACGCAGGCGCAGGTGTTCTCACCGAAGTAGTCGTCGTGGATGCCGATCACGGCGACATCGGCGACGTCGGGGTGCCTGACCAGGATCTCCTCGAGCTCTCGGGGCCAGATGTTCGCGCCGCCATGGATGACCATGTCCTTGGAACGGCCCGAGATGGTGAGCCTGCCGTCGGCGTCGAGGTATCCGCGGTCACCGGACCGGAACCACCCATCGGGGGTCCAGCTCTCCCTGTTCTTGTCCGGGTTGCGGTAGTAGCCCACGCAGATGGTCGGGCCGGTCTTCACGATGTCGCCCTCGACGCCGGTGGGAACATCCCCATCGTCGGGATCGAGGACCCGTACTCGCAGGAACGAATACGGTCGGCCGACCGTGCCGACCCATTCTTCGTAGGGCTCGTCAGGATCGGTACACGAAGTGACGCCGGTCTCGAGCATGCCGTACAGATCGATGACCGGGCAGCCCAACCGTTCGTTGGCCTCCCTCAGCACCTCCACGGGAGTGGACGACCCGCCAGTCTGGACGAAGCGCAGCGACGACAGATCCCTGCCGCGGAGGCTCTCGTCCCTCAAGACCGCCAGGAGAGCCGTCGGCGCGGCGAGGAACGACGTCACCCGGTGACGTTCCACCAGGTCCAGCAACGCGGACGATGAGAACTTCTCCATCAACACGCCCCGAGCCCCGGCGCTCGCCACCTGAACGACGGTGCTGAAGCCGGCATTCAGGCCTACGGGCAGGAGCACGAGGATGGTGGCATCGCCGTTGACGCCCCGCTCCTGGTTTTCGTGGCGAGTCATGGAGAGCGTGGTGTTGGCGGTGTGCATCACGGCCTTGGGCTCACCGGTCGTTCCCGAGGTGAACGCGATCCGCGTGACGTCGTCAGCGTCGGCAGGCCGATCCGGCGCCGGGTCGGCGGGGTCCAGGTCACGGCGAAGCTGGTCCAGGCTGACCCAGGTGTCCTCGTCCAGCGCGGTCGAGGACTCGCCGGTGGCCACCGCGACCATGTTGACCAACCGCGGAAGCCGGTCGCGCATCCCATCGATCATCCCGGTGTGGTCGAAGCCCCGGAACCGGTCCGGCACCACGATGGTGTGTGCTTCGGAGAACCGGAGGATGAACTCGATCTCGCGCGCCCGGTAGTCCGGCGGGAACTGGCAGAACACCGCACCCAGGCGAACGGCGGCAGCCAGCACGAGCACGAACTCGATCCGGTTCGGCAGCTGCACCGCCAGCACATCCCCACGCCCGACGCCCCGCCGGGCCAGACCCGATGCCACCTCGCCACTGATCTGCCACACCTCACCCCAGGTCACCTGCGAGTGATCGTCGACATAGGCGACCTTGTCCGGGAACTGATCAGCGTTGCGCCTGAAGGCATCGGCCAGAGTCTCCTGCGACCAGTAGCCCGCCGCGGTGTACTCCTCGATCCGCTCCGGCGTAAGGCGTGCGTCCCTCCGAGTGATGGCCATGAGGTCCCCTTCGATGGATACCTGTCCATCAACGATTCCCGGCGGGCCCGCGAGGACATTTACTGACGCGTTTGTCATTAAGTGACGTCGTCACTATGCGCCGACCGCCGTGGGAGTGTCAAGACCGTGAGGCGAGCGCGGTCGACGGGCTGCTCAGGGCTCGACAAGCGTCAGTCGCTGTCGCTGTCGCTGTCGCTGTTGCCGTTGCCGTTGCTGTCGTCGTCGGACTCGGTGCCGGCGTCGAGGGCATCGAGGACCGCCTCGCCGTTCGTCTTCGCCCACTGGGTCAGCACGTGAATCGGTTCGAGCAGCGTTGACCCGAGCGGAGTGAGCTCGTACTCGACGCGGGGCGGCGCCTCGGCGTAGACGTGGCGATGAACGAGCCCGTGCGCTTCAAGGCGCCGGAGCGTCTGGGTGAGCATCTTGCGCGAGACATCGCCGATCAGCTCGACCAGCTCACCATGGCGGACCGGGCCCTCGCTGAGGCCGTAGAGCACCACCGCGGACCACTTGTCCGCGAGCAGCTCGACCGTCAGACGCGCCGGGCAGTCGGCGAGGAAGCCGCCGCCGGGATCAAAACGGCTCATGGTTCCTCGGGTACCTGCGGGTAACTGTCGCGAAAATAGGCTGGCTGCTCTCACTTCCCGGACGAGGAGAGTCATGCGAGTCATCACCCAGCGGGAGTTCGGCGGTCCCGAGGTGCTCACCATCGTGGACGCGCCCGAGCCCCAGCCCATCCCGACCGAGGTCCTCGTCCGCGTCAAGGCGATCGGCCTGAACCCGTTGGACACGCGCATGCGCGCCGGCGAGTTCCCCGTGCGACTGCCGTTCACCCTCGGCTGGGACATCAGCGGCGTCGTGGAGAAGGCGCCCCACACCTGGCGGCTCAAGCCCGGCGACGAAGTGTTCGGGATGCCGCTGTTCCCGCGGATGGCGAGCGGGTATGCCGAGCTCGTGTCGGCGCCGGCGTTGCATCTGGCCCGCAGGCCGGCCTCGCTCTCGCACGTCGAGGCCGCGGCGTTGCCCTCCGTTGGGCTGACGGCATGGCAGGGCCTCGTAGACCTCGCCGACGTGACCGAGGGCGACCGCGTCCTGGTCCACGGCGGTGGCGGCGGGGTCGGCCACGTCGCGATCCAGATCGCGAAGGCACTCGGCGCGCACGTGATCACGACCGCCGGCGGGAGCAAGCGGGAGTTCGTCGAGGAGCTCGGCGCCGACGAGGTGATCGACTACACGGCCGTCGACTTCGCCGAGGCGGCTCGCGACATCGACGTCGTGCTCGACACGATTGGCGGGCACACCGTCGAGCGGTCGATCGCGGTGCTCCGCCCGGGCGGTCATCTGCTGACGGCGGTAGCCGATGACGATCCGGAGCTCGCCGCCCGTTGCGAGGCGGCCGGCATGCGCTTCAGCGGCATCGTGGTCGATCCCGATCCCGTCGGTTTGCGCGGTCTTGTCGAGCTTGTCGAGCAGGGCAAGCTCCGAGTCCACGTGCAGGAGACGTTTCCCTTCGAGCGCGTTGTCGAGGCGCATCGAGCGCTGGAGAGGGGCCACCTCCAGGGCAAGCTCGTCCTCACCGTCTGACTCCTGCATGGGCGGCTACTCCCTTCCCATCGGCTGCCGCGGCACCGCCTAACCCGATCCCGAGCACTTACTGACACATGCATCAGTAAGTGCTGAGTGTAACTCTTCCCGCATTCGGCATCGGCATCGGCATCGGCATCGGCATCGAGGGCCGCGCCAGGCGGGCGTCGGGGCAGGTGAGCGCACCTCGCAGGCCGCGGGGCCGACGACAGTACGCTGGTCCCCGTGCCCACGCAGAAAGAGCGCAACGCCGAGACGCGCCGCCGATTGCTGTCGGCTGCCCGGGAGGTGTTCGCCGAGAAGGGCTACGCTCACGCCGGCGTCGCCGACGTCGTGAAACGCGCCGCCCGCGCGCACGGTTCGTTCTATCTGCATTTCGCCAACAAGGAGGCGGTGCTGCAGGCGCTGCTTGAGGACGCGATGGCTCGGATGTCGCTTGAGCTCAAGGCCTTGTGGCGGTGGGACGAAGAACCCGAGTCGGGCGTGCGCAAGACCGTCCGCAGGTTCATCGAAGTGTATGGAGATGATCGAGATCTTTGGCTGCTCCTCGATCAGTGCGGCAGCGTGGAATCGGCCTTCAAGAAGTTGAGCGACCAGTGGTTCCAGCAGCTCGCAACCAGCATCCTGCACGGCATTGCGTCCGCCGAGCCCTCCGCGCTGATGCCCGGTCTTGATCCCGAGGTCCTCGCGTGTGTCCTCGCCGGCATGCTCTCCGACGGCACCCGCGCCTTCTATCAGGAGAACCCCAGCTGGTCCGCCGATGAGTTCGCGGATGAGCTCTCCACGATCTGGTCTCTCACGCTCGGATACGACCGGGTGTCCGCATCGCCCGCGGGCCACGTGTAGGCACGACGCAACACCTCATCGACGCGCCCTCGGCATACTGACATTGGTATCATTAAGTGATTCCAAGTCGCACTGCCGCACTGCCTGAGAAGCCGTGGAAGAGGACTGACGATGTCTGTGACGACCCGCGAGTGGCACTTCATGCACCGACCTGTCGGGCTCCCCGCTCCCGAGACCTTCGAGCTGGTCGAGCGTGACCTGCCGGCGCTGCGGCCAGGTCAGTGCCTGGTGAAGAATCTCGTCCTCTCGGTCGACCCCTACATGCGACCGCGGATGGATGACGTGCCGTCCTACGTCCCCCCGTTCGAGCTCGGGGAGGCCCTGACCGGCGGCGCCGTCGGCGAGGTCATCGAGACCCGGAGCGATGACGTTCCGCTGGGATCCTGGCTCGTGCACCAAGCCGGCTGGCGAGAGCACGCAGTCGTTGACGCCAAGGCTGCGCGCATCGTCGACAAGGGCCGATATCCGAGTTCCTACTATCTCGGCGTCCTGGGAGGGCCCGGCTTCGCAGCCTTCGTCGGACTCTTCCACGTTGCGGGCTTCCGCCCCGGAGAATCCGTCTTCGTCTCCGGCGCGGCAGGTGCCGTCGGCAGCATGGTCGGGCAGTTCGCCTCGCTGGCCGGCGCCGAGCGAGTCGTCGGGAGTGCGGGGAGCGCCGAGAAGGTGCAGCACCTCGTAGACCAGCTGGGATACGACGCGGCGTTCAACTACAAGACCGGTCCCGTGCTGACGCAGTTGCAGGGCGCCTTTCCCCAGGGACTCGATGTGTACTTCGACAACGTGGGGGCGGATCACCTGGCCGCGGCGATCGAGGTGCTCAATGACTACGGGCGGGTGGCGATGTGCGGAACCATCTCGGCCTACAACGCGGTCGAGCATCGCGCGGTCCCCGTGGACGCGATCAAGGTCGTGGCCAAACGGCTCCGGCTGCAGGGGTTCATCGCGTTCGACCACGAGGACCTTCGGACGGACTTCGATGCTCAGGTAGGAGCCTGGCTGGACAGCGGCCGGCTGAAGAACCCAGAGACGATCACTCAAGGAATCGAGTCGGTTCCCGCGGCGTTCACCGGCATGCTGACCGGTGCGAACACCGGAAAGGCGATCATCCGCTTGGCGGAGGACCAGGCCTGAACCAACCGGGTCCGGCCAGGCCCGACGGACGCCTCCGCGGTCGCTGACCGCCTGGCCGTACTCAGCCGAGCTCTATAGTGAACGTCACCGATGAGCAGCACAGGAACAGACGTGAACGTGGAGACATAACGGTGCGGCGGACCCAGAAGGAACGCAACGAGCAGACGCGTCAGGCCCTTCTGGAGGCGGGAAGCTCACTGCTTCGCGAAGTGGGTTACGCCCGTACGTCGGTCGCCCAGATCACCCAGCGAGCCGACCGCGCACACGGCACCTTCTACCTCCACTTCGAGAACAAGCGAGATCTCGTGTCTGTCCTCCTGGAGGACATGGCTGAGCAAGGCCGGCAAGATGCCCGTGAGATCTGGCGCACCGCGCCCGGCGTCGAAGGGCTCTGGATGACGCTTCGGGAGTTCTTCGCCCGGATCACCCCCGAGCGCAGCCTGTGGCAGTTGCTCGAAGAGGTGATCGCCATCGAGGAGGACGCGGCGCCACTCAGGTCAAGGCTCCGACACCTCTACGTCGAGCCGATCCTCCGAGGCCTCCAGGGCAATCCCGACGCTCGCGTCTGTCGGGCGGCAAACCTTGAGCTGCTCGCCGACATGCTCGTGTCGGCGGGACTGTACTTCACACGAACCGGGACCCTTCCCGCGTCGCCTGACGTCACCGCGCTGCACATGACTTTCGTCTGGCGCCGCGCCATCGGACACCCGCTGACCGAGACCGAAGTGGCGCACCTGCGAGGGATGTTCGCGGCAGGCTCGGCCTAGACGAATCCCCCGTGTCGGACGCTAGTCCCGCGCCACCGGGTCCGTTACCGTGAAAACGCAAACGCAGGCCGCCTCGGCGGCGTCAAGTGCTTGTCGTAGGGGAGGACCTGTCGATGCGGACGCTCGACTGGGAGGACGGCGCGGTCGTCACGATCGACCAGTGCGCGCTTCCTCACCAAGAGATCACCCTGCGCGTCCGTACCGTCGACGAGCTCATCGACGCCATCAAGCGCCTCGCGATCCGTGGAGCACCTGCTCTGGGCATCGCCGGGGCGTTCGGCGTGGCGATCGCGGCGCGCACGCATCTGTCTGACGCCGACAGACCTCTCGGCGAGGCTGCCGCCCGCGCGGACGCCGAGCGCCTCGCCTCCGCGCGCCCGACCGCGGTCAACCTCAGGTGGGGTGTCGAGCAGGCGCTCGCCTCGCTGGGCGACGGCCCCGACGCCGTGCTCGCCACGGCCCTGCGGCTGATGGATGAAGACGACCGGATGAACCACCAGGCCACGGTCAACGCCGCCGACGTGATCGTCGGGCTGTGTCCGGATCGGCCGTTGCGGCTGCTCACCCACTGCAACGCCGGCGCGCTGGCGACCGCGGGTCTGCGGGGGACGGCGTTGGGCGCGGTGTTCGAGCTCGCGGAGCGGGGCCTGGTCGAGTTCGTGATCGTGGACGAGACCCGGCCGCTGCTGCAGGGCGCCCGGTTGACGGCCTGGGAGCTGGGACGGGCCGGCATCCCGCACCGGCTGTCCGTGGATTCGGCGGCGGCCTCGTTGATGGCGCGCGGACTGGTCGACTGCGTGGTGGTCGGCGCGGACCGCATCACCGCGAACGGCGACGTCGCGAACAAGATCGGCACCTACGGCCTGGCGGTGAGCGCCGCGTACCACGGCATCCCCATGGTGGTGGTCGCGCCGGAGTCGACGGTGGACGAGCAGCTGAAAGACGGAGCCCTGATCGAGGTCGAGGAACGCGACGCCGACGAGGTGCGGCAGGTCCTGGGCATGCCGGTCGCGCCGGAGGCGACCGAGGCGTTCAACCCGGCGTTCGACGTGACGCCGGCCGAGCTCGTCACCGCTGTGGTGACCGAGGCCAGGGTCATGCGCTCGGAGAAGGCGGCGGCGGGACGTACCGCCCGATGAGGAACCGCTGGGATGAGGTGCGGGAGGCACCGGCGGACGGGGATCGCCTGGATCAGTGTGTTCATGTCAGTCGTCTGTTGGGCGCCGATCCAGACCTGGTGCTGCACGGTGGCGGGAACACCTCCGTCAAGACGATGAGACAGGACGCCCTGGGCAACGATGTCGCCACGCTCCTGGTCAAAGGAAGCGGCTGGGATCTGGCGACCATCGAGCGGCCCGGGTTCGCGCCGCTGCGACTGGAGCGGCTGCGCGAGATCCTCGGGGCCGAGTCGCTGTCCGACAGTGCGATGATGAACGAGCTCCGATGCGCTCTGCTGGACGCACGCGCGCCGGATCCCTCGGTCGAGACCCTCCTGCACGCCCTCATCCCGGAAACCTTCGTGCTGCACACGCATGCCGACGCGGTGCTCACCCTCACGAACCTCGATGACGGCGAGGCCCGCATCCGCGCGGCGCTCGGTGACGATCTCATCGTCATCCCCTACGTCATGCCGGGATTCGATCTGGCCAAGCACTGTCGCGATCTGCTCGGCGGCGTCACCGGCCCGATGCCGCAGACCATGGTCTTGATGTGCCACGGCGTCTTCACCTACGGAGAATCCGCGCGCGCCGCATACGGTCGGATGATCGAGATCGTGGGGCGTGCCGAGCAGTACATCGCCGAACACACGAACGCGGCGAGGCCGACGGCGCAAACGAACGCGGCGAGGCCGACAGCGCAAACGGAGGCGGCACCGGATATCCGTGGAACGGCACCGGACGCGCTGGAGCTGGCGTCGCTTCGGCAGGCCGTCTCGCGGGTCGCGGGCGCGCCGATGATCGCCACGCGCGCGGCGGATCCGGCGAGTACGGCGTTCTGCCGCCGGCCCGATCTGGCGACGGTGTCACAGCGGGGCCCGGCCACGCCGGATCACGTCATCCGCACCAAGCGCCTGCCGATGGTCGGCCGCGACGTGGGCGCGTATGCCAAGGAATACGTCGCCTACTACGAGTCTCAAGAGTCCGGGGTGTCTCAGGAATCTGACAGCGCGAACGCACCGATGACGATGCTCGACCCGGCCCCGCGTATCGCCCTGGACCCCGAGCTCGGGGTGATCGCGTTCGGCCGCCGCCCGAAGGACGCCGCCATCGCCGCCGACGTCTACGGGCACACGATCGGCGTCATAGAGCACGCCGAGCAGCTGGGCGGCTATCGTGCCCTGTCGCCCGAGGACATCTTCGCCGTCGAGTACTGGGAACTCGAGCAGGCGAAGCTGCGGCGCGCGGGCAGCCCGCCGGAGTTCGCAGGGGAGGTGGCGTTGGTGACCGGCGCGGCCTCGGGCATCGGCAAGGCATGCGTGGAAGCGCTCCTGGGGCGCGGCGCCGCCGTCGTCGGCTTGGACGTCGACGCGGGGGTGACGACGACCGCGTCGGGACCGGACTACCTCGGCGTCGTCGCCGACGTCACCGATCCCGCCGCCGTCCAGGACGCGATCGCCCGGGCCGTGGACCGCTTCGGCGGCATCGACATGCTGATCGCCTCCGCGGGCGTCTTCGGCGCCAGCCGCCCGATCAGCGATTTCGATCCGCGGCAGTGGCGCAGCACACTGTCGGTGAACACGGACGCCTTCGCCGACTTGCTGGCCCAGCTTCACGGCCTGCTCAAACTCGCTCCCCGGTACGGCCGCGTGGTCCTCATCGGCTCGAAGAACGCCGCAGCCCCAGGCCCCGGAGCCGCCGCCTATTCGGCGTCGAAGGCCGCGGCGACCCAGCTCGCCCGCGTCGCAGCCCTCGAATGGGCTTCCGACGGTATCCGCGTCAACATCGTCCACCCCGACGCCGTCTTCGACACGGGCCTGTGGACCCCGGACGTCGTCGAGGCCCGCGCGGCCCACTACGGCATGACCGTGGAGCAGTACAAGCAGCGCAACCTGCTCCACACGGAAGTGACCAGCGAGATCGTGGGCACACTGGTCGCGGATGTCTGCGGCCCCTCCTTCCGCGCGACCACCGGAGCCCAGATCCCCGTGGACGGCGGGAGCGACCGGATCATCTGATGGCGAGCTGCGCCGTCCGGAAAGACGCTACTAAGGAATGATGCCCCGAAGTACTCAGGGCTGATGTCGAGCGGTGATGAGCGCCGACAGCATGGGGGCATGTCAAATAGCCCTGATTTACCGCCTCGGTACCGCAGACGCTGGACCGGCCTGGTGGCCGCCACGGTGTTGTGTCTTTCCGTGACTGGTACGGCCGAGGCGGCGGACTCCGTGCCCGCGGCTACGTTGCACGGCCACGCGGTCACGATCCAGCGTACTGAGTACGGCATTCCGCACATCTCCGCCGGGAACTACGGCGACCTCGGCTACGGCTACGGGTATGCCTTCGCGCAGGACAACTTCTGCGAGCTGGCCGACCGGGTCCTCACCCTGCGCGGTGAGCGTTCCCGGTACTTCGGGCCGGACGCCCTGAACGACGACGCGTTGGGCGAGACCGCGGACAACCTCAGCTCCGACACCTACTTCCAGGGCATTCGGCAGGCGGGCACCGTGCGGCGGTTGGTGGCGCAACCCGCGCCTTACGGTCCGACCGCGCAGGTCAAGCAGATGGTCGACGGGTACGTCGCCGGAGTCAACCGCTACCTGGGGGACACCGGAGTCGCCGGGCTGCCGGATCCGACGTGCCGGGGCAAGGCGTGGGTCGGGCCGATCACGGCTTCGGACATCTGGACCGGGATCCTGGACCTCGATCAGGTCGCCGGGACCTCCGGGGTCAAGAAGTTCGTCGGCGACGCCGCGCCGCCGACCGCCGCCGGGGCCGCCGTCTCGATCGGCTCCGCCCTCGGCTCGGTCTCCACTCCGACCGGTCCGGCCCCCGGCGGCGTGCCCGCGCTGCCGACGTCGGCCGGCGGCCTCGGCAGCAACGGCTGGGCGCTGGGCCGGGACGCCACGAGCGCCCACGACGCCATGGTGCTCGGCAATCCGCACCTGCCCTGGCTCGGCAACGCCCGCCTCTACCAGGTCCAGCTCACCATCCCCGGAGTGATGGACGTCTCCGGCGTCAGCATCTACGGCACGCCGGTCGTCGTGCTCGGACACACCCAGAACCTGGCCTGGACCCAGACCACCTCCTACGCCTCGCACGCCGAGTTCTACCGGCTCACCCTCGCCCCCGGCGACCCGACCAGCTACCTGGTCGACGGCAAGAAGGTCGCGATGGCCAAGCGCACGGTGCGGGTCTCGGTCCTGGGCGCCGACGGAAAGCAGAAGACCGTCACCCGGACGCTCTACGACTCCCGCTACGGCCCCGTCCTGGGCTACGGCTGGGACGCCGGCAGTGCCCTGAGCATCCGCGACGCCAACGCCGAGAACATCCGCTCGATGAACGAATGGCTGGCGATGGACTCCGCGCAGAGCCTCGGCCAGCTGCGCGCCGTCCAGCGCACCTACCAGGGCATGCCCTGGACCTACACCACCGCGGCCGACGCCGGTGGCTCCGTGTACTTCACCGATTCCTCGATCGTCCCGGACCTCACCGACGCCCAGCTCACCCGCTGTACGCTGCCGGCCGACGCGGGCCCGCCCGCGCTCGACGGCTCCACCCGGGCCTGCGACTGGGGCGACGACCCGACCGCGCTCGAACCCGGCGTCTACGGTCCGGCCCACGCTCCGGCCCTGACCCGCTCCGACTACGTGGCCAACTCCAACAACGACCCGGCCCTGGCCAACCCGAGCGCCCCGCTGACCGGCTACCCGGCCGTCTACGGCACGACCACCCAGCTGTTCCCCAGGCCCCAGCTCGGCCTGCGGATGATCGCCGACCGGCTGACCGGCGCCGACGGCCTCGGCAAGCCCGGCTTCACTCTCGCCTCGCTCCAGGCCACGACGCTCGGCGACCGTGACCTCAGCGGCGAGTTCGGCCGCGACGACGCCGTGGCGATGTGCCGGGCGCACCCGGTCCTGACCGCGAGCGACGGCAAGCAGATCGACGTCCGCGCCGCCTGCGACGCACTGGCCGCCTGGGACCTGCACGGCGGCGCCACCAGCCGTGGGGCCGTGCTGTGGGCGGCGTTCTTCGACCCGCTGCTGGAAACCACGAACGGCGCGTGGGCCCGCGTCCCCTTCGACCCGGCCCACCCGCTCACCACGCCGAGCGGTGTCAACGGCGACAACCCGCGGGTACGGACCGCCCTCGCCGACGCCGTCGAATCCCTGGCCGCCCAAGGCCTCCCGCCCGACGTCGCCACCGGCGAGGCCTACCGCTGGGCCGGCGTCCCGCTCCACGGCTGCACCGACGACTCCGGCTGCTTCAACGTCCTCACCGCGCAACCCACCTCCGGCACCGCGGGCGGCCTCGACCCCAGTCCGGCGAACTACGCCGCCGGCTCCACCTTCATCATGGCCGTCGAACTGACGCCCGCCGGACCGCGCACCCGCACGGTCCTGACCTACTCCGAATCCACAAACCCCAAGTCCCCCCACTACGCAGACCAGACCGCGCTGTTCAGCAAGAAGCAGTGGGTCACCGAGCGGTTCACCCCCGCCGAGATCAAGGCGGCGCCGGGGCTGCAGACCACCGTGCTGCGCCGCTAGGGGCGTGGTCGGTAATCGGGGATCCGTTGTCTGAGCGTCCGTTCGGAGGCGGTCTCAGCCTGTTCTCCAACCCCGACTTGATTGTTTCGAGTCGGGGTTTTTCATCGTCCTGACAAGAAAGCAGAGTGTGTAAGTTCCGGCCCTACATAATCCATCAAGGCGCCACGCGGCGAAGGGGGCGGTGGCCACTGCGCAGCCCCTGCGGTAAACCACACTGGCTATAGACGGGAATATCGCCCATCAGGCGACTGAATCTGCCGCGCGAGCATCAGCGAGGGTGATTACCCGGCTGCCCCTCACCAACGCATCACGCTGCACTACGCTTTGTATCGACAAGGTGTGATCTACGGCTGATATGGGGATGACATGGCGCTCGTTGCCGTCTTCTGGCTGGTCGGACTGGCTTGTCTGATTGCGGCGCTTGCCGGGACGGGGGTTATCAAGATCGGTACTGTAGAGATTCCTGCTTTCAGTACCCGGTTGGCCCGTTCCGGGGCCGTAGCCGTGGGTGTCATAGCACTGCTGCTTGGCTGGGTGGTCTTTGTCAGGCAGAGCGATACAGGCAGTATTACGTCTCCGGTGTCTACGAAATCAACGCTTCAGGGGGCGAGTGTCACTACCAACGGCACTATCGCGGGTACATCCGAAGCTTCGGAGTCAACGCCGGCGAATGATCCTGTGCAAGTTCTTTGGCATGGCACGATCGGGTTGACTGAAGGTTCCGGTGTTGACATCGGTACCCCGTCGCCCATGGTCGAGCAACCGGGCTATATGGACAGCTCGTTGTACGTGTACCAAGGCCTCATTTATTCTGCCATTAACAATGGTTTGAGCGCATGGACGGGAAGCGGTACGCCGGGCGCCGAAGATTGCGTCAACCTGCTGCGCACCCACTCCGTCGGTACGCTGGAGCCTAAAGCGGGGCTTCAGTTCTGTGCCCACGGGGACCAATATCCCCGTGTCGCATACCTGAAAGTCACGTCCTACGACGTTGCCACTTCGACCGCGAACATCGACGTCACGTTATGGGACCTGCAGTTTTCGTAGCGGATGGTTGCTCCGGCCCGGCCCCGAGACGCGGCCCCCGAGACGCGGCCCGTCCCCGACAGTGGTGCCGCCGCCAGGATGTGTGGGCGCCTTCCTCGAAGGACCTCACTGCGTGGTACTGAGCGCACTCTTCATCAAATGATCATTCTCCGTCACCCTTGCCTGGCGCTCCGAGCACCGAGCGGTTGTTACCGTGCCGACTTGTCCCTATGAGTAGACACGGAAACGGCAGGTCGATGGCTTCTCCCGACAACAACGCCAACCTCGGACGGCGCAGGTTTCTCCAACTCGGCGGCGCGGGCGCAGCCGCGGCGACCGGGGCGGCGATGTTCCCCCCGGCCATCGCCAGAGCGATGACGCTGCCCGCGATTTCGCGCACGCGCTCCATTCGGGACGTCAAGCACGTCGTGATCCTGATGCAGGAGAACCGTTCCTTCGACCACTACTTCGGCACCCTGCGTGGCGTGCGCGGCTTCGCCGACCCGCGCCCGGTGTTGCTGCCGAACGGCAAGTCCGTCTTCCACCAGCCCGCCGCCGGCACGAAGACCAGCCGTTACCACGACCGTGGTCTGCCCAGCAGCGAAACGGAAGTGCTGCCCTGGTACATCGACCCGCGCAGCACCACCGAGTACCAGGCGGGCACCGACCACGGTTGGAGCAGCGGGCACCTCGCCGTGAACCAGGGCCGCGACGACCAGTGGGTGAACCAGAAGCAGGACGTCATGACGATGGGCTTCCTCAAGCGTCAGGACCTGCGGTACCACTTCGCCCTCGCCGAGGCCTTCACGATCTGCGACTCCTATTTCTGCTCGGTCCACGCCGACACCGCGCCCAACCGCATCTACCTGTGGTCGGGCACCATGGACCCGCGCAACGTCTACGGGAAGACGGAGCTCAACGGCCCCGGTACCGACGAGCGCGACAACACCAACGGCTACACCTGGACCACCTACCCGGAACTGCTGGAGCAGGCCGGGATCAGCTGGAAGCTGTACCAGGGCGGCAGCGGCGTCCCGGGCACACCCACCGACAACTTCACCGACAACTCGCTGATGTTCTTCAAGCCGTACCAGACAGCCGAAGGCGCCTCCGGCCCGCTCGTGGACAAGGGTGCCTCGAACCACACCCTCGCCGAGTTCGCCGCCGACGTGAAGTCCGGCACGCTCCCGGCGGTCACCTGGATCGTGCCGCCGTACATGTACAGCGAACACCCCTCCGCCTCGCCGACGGACGGCGCTTCCTACATCAACCTGGTACTGGAGGCACTGACAGCCAACCCCGAAGTCTGGGGCAGCACCGCGCTGTTCCTCAACTACGACGAGAACGACGGCCTGTTCGACCACATCATGCCGCCGATGCCGCCCCTGCACAGCACGCCCGGAGCCGAGGGCATGGTCTCCGACAGCCTGCTCGCCTCGCTGGCCGACGAGTTCCTGGACCTGAACGCCTACCCCGGCGAGATGAGCCCGCTGGTACCGGGCGCCGACCCGGGCGGCAGACAACCGATCGGCCTGGGCCCCCGAGTGCCGATGACGGTCATCTCCCCGTGGTCCCGCGGCGGCTACGTCTGCTCGGAGACTTTCGACCACACCTCCGTGCTGCGCTTCCTGGAGCAGCGCTTCGGCATCCGCTCGCCCTACATCAGCGACTGGCGCCGCTCGGTCTGCGGCGACCTCACCTCCGCCTTCGACTTCACCGGGAAGGACACCACACCGCCGAACTTCCAGGTGCCTGCCCCGATCCAGGGCAGCGGGAAGCCGTACCAGGTGACGGTGCCCCAGCAGATGCCGGTCCAGGAAGCGGGCGTCCGCCCCTCCCGCCCGCTGGGCTACCGCGCGCACGTCAACGAGGAGCGCCGGCAAACTGGCGCGTTCGCTCTCAAACTGGAGAACCACGGCCGCCTCGGCGCCGCCTTCTACATCTACGACCGGCTCCAGCCACAGGCCGCGCCCCGCCGCTATACGGTCGCCGCGCACGACACGCTGCGGGACCACTGGCAGCTGGGGACGGGCAGCCGCTACCAACTGGCGGCCTATGGGCCCAACGGCAGCCTGTCCGAGTTCGCCGGCACCGGCACCGAAGGGCTCACGGTGACCTTCTCCGAGGGGGACTGTGACCAGGTCCGGGTCACCGTGAAGAACCACGGTCAAACCCGCCGCACCATCCGCCTGACCAACGCCTACCAGCGCAGCGCCCAGGGGACAGCCACCAAGGTCCTGCGCGCGGGCAGCGAACTCGAGTTCCACTGGCAGATCGCCAAGCAGGCCAACTGGTACGACGTCTCGGTCACCGCCGTCGAGGACCCGACCTTCAACCGCCGCTACGCCGGGCATCTGGAGAACGATCGCCCCAGCACCAGCGACCCGGGCCCGATGTCGGGCTGACGCTCTGTCACGGGCGTGCGGGGGCTTACTCTCGCATGCCCGTAGACCGCCTCATGCTCGGGCGAGGCGTCCTTGCCGACGGCCGAGCCGGCCACCGGGCTCGACCGGCTTGCCGTCGACGCTGCAAACCTCGACCTCCTCGATGTCCGCGACGCCCTCGGCATCCCTCGCCGCGCAGACCTACGGCGGGGGACACCCGCGAAGCGATCGCCCAGACCGTCGAGTTCGGCCACCGGACAGGTCGATCAGGGTGACTGCGGTCCTGCAAGGTCCTCGGCCGGTTCGGTATCCGGCTTGGAGAGCTCTTCCTGCCAGGGGCCGAGGTCCGGGTCCGAACGCTTCCACCACAGCGCCCAGATCAGGACTCCGCCGGCTGCGGCGAGCAGGAGAGCGATCCGGCCGCGGCGTGACGCTCGTCCCGACATCCGGTCGATCTGTGCGGGGGTGACCTCGCCCAGTAGCCCGGACAGTGCCGCCGAACCGCGCGCGGCTGCTTCCGTCCGGATCGGGCGGCTGCGCTCCATCGCGGCATGCGCGGTTGTGTGCACCGCCTGGGATGCGGCTGCGGCGACCTTGGGCGCCACGTCGTCGAACTCGTCACGGATCTTGTGTCCGGCCTCGGCGCTGTGCTCGGACAGCGTGTGCCCGATCGTGCTGAGCCGGCTGTGATCCGGCGTCTTATGTACGAGGTTCTTCATGATGATTCCTTTCAGGTGGCCTGAGTGGATTCGTCCGCTGATTCGCCGACGCCGACGCCGACGCCGACCTTCCGGCCGGCGGTCAAGCCGTGCCGTCGATGACCACATCGTCCTTGGTGACCGGACTGAAGCCGGTCTTCGCGGCGACGGCGTCGATGCCTGAGCGGATCGTGCCCTTGGCCTTGGTCCGTGCCCGGATGGCGGCAGGGTGGCCGATGACGCTGCGAGCGCTCTTGGCGAGCTGCTCGTATCTGTCCCGGCCGGCCCGGGCGCCCAGAACGTATCCGGTGATCAGCCCTGCCGTGAACGCCAGTCTTCTCATGGCCTCGCCTCCTCGACCTTCGTCGTGCACGGTCACGGGCCCGTCTCCAAGGTGGGTGCCTTGCGGGAATCCGAGCTCTGCGTGTGTTGCGGGCCGTTGTCCGTGACGGCTCCGGCGAGCATGTCGTCGAAGAGCGCGGCGTACTTCTGAAAGGCCTGGCGCATGTCCTCGGTCGACGGGGGCTGCGTTTGCTGTTCCGTCATCTGCCGCACCTGGACCGCATCCCGGTAGCCCGCGACGGCGGACGTGTGCGGGATGGACAACAGTTCGAGGAACTCCTCGTGGCTGCCGCCCGGGTAGCCCCTGAAGCGCCCCAAGCGGACGACCAGTGCTTCGGCGTCGTTGAGGGCGGTGACGGGGTCGTCGACGAATGACTCCTGCACCTTGCGCCAGTCCTGGGTGTAGCGGGCGCGCTCCTCCTCGCCCAGCGGTCTGAGGGCGAGCTGGGAATACGCACGACGCCGTCGGCTCAGCTCCCGATCGGCGGCCCGCGGACTGCCCTCCTGCTGCACCAGGATGTCGAATTCGGGGCCGAAGACGGCACGTTTCCTGCGCCGGTCGTATTCCATCGCTCCGACGATGATGATGCCCACGACGACGACGATCGCCGCTATCGCTCCGATGGCCATGATGCCTCCCTGGGTCGGGCTCCGGGTTTCCGGACGGAGGCGTTTCAAACAAGTCGGGGTCGCTGGCCGGATCGGAGCCCTCGGTGCCGAGGGCGTCGGCCTCGCTGTCGCCGTCGGTGGGGCCGGGTAAGGCTCGGGTAAGGCCGTTGTCGTCTCGGCGCCCCCATGTGTGGCTTCGCACATCCGTGTGTCCGATCTCGTTTGTCTCCGCGGGGCAGGGGCATGCGGGGCCGGTGGTTGCGAGCCGCGCCGAATGCGCGCAGGTCGCAGGGAAGGGAAGCCCGGGGATGAGTAGTGGGCGCGGTGGCGGCGGCTGGAGGAGGCGTGCCGGGCAGGGCCGATTCTGGCCCCCGGCTCCGCTCGCGATGGTGCTCGCGGTGAGCCATGCTGTCGAGGCGTACCGCATGCCGCACGCCGCATTCCGTCCTATGCCTGCTTGGCGTCCGCCTGGAGGTGCCGGGTGACCGTTGACCGCCGCTCCCGCACGCTTGCCCGGATCGCGGTGGGCTGCCTGCTCGCCGCACTCGTCGCGATGGTGGTCACCGTCGTCTTCTTCGCCGGTCTGATCATGGTGGTGGCGGTGCTCTCGGCGCTGCTGCTGACCGGGGTCGGCGCGTGGTGGTCCATCGCGCGCCGTGGAGCTCTCAGGTGGTTCGGCGTGGTGCTGGCGGTGGCCGCGCCGGTGGTGCTGGTGGTGCTGTCCGTCGCGGCTGGTTTCTGGCGCGACGCGATGGCGGTCGCGTTGCCCGGAGCGGCCGGGTTGATCTGCGCGCGCGCCGCGGTGCGCGGCCTGGACCGCCCGCCGGAGTTCGCGCGGCCGCGCTACCGGCGCTCGGCCCTTCCCCGCAAGCCGGTGCTGATCATGAACCCGGAGTCCGGGGGCGGCAAGGTCGATGAGTTCGCTCTGGTGGAAAAGGCCGAGTCCCTCGGTGCCCGGGTGATCCTCCTGGACTCCGGAGCCGGCCAGGACGTCGCACAGATGGCGCGTCAGGCCGTGGCCGACGGCGCCGACCTGCTCGGGGTGGCCGGCGGCGACGGCACGCAGGCACTGGTGGCGGCGGTCGCCGTCGAGCACGACCTGCCGTTCGTCGTGCTGTCCGCCGGCACCCGCAACCATTTCGCGATGGACCTGGGCCTGGACCGCGACGACCCGGCCTCGGGCCTGGCGGCGCTGCGCGATGGCGTGGAGTTGCGGGTGGACCTCGGTACGGTGGCGGGCCGGCCGTTCGTCAACACGGCGTCCTTCGGCGCCTATGCCGCGATCGTCCAGGACGCGCGGTACCGGGATTCCAAGGCCGGCACGGCGCTGGACAGTCTGCCCGATCTGCTCCCCGGCGACGACGCGGCGCTCACGGTGAACGTGGACGGCGACCGGCTGCCGACGCCTCAGATGCTGCTGGTGAGCAACAACCCCTATCTGGAGTCCGGCACGCTCGGCGGCGGCCGCCGCCCGCGTCTGGACCGAGGGGTTCTGGGCGTGGTGGCCGTCCGTGTGGACGGTGCGCTCAGCGCGGCCCAGATGGCGCTGCTGGGCACCGGGTCCGGAGCCGTCACCGTGCGCGACGCCCGCGAAGTGCGCGTCGAGGCAGCCGAAGCGGCGATCCCGGTCGCCGTGGACGGCGAGGCTCTGAGCCTGCGGACTCCGGTGGTCTGCACGATCCGCCCCGGCGTGCTGCGCGTCCAAGTGCCGCGCCGCCGGCCGGACACTTCTCCGCCACGGCCTTTGCGGACTGAATGGCGCACCCTCCTGGGCCTGGCACTCGGCCGCCTCGGTACCGAATCGCACGAGGGAGGCGACCGATGAGCGGCCGTCCTTTGCCGCGCGGGCTCGGGGAACTCGACGCGCGGGCGTACGCCGCGGTGGCTCGCATGCCCGCCCCCGAGGCCGTCGATGCGGCTGTGCGCACGCTGTCGCGCGCCGCGAACCATTCGAAGATCTCGTTCACGATCGCCGCGCTGCTGGCCACCCGGCCCGGACGGCCGCGGTTGGCCGCCGCGACCGGCCTCGGCGCTGTCGGCGTCGCCTCGGTGGGCGCCAACCTGCTCGCGAAGCGGCTGGCGCGACGGCCCCGGCCACCGCGCGCCGAGCCGGGACCGTTTCCGAGACGCCACGTCGTGATGCCGCACTCGGCGTCGTTCCCGTCGGGGCACACGGCATCGGCGGTGGCGTTCGCGGTCGCCGTGGGGAAGGTCCTGCCGACCATGGCGGCCCCGCTGGGAGCACTCGCCGCGATCGTCGGATACTCGCGGGTCCACACCGGCGTGCACTATCCCGGCGATGTGGCCGGGGGCGCGGCACTCGGCGCGGCCAGTGCGGCGTTGGTACTCAACGCCAGCCGGGCAACGCGGCGGTCCGTTCACTGACAGCAGGATTCGGAAGGGGGTTGTGTGGTCGTGAGCGCTGACTTGGCGCACGAGGAACACGGCGAGAACCATTCCGCAGCCGGTGGGGACAGGGGGGTCACTCCGCCGCGGAACGTTCCGCACTGGACCGGGTGGCTTCTTCTCGCCTTGGGCGTCTTCACGCTGCCCTGGACGGCGAACCTGGCCGTATACCTGCCGGACAAATCCGAGGCCGCGCACTACAACGCCTCATGGGTCGGATTCGACCTGCTGCTGTGCGCACTGCTGATCCGCACCGGCTGGTCCCTGTTGCACCGACGGGCCTACGTGGAGGTCACGGCGGCGATGACGGCGGTGATGTTGTTCATCGACGCCTGGTTCGACGTGTTGTCCGCGCCTACTACGAAGGAATTCATTGTTGCCCTCGGGCTGGCGCTGTGCGTTGAGGTGCCCTTGGGCGTCTTCTGTCTCTGGGTCTCCATCCGGGCCGAGTACGAGCGCCGACGCCGCGAGGAGCTGATGAGTGCCCTGGTCCGGCGCCTCTTGGCGCTCAATCGTCGAACGGCGGCCCGAAGAGGACACCGATTGCCCTAGTCCCGCGTCCGGATCGGTCAGCGACCCTGTTCGGAACCGCATCGGGCCCGGACACGCGGCGGACGTGTGCCGAGATCAGCCCTCAGCCGGCTTCAGGTCCGCGACGAGCAGGGCGATGTCGTCGTCCTTGCCCTGTCCGAAGGCGGTGAGCAGCGCGTCGCAGAGCTCCTCGATGCCTGCCGGGCCCCGCGCCGCGGCGGCTGCGAAGTCGGCGAGGTCCTCGACGATGTCGGTGCTGCGGTTCTCGACCAGGCCGTCGGTGAACAGCACGAGCCGGGCCGGTCCGGTCAGCTCCACCGTGGCCGTGGTGAAGCGGGCCCGGCCGATGCCCAGCAGCTGCCCGTGCTCGGTGATGAAACGGGCGGCCGGGCCGGCGGGGCCGTCGGTCACCAGCAGCGGCGGGATGTGGCCGGCGTTCGCGATGTGCAGGCGGCGCCGTCCCGGTTCGATCAGGACCAGGCAGACCGTGGCCGTGACGACCGGGCGGTCCCGGCTGAGCAGGGTGTCCAGGAGCTCCAGGACGGTGTCGGGCGGGTGTCCCTCGATGGCGTAGGCGCGCAGGGCGTAGCGGACTTCGCCCATCAGGATCGCCGCTTCCAGGGAGTGGCCGACGACGTCGCCGATCGCCAGCAGGAGGCCGTCGGCGGTGGTGATGGCTTCGTAGAAGTCGCCGCCGATCTCGGCGTGGGAGCTGGCCGGGACGTAGCGCACCGCCAGTTCGGCGCCGACCGGCCGGGGCAGCCGGGCCGGCAGGAACGAGCGCTGCAACCGCAGGGCCAGGGCGTGCTCCTCGGCGTAGCTCCGCAGCGACTCCAGGGACAGGGAACAGGCCTGCGCGATCTGCAGCAACAGCCTGTGGTCATCCTCGGAGGGGGCCGGCCCGGCGGTGACCGCGACGCAGACCGGCGGACGGGCGCGGTGCGCCCGGACGGCGGCGACCAGGACGTCGCCGGAAGCCTTCGGCCCGGGCGCCAGATCGTGCCACGTCTCAGCCGGTACCAGCATCGTGCGGGCGCCGATGCGGGCACCAAGGACCCTGTCGGTGATTCTTTCGAGCAACTCCTCGTCGATGGGTTCGGAGACCAGAGGCGAGCCGCTATCGGCTTGGAAGGTCCGCACCGGCTTCCCGGACAGGTTGAGGTAGACGCTGGCGGCTTCCGCGCCCAGCACGCTGAGAACGCCGTGCACCGCGGCGGCGGCGAACTGGGCGAACTCGGTGGCCCCGTGCAGCGCCAGCGTCGCCTCGTTGAGCAGCAGCAGCCGCTCGGCCAGGGTCTGTGCCGCGCGGCGCGCGCGGGTGTAGCGCAGCACCGCTGAGATCGTGGCGAGCAGTTCGTCCGGGTCCACGGGCTTGGTCAGGTACGCGTCGGCGCCGCCGTGCAGGCCCTGGGCCCGGTCGCTCACCGAGACGGCCGAGGCCGAGACGTGCACGACCGGGATGTCGGCTGTGGCCTTGGTGCCCTTGATGCTCTGGCAGAGCTCGAAGCCCGTCATGTCGGGCAGGACCACGTCCAGGACGGCGACCTCGGGCAGCGCTCCGGCGTCGGTCAGCACCTTCAGGGCCGCGGCGCCGTCGGCCGCCTCCAGCACCTCGTGGCCGGCCCGGCGCAGCCACTGGGCGAACACGTACCGGCTGGCTGTGTTGTCATCGACGACCAGAAGCCTGCCGGGGATGTCGCCGGGGTCCGGCGCGACGACGCTCACGGCGAACCGCCCTGGCCGCCAGCGGACGTCGCGGACGAACCGGGCCGGCGCGGACCGAGCGCCCGGCCCAGCGCGGCGGCGTCCACGGTGTCCTTGCTGAGCACCGCGCGGACGTGTGCCAGGCGCGCGCGGTCCACCCGGGCCGCCGGGTAACCGGTGACGACGACGACCGGGGTCGCGGCGGTCCGGGGGTCGGCGGCCAGTCTGCGGACCACCTCGTAGCCGTCCGTGCCGGGCATGTCCAAGTCGACGACGACCGCCGAGGGCTGCTCGCGCACCGCGAACTCCACGAGCTCCCGGCCTCCCGGAAGCTGGACCACCTGCTCGGCGACGGTCTCCAGCATCGGGCGGAACACCGCGGCGAACGCCGGATCGTCGTCGGCGGCGGCGACCAGCGGCAGCCGGACCGGCTCCGGGGCCTGGACGACCGGCAGCGCCGCGATCACCGTGGTTCCCGCACCGACCGTGCTGGTCAGCTCGATGGTGCCGCCCAGAAGCGTCACCAGGCTGCGTGCGTAGGGAAGTCCGAGCCCGGTGCCCGCCTTGCCCCGCTGATGCGCGCCGCGTACCTGGTGGAACTCCTCGAAGACCTTGGCCTGCTCCTGCGGGGGGATGCCGATACCGGTGTCCTCGACCACGAATTCGATCATGCCCGCCTGGTCCGGGGCCTGCCGGACGCTCAGCCGGACGTGGCCGCTCTCGGTGAATTTCAGGCTGTTGCCGATCAGGTTGCGCAGGACCCGGGTCAGCATGGTCTCGTCGGTGACCAGCGGCGGCAGCGCTTCCGGCCGCGGGAACAGCAGCTCCACCGCGGGATTCGGGGCCGCGGGGCGGACGACGGCCTCGATCTGCGCCAGCAGCAGGGCGAGGTCGACCGGCGCCGGCTGCGGGGTGAGCTGTCCGGCCTCGGCCTTGGCCACGTCGAGCAGATCGTCGACCAGGGCGAGCAGGGTCTCCCCGGAGGCGGAGATCAGCGCGACCTGCTCGCGCTGCTGCGGGCCGAGCTCCTCCGGGGCCGAGGCGGCCAGCAGCCGGCTCAGCCCGATCACGGAGTTCAGCGGGCTGCGCAACTCGTGGCTGACGTTGGCCCAGAAGCGCGTCTTGGACTCGCTGGCCTCCCGCAGCTGGCGGCTCTTGTCCTCCAGCTCGGCGTGCAGCGCGACGACCCCGGAGTTGGTCTGCTCCAGCTCCAGGGAGATCTCCGCGTACAGTGCCAGCACGCCCGCGTTGGTCTGCTCGAGTTCCTCGTTGAGCAGCCGGAGCTCCTCGCTTTGGGCACGCGCTTCCTCCAGCGCGATGATCAGGTCCCTGGTCTGGGAACGCAAGTCGTCCTCACGATCTGCGGATTCGTTGTCGGTCAGGAGCTCGGCGAGGCGGTCGGCGGCCGCCGCGAAGCCCTCGGGAGCCAGCGCAACGGGCTGGCGCAGCACGATGCTGCCCTGCCGGCCCAGCGTTTCGCTGGACAGTTCGCGGATGAGCCGGCGGGCCGAATTCAGTGCCTCGGGATCCGGCGGTGCGCCGTCCGTCCAGCGGACCGTCACCTCAAGGGCGGGCGCCGGGCGGGCGGTCAGCGCGAACCGGACCGTCACGCCGGCACTGCCCAGGCGGTCCCGGCCCAGCTCGCTCAGCGCGGTGGCGAGCCGTATCCGGTCCTGGCTGTCGGCGCCCGCGGCCTCGGCGATCGTCCGCGCGTCGCGGCGCAGCGCGAAGACGTCCCGCTCGTCGGTGACCGCGATCACCCGCACCTTGGTGGCGCTGTCATCGGTCATGATCTGGCGCCCGGGGCCGCGGGATCCTTGACCACCAGCACGCTCGCGTCGTCTCTGCGCACGCCGGCCTCGCGCAGCAGATGCGCGGCGATCAGCGTGCTCGACGCGGCGAACAGACCGGGCATCGCAGCCGGGCTCCAGCGCTCGGTGAGCCCGTCGGAGTGGAACACCACGCTCGCCCCGGGCGGGAGCGCCGCCTCGTGGCCGCGCAGCCGGGGCAGGTGGTGGCCGACGATGCCGGGGGAGGACAGCAGGCTGGAACGGGCGTCGTCGGCCACGACGAAGGCACTGACGTTGCCGATCCCGCAGAAGTCGATCCGGCGGCGGTGCCAGTCGATCCGGGCCACCGCGACCGCGCCGCCGCGGGTGCCGGCCAGAGCGTGGTGAAACTCGTTGATGATGTCCTTCGGGTCTTCGGCGGTGCCGCGGTGGAGCACCGCCACGGCCTGTCCGCTCGCCCGCGCGGCCAGCGGGCCGTGTCCGAGTCCGTCGCACAGCATCACCACCACCGGAACCGGGTCTCCGGTCTGCTCCTTGGGCACGACGCTCTTGGCGCTCCACGCGTCCCCGCAGACCTGCTCGCCGCTCAGCGGCCGGGTCAGACCGGTCATGGTCGGCTCTGGAAGGGGCGTTTCGGGCGTGGCCGACTTCTCCCGATCCCGGAACCGGGCCACCAGAACAGTGCCTCGGCCCAGCACAGAGTGCACGTCGAAGGAGTCGGCCATCCGTTCCACGACACCCAGGCCCAGTCCTGGAGTCCCAGCGGTCGACACTCCGGTGCGCCGGGCGTGGTCGAGGTCGGCGATGCCCGGGCCGTGGTCGATGGCCAGCAGCTCCACCGCCACGGCGGGTCCGGTGTCGATCAGGCGCAGCAGCAGCGCTCCGTCGTCGGCGTGGGTGGTGAGGTTGACGGCTGCCTCGGTGACCGCGAGCTCGATCTGGCCGACCCGTTCGGCCGACATGCCCACTCGGCGGGCCAGCTCCGCGGCGGCCCGTCGCGCTCGGGCCGTCGAGGAGACGTCCTGGCGGATCCAGGTCTCGTCCATGGCTCCGGTGGTCAGTGCGTCCACTTGACCACCGTGACCGCGGTGCCCTCGCCGACCTCGGTGCGCAGGACGAAGTCGTCCACCAGACGGCGGGCACCGGACAGGCCCAGGCCCATGCCCGTGCCGGAGGACCAGCCGTCACGCAGCGCCAGATCGGTGTCGGGGATGCCGGGGCCGTGGTCGGTGAAGTTGAGCCGGACGCCGCGGCCGGCGGTGCGGGACACCACCTCGCCGTCCATGCGGCCGCCGCCGCCATAGACCAGGGTGTTGCGGGCCAGCTCGCTGGCGGCGGTGACCAGTTTGGTCTGCTCCACCAGCGACAGCCCGCACTCCACGGCGAGCGTGCGGGCCAGTTGCCGGGCCCGGACCACGTCGTCGGAGGTGACGATGGGTTGCGTACGGACCGTGTCGGCCGTCGTATCCCGCCCCGGAACGGTCACGCCTGGGCCGCCCGCGCCGCCGCGTGCTCGGCGAGGATCGCCAGGCCCCGCTCCAGGTTCAGCGCGGTACGCACGCCGCCCAACGACAGGCCGAGCTCGACCAGGGTGATCGCCACCGCCGGGCGCATCCCGACCACCACGGTCTCGGCGTCCAGCAGACGGCTGATGGAGGCGATGGTGGCCAGCATCCGGCCGACGAAGGAATCGACGATCTCCGCGGCCGTGATGTCGATGATCACACCGCGCGCACTGTGCTTGACCACCTGCTCGGCCAGATCATCCTGCAGGTTCAGCACCGTCTGGTCGTCCAGGTCTATCTGGATGGAGACCAACAGGTTCTCGCCGATGCGCAGGATCGGCAGCCGCTCGCTCACGCTTGCGATGCCCCCCTGCCGCGTACCGAATCCGCGTCGGACAGACCACGCAGCGCGTGCCGCAGGGCATCGGCGAGAGTGGCCTTCGTGACGATGTCACCGAACTCGATGCCCAGGGCGACGATCGTCTGGGCGATCTGCGGCCGGATCCCCGACACGATGCACTCCGCGCCCATCAGCCGGGCGGCCACGACCGTCTTGAGCAGGTGCTGGGCGACCTCGGTGTCGACCGCCGGCACCCCGGTGATGTCGATGATCGCCTTGGCCGAACCGGTGTCGACCAGCGCTTGCAGCAGTTTCTCCATGACCACCTGGGTGCGGGCCGAGTCCAGCGTCCCCACCAGCGGAACGCCGATCACCCCGTCCCACAGCTTGACCACCGGTGTGGACAGCTCCAGCAGTTCCTCCGCCTGGGAGCTGATGATCTGTTCCCTGGTCGTCGTGTAGCTGTCCACCGTGAACATGCCCAACGCGTCCGTGAGCCGGGACAACGTCAGGTAGGCGGCCACATCCCCTGGCGAGCCCTGGTCCAGCTGCCGCTCCAGGCCCGCCTTCAGCGCGAACACGCTCACCGCGGTCTCCGCCGGGCTGAAGCCCTGCCGGGCCCGGTTGCGGGACAGCTCCACCAGCAGCGCCCGAACCTCGGTCCAGGCCTCCGCGCCGGTGTCCAGGCCGCCGCTGCCCAGGGCCTCCACGATCGCGCTGTAGAGCTCGTGCAGCTCACGATCCAACTCCGCCCGGCTGACCCGGGTCGCCAGCGTCCGCGACACGACCTCGATCCAGCCGGCCGCCAGCTCCTCACGCCGCCCGGTCATCAACTCCAGCAGATGACTCGCTGAATCCTGATCCACTGATTCCTCGCTTCCTCACGCCTTGCTCACGGTCACAGGCGAGCTGATTATAAGACCATCGATTAAGCGGCGCCGCTGTCACCGAAGGTGTGTCTTCGGGCACGGATGGAAGCTGCCTCGCACCGTTTGATCAACAGTACTCCGGTAATACGACGATCCAGGAGTTCGAATGCGATCGGCGGGGGAGGTCTGGCATGAACGATGTGACTTCTGCCATGGCATGTCAGCGCCGCCGCATCATCATCACGACGAGAACGACGAGCAGGATGAGCACGATGGCGCCGAAGCTGATGTACATGGGGCCTCCCAACCGGTGTGAGTCTGTCGGGCTCGAGTCGAGCCGGTGCCTTATGGCCCGGTGATCGGCGATCAAACCCGGCAATCCGGCGGATTGCTCGAAGAGGTGGCGGGTTCTTATGGAATCGAGGTGGGAACGGGTGAGCGCCGATGGGCACAGCGAGCGCCGGCTCGTGCTGCGGCCGCAGACGTCAGCACCACAGCAGGCTCGGGACTTCGTGGCCGAGACGCTTTCGGCATGGCGGCTTGAGCCCTGGCAGGAACCCGCGGTGCTGATCACGAGCGAACTGGTCACCAACGCGGTGCATCATGCCGGCACCGAACTCGCGGTGCGGATCCTGAGGGCCTCTTCGGAAGTCAGGATCGAGGTGTCCGACGGCGCGGCGGACCGGGAACTCCGCGTCGGAGCGCCGGGTGCCCGCGCCGCGGGCGGCGTGGGCCTGGTGATCGTCGAGCGGCTGGCCGACGCCTGGGGTGTGGACAAGCGCCGGAACGGCAAGTCGGTGTGGGTCAGATTGGCCGTGGACCGCGGCCGTCGGCCGGCCTGGTCGCCGGCGGCCGGCACCGCCGGCACCGGTTCGGGTACCGACCGAATGTTGCTGCATGTAAATGGTTGATTCTAAAGTCTGTTCGAGCGGCGGCGCCGCCGCTCGGTCTGATCGTGCCCGCACCGCGGATCGCGTCGGGCCTCCTCCGTCGGCCAAGGGCCATCGTGCCCGCACATCAGGATCATGACATGAACAGTTTCCACCACACGGTCACTGAACACCGGGACCACGTGCTTCTGACCTTGGTCGGCGAGCTGGACTTCGCGGCGCACACCGACTTGGAGACACGGGTCGTCGCCTTGGTCGGGGCCGGGCAGCCGGTCGTCGTCGACTGCGCGGGGATCACGTTCCTTGACTCGATGGGCCTGCGCGCCCTGGTCGCGGGCCTCCTCGCGGCGGAGGAGGCGGGCCTGGGCTTCGAACTGGCCGCGCCTTCGCCGCCTGTGCTCCGAGTGCTGGAGCTGTCCGGGACGCTTGAGCGGTTCACCGTTCGGGAGTCGGTTCCGGAGCCGCCGCGGGGCTGACACCCGGAGCCGACCGGTGGCGGGCGGCGAACCGGCGGATCGCGTCGGCGAAGCGGGTATCGGTCCCCGTCGGAAGCGGGCCTGAAGCGTCCATCGAATCGGTGGGGCAGGGCGCGGTGCCGAACGGTGGCCGATCCCGCGGGTGCCGGGCACGGCGTTCGCGTCCTGTGGAGCAGACCTGGTTTGCCCCGTCATGCACGCCGGTCAGTCGCGACCTGAGCCGAGGTCTGGGGTCTTGTTTACCTCTTTCGGGTGAGGGCACACGGAGCCGGCGGTAGCGAGCCGCGCCACGTCCGTGCAGCCCGGAGGAAGAAGAGGACCCCGGATGAGTACAGGATCGCACGAAGCGCCGCGTTCCCATTTCCGAACACGACGTACCGGGCGCCGTGGCTCAGCGTCCGGGATGTCGCACAAGCAGGTCTTCGACACCCTCGGCCGCGCCGGCTTCGTCGCCCGCGGTGTGGTCTATCTCGTGATCGGCTGGATCGCGCTGATGATCGCGCTGGAACACCGGGCTGTCGAGGCCGACCGCACCGGTGCTCTGGAGCTGATCGCCGGCAAGACCATGGGTTTCGCCGTCCTGTGGTTCCTCGTCGTCGGCTTCGCCGGGATGACGCTGTGGCGCGCGACCTTGGCGCTGCGTCCCGAACTGCCGGGCAAGAAGGGTGTCGGCTCCCGACTCGCCTCGGCGGGCAAGGCGGTGCTCTATGCCGTCGCCGCCTACACCACGGCCCGGTTCACGGTCACCGGTCACGCGAGCGGCTCGACGAACCAGCAGTCGACGGACTTCACCACCGATCTGATGCGGCACAGCGGCGGGCGGTGGCTGGTCGGCGCGGCCGGGCTGGGCCTGGTCATCGGCGGCGTCTTCATGATCAAGCGGGGGCTGGAGAGGCGTTTCGCGAAGGAACTCCGGACCGGGTCGCCCTCCGGCGCCACGCGACGTCGAGTGCTGATCCTCGGCACCGTCGGCAACGTGGCGCGTGGAGTGATCGCCGTGGGCGCGGGCGGCTTCCTCGTCGACGCCGCGATCAAGTTCGACCCCTCGAAAGCCCGCGGCGTGGACGGGACTCTGCGAGCCCTGGCCACCGCCCCGCTGGGCACGGTCATCCTGATCGCGATGGCCTTCGGCCTCGCCGCGTTCGGCGCGTACTCGTTCTGCGAAGCGCGATGGCGACGGCTCTAGGGTGTGGTTTGAACGTCCGGTGGGCTGCGGCCAGACCTGAGGGAACTGATTCTTGCCGGGGACTGTGAGTGCGGATTCAGTGCACGAAATATATAGCGGTGTAAGGGTATTTCATAGACGACTCCTGACGATCGATCTTGCCCGGTATCCGGCTGTCGGGTCGGCGGCCACCGGGTTCGGAATTCCGGCGTGATTCCACTGACCGGTGGCGAAACATTTTCTTGTGTATTTGTGCTGGATTCTGCCTGCCATCATCGACGCGCCGTTTAGGCCGCAACGGCCGGGGTACGGCGGAATGACGCCCACCGAGTGAATCGGCAGCGGCCCGCGATTGACAGACCGGCGGAGAGTAAAATGGATCCTGGAACGCAGTCCGAAGGGACGTCCTGGGCGGCCGAGGCTGACACGCAAGCGGTTTTGATCCAGGTGCCGGCTGACGCCGACTATCTGGCCGTCATCCGCTCGGCCAGTGCGCATGTGGCGACGAAAGCCGGCTGCACCCTGTCGGAGGTCGCTGATCTGCGCTTGGCGGTCGATGAGGCCTGTGGTTTGTTGCTCCGCAACACTGTCCGGGACGAGCAGGCCGCCGACGGCACCGGCAGCGCGGGGGATTTGTTCTGCCGCTTCATTCTCGACGACGCGACCCTGCGCATGGTGCTCAGCCGTAAGGCGCGAAACGCCGCACCGCCGCAGAACGACGAGTTCGGCTGGACCATCCTCAGCGCGCTGGTGGACGACATCCTGTGGCGTGCGGACGGCCCGACGGTGTACGTGGAGCTTGTGAAGCGCCGCGGTGCCGGGCGGTGACCTCGGCCACGCCCACCGCGTCGAAGGACTATGCCCGTGCGGGGTCTGCCCGAGCGCCATCGCGTCCACGCCGCGTCCGTGGTCGGACGGCGCGGGCCGCCGTTTGATACACGGGCAAAGAGCCATACGGGATCGGGAAGCAAGCGCAGAGGTCCCGTCCCGCGAAGGGCGGGCGCAGAGAGGAGCACGGTTCGATGGGTGTCATCGCCTGGATTGTCCTCGGTTTGATCGTCGGCCTGCTCGCGGAGAAGATCGTCAACGGCGGCGATTCGCACGGGCTCATCGTGACGACCGTCATCGGTGTCGCCGGTGCGGTCGTCGGCGGCTGGTTGGCGACCAAGCTGTTCCACGTCGACGACGTGAAGGGATTCTTCAACATCTCGACCTGGCTGACCGCCCTGGCCGGCGCGGTCGTGCTCCTGCTGGTGTTCCACGCCCTGACCGGCCGGCGCTCGGCCCGGCGATGAAGAAGGACGACATGGCCGGCACCGCCAGGAATCCGTGACGCCGTCTTCGCGGTGAGGAGATCCGCGAAGGATCTACCGAACGCTCACGGCTCGATCGCGGGCCGCAGCAGCGCGATCGCCTCGGCGAGGGTCGGCGCGAAGGTGAGGATCTGGTCCAGGCCCACGATGTGGAAGACAGACATCAGATTGCTGTCCAGTCCCGCGACCACGAGTCCGCTGTCCTGCTTTTCGGCGCGCTGGTATGCCATGACAAGAACGGTTATGCCGGTGGAATCACAGAATGTGAGTCCGGTCAGGTCGATGACTGTCGGCCTGTCCTTGGTGAACGGGGCGTCCCGGACGGCTTTGGTCAGGTCCGGAGCCGTATGTTGATCGAGCTCGCCGGTCAGGGTCAACACGGCGACTCCCGAGGGGTCGTCGTCGAGGAGAACAGTCAGAGTGCGGTCGGTCACCTTCGCTCCTGTCCGACTTGGCGCGACTTTGCGCCTCTCCAGGATAGGGCTGAGGGACACGATAGGCTCCGCACACGAGCACCGGGGCGGATGAAGGGTCTGCGCAGTGGCGCGTCACCATGACGGCGAACCTGCCGGGCCGATCGCGGACCGGGCCGCCTCCGTCTTCGCCGCGGATTGGAAAGTCGGCGCTGACCTGGCCCGGGTGGACTGGTCGGCGACGCCGCTCGGGCCGCCGGACCGCTGGCCGGTGAGCTTGCAGACGGCGGTGAGCATTCTGCTGGCGTCCAAGTTCCCCATGTGGATGGCCTGGGGCGAGGACCTGACGTTCTTCTGCAACGATGCCTACCGGCGCGACACCCTGGGGCAGAAGTACCCGTGGGCGCTGGGCCGGCCCTCCCATGAGGTGTGGGAGGAGATCTGGGACGCCATCGGCCCGCGGATCCAGACCGTGCTGGCCACGGGCGAGGCGACGTGGGACGAGGCGCTCCTGCTGTTCCTGGAGCGGTCCGGATACCCCGAGGAGAGCTACCACACCTTCTCCTACAGCCCGATGCGTGACGACGACGGCCGGATCGTGGGCATGCTGTGCGTGGTCAGCGAGGACACCGAACGGGTCATCGGCGATCGCCGCATGGCCACGTTGCGAGATCTCGGCTCCGACCCCAGCGTGCTGCGGACCGAGCGGGAGATGCTCGACTTCGCCGTGACCCAGCTCGGCCGCAATCCGTACGACCTGCCATTCACGCTGACGTACCTGTACCAGGAAGGTGGGGGTGCCCGTCTGGCGGCTGCCACCGGTTTCCCGGGCGGCCATCCGGCTGCCGTGGACTTCCTCGATCCCGGCGGCGCGACCGTATGGCCGATCGAGATGCCCCTGCGTGGCGAGTCCGCGGTGATGCCGCTGGACGGAGCGGTGTTCGCGGATCTCCCGCCGGGACCCTGGGCGGCGGCCCCCGCGCAGGCGATGGTGGTGCCGTTGCGGCAGCAAGGCGGCCAGCCGTATGGCTTCCTGGTCGCGGCGCTGAACCGGTATCGCGCGATGGACGAGGGCTACGGCGCCTTCGTGGAACTGGTCGCCGGCTACATCGCCGCCGGTATCGGCAGCGCCCGCAGCTATGGGGCCCAGCAACGCCGGGCCGAGGAACTGATGGAGCTGGACCGGGCCAAGACCACGTTCTTCTCCAACATCAGCCACGAGTTCCGGACGCCTCTCACCCTGATCATGGGGCCGGTCCAGGAACTGCAGAACCGGCTCTCCGACGCGGACCCGCGAGTGCGGGAGGAACTGGAGGCCATCCGCCGCAACGGCATGCGGCTGGGAAAGTTGGTCAACAACCTGCTGGACTTCTCCCGCATCGAGGCGGGCCGGATGCGGGCCGTCTACGAACGCGTCGATCTCGCGGTGGTCACCAGGGAACTGGCCAGTGTGTTCCGCTCCGCCGTCGTCAAGGCCGGCCTGGATTTCGAGGTCGACTGCCAGACGCTGCCCTCGGCGGTCTACGTCGACCGCGACATGTGGGAGAAGGTCGTCCTCAACCTTCTGAGCAACGCGTTGAAATTCACCTTCGAGGGCTCGATCCGGGTGACGACGCGCGCCGTCGACGGCCAGGCTCAGGTCGAGGTCGCCGACACCGGTATCGGTGTGGCCGACGAGGAGATGCCCCGGCTGTTCGAGCGGTTCCATCGCATCGAGAGCGCGCGCTCCCGCTCCAACGAGGGCAGCGGTATCGGGCTGGCTCTGGCGAAGGAGCTCATCGCCTTGCACGGTGGCGTCATCACCGCGACGTCGGCTGTGGGCGAGGGCACGTGTCTCACCATCCGCCTGCCCTTCGGCTCGGCTCATCTGCCCTCTGACGCCGTCTTTTCCGAGCCGGGGGTGGATTCCGCCCCTACTGGAGCCGATCCGTTCCTGCAGGAGGCTCTGCGCTGGTTGCCTTCGGCGGGGGAGTCCGCCGGGGGTGGTGCCGGCGCGGCCGTCGGCCGAGGCGAACAAGCCCCGGAGCCCGTGGCCGGGCCGCGGCGCGCGGGTCCGGCGGACGCCGGGCGGGTGCTGGTCGCCGACGACAATGCCGACATGCGCGATTACCTCACCAGGCTTCTGCGGGGCGCGGGTTACGAGGTCACGGTGGTCGCGGACGGCCGGCAGGCCTTGGAGTCCGTCACCGCCGACGTGCCCGACCTGATCATCAGCGACGTCATGATGCCGGACCTGGACGGACTGGCCTTGGTCGCGGCGTTGCGGGGCGATCCGCGCACCGCGTCGATACCAGTGTTGCTGTTGTCGGCCCGGGCCGGCCAGGAGGCGTCCATCGAAGGACTGCGGGCCGGTGCGGACGACTACCTGGTGAAACCGTTCGCCGCTGCCGAACTCCTGGCCCGGGTCCGCGCGAACATCGAACTCTCGCAGCTGCGCAGCCATCACATCCGGTGGCGCAACGCACTGGTGGACTCCTTGCAGGAAGCGTTTTTCATCTGTGAGCAGGACGGCACAGTCGTCGAGACCAACGCCGCCTTCGGCGGAATCCTCGGCTACGGCCCCGAGGGCTTGCCCTATCGCCCGGCCCATCCCTGGTGGCCGGAGGCTGCCACGGAGCCGGAGGCCCACCGGCGGGTCGCGGAGGCCTTCACCGCGCTGCCCGGCCGGGACCGGGGCACCCAGACCGTCCCGGTCACCCACCGCGAGGGGCATCGGCTGTGGATCAGCATCGCCAGCGACCGGGTCCGTGACCCTGATTCGGACCGCACCGTGATCGTCGGGACCTTTCGCGACGTGACCGCTGAGTACTACGCGGTTCAGCGGGAGACCGCTTTGGCCGCCCTGGCCGGGTGCCTGGCGCGGGCCACGAGCCTGCCCGAAGCGCTGACCGGCGCCCTGGAGGAACTCAAGAACCTGTGGCACGCCCGGCGCGTCGTGGCGGCCGTGTTCGGATCCGGCGACGAGCCGGTCCTCACGACCACCGACCCCGCCCTGGCCTGGCCTCAGCTGGCCGCCGAACGCCGCCGGGCGCTCGCGGACCTTCGGCAGCAGCCCGCCCTGACCACCGTCGCGGACGAGGCCGGAGCCAGCGTCCTGCTGGAGCACCCCGATGGTCCCCTGGTCCTGGGCATCGAGCTGGGCGAGCAGCGGCCGCTCTCGGTGGAAGACCTGCTTCTGCTGTCCCTGCTGGGCAGCCACCTGGCCCAGGGCCTGGCGCGGGTACACCAGATCGAGCAACAGCGCGAGACCGCCATCGCCCTGCAACGCGCCATCTTGGGCCCCTCTTCGCTGCCCGAGGGATTCGCGGTCCGCTACGAGCCGGCCACCCGGCCGCTGGAAGTCGGCGGCGACTGGTACGACACCGTCCGCCTGGCTGACGGCCGTATCGGCATCGTCGTCGGCGACTGCGTCGGCCGCGGACTCAGCGCGGCCAGCGTCATGGGCCAAATGCGCAGCGCCTGCCGCGCACTGCTGTTGCAGGACGCGAGCCCTGCCCGGGTGCTGACGGTGCTGGACCAGTTCGCCCTTGACGTGCCCGGAGCAGTGTGCACCACCGTGTTCTGCGGCGTCCTCGATCCCGAGACCGGCAACCTGACCTACTCCAGCGCCGGACATCCACCCGGCATCCTCGTGCACTCCGACGGCGGCACCCATCTGCTCGAAGAGGGGCGCGCGCTGCCGCTGGCCGTCAGACCGGAGCACCCGCGGCCGGAGAGTATCTGCGCGATACCGGCCCGCTCCACCCTGCTGCTGTACACCGACGGCCTGGTCGAACGCCGCCGCCGCTCGCTCAGCGCGGGCATCGACCAAGCCGGCGCCGTGGTCCGCGCGGGCCGCGACGCCGCGGTCGAAGACCTCGCCACCGACGTCATAAACAGCCTGGCCCCCGCCGGCGGCTACGACGACGACGTCGCCCTGCTGCTGTACCGGCACCCGGCCCCGTTGCAGATCTCCTTCGCTGCGGAGTCCTCGCAGCTGGCACCGGTTCGTCAGGCCCTGCGTGGCTGGCTCGACCAGTGCGACCTGCCCCCGGGCACCGTGCAGAACGTCCTGGTGGCGGTCGGCGAGGCCTGCGCCAACGCGATCGAGCACGGCCACCGCGAGGTGCGCGGCGAGGTCGTCCTCTTCCGAGCCGAAGCCGGCGTCGACAGCCTGCACCTGACGATCACGGACAGCGGCAGCTGGAAACCGCCCGAGATCCAGAGCGGCACCGACCGGGGCCGCGGCCTGACGCTCATGCACGCCCTCATGAACCAGGTCGTCGTCACGCCGGGGCCGACCGGCACCACTGTCCGCATGCATAAGAGGATTGGCCTATGACCGCACCCCTTGCCCTGACCTCCAGCCGGCGGCAGGACGGCGTGACCGTGTTGACGGCGGTCGGCGAGATCGACATGAGCAACACCGGGGACCTCGCCACCGCGATCGAGCAGGTGCCCGGTCCCATCGTCCTGGACCTCACCGGCGTCGAGTACCTCGACAGCGCCGGCCTGAGCGTGCTCTTCGCCCATGCCGACCGCATCCAGCTCATCGCCACCGCTCTGCTGGAACCGGTCCTGACGATCTCCGGCCTCGCCGATCTCACCACCGTCCACCGTCCGTGAGCAGGCGTGGACATGGTCTGTAAGCCCTTGGGCCGCTTCAGACCTGCACAGCCCTCGGTTCGGGAAGAGCCTGATCAGAGCCCTCAGAGCCCTCAGAGCCCTCAACCCATTCCTTGAACCGCTCCAGATCGACCAGGACCTGCACGTTGTCCAGGCCGAGCGCGCCGGCGGCCTTCTCGACCAGGCCGTCGGGCTGCCAGTCGATGGTGACCGTGATGCGCGTGCAGGACTTGGTGAGCTCGTCGAACGTGACGGTCCCGGAGTGGAACAGATCCCCGCCGACGCTTTCCCAGGCCAGGGACTTCCCCGCGCGCTGCTCGGTGATCCGCGCCTCGAACTCGCGGTGCACCCCGCCGAGCTCGGTCAGCCATCGGGAGTGCCCGCCGCCCAGGGTTTCGACCTGACGGACACCGCTCATGAAGTGCGGGAACGACTCGAACCGGGACCAGCGGTCATACGCGGTGGCGACCGGCACGTCCACATCGATCGAATGCGTCACCGAGTTCATGTTCAGCCTCTCAAAAGCTTTAGTCGCTGTGGCATCGCTGCCAGGGGATACACGGCTACCCAAAGTGGTCCGCAAGAAACCGGAGCCGGGTTCGTCAGATGATCGCCGTGACGGTGACCGTGATGTGGGCGCGCGGCGAGTGTGTGTCCTTATAGCTTTTATCCGCACCGAAGTAGCCGGCGAGTACTTCTTCCGCAGTACTGCGCACCGCACGCACAGTCGCCAGCGCGGGGGCGTTCCGACGCAGAGCCACGCGCACCTCCACGACCATACCGGCCGGTCCGTCGTGCACGCTCACTCCGCCGCCGCGCGTGTCGCCGCGAGCCAGCACGGTGCTGAACAGGGCGCGCGGGTGCGGGCTCAGGTAGGCGATGTCCGGTACGGCGGCGACCGCGCCGGCCAGGCGGGCGGTGAGCTCAGTGTCCATCGCTGCGTTTGTCTTCCCTTGTGCCGGCCGGCGCCGTGACGATCAGGTCGATGACCGCGATGTCGATCTCGCGCACGTCCATGCCGCAGTCGGCGGCGGTGTCGGCGACCACGACCCGTGCCGCCGCCGCCACTTCGGCCACGACCTGGCCGAGGCTGATGGCGATCTCCAGCCGGATCCGCACCGGTCCGCGCGGCAGCCGTCCGCCTCGCGGGCGCCGTTCGCCGTCGGCGGTGACCGCGGTGACGCGGCAGCTTCCAGCGGTGATGCCGGGCAGGGTGTCGACGGCGCGGCGCAGGGCGCGTGTGGCGGCGGCGTGGGTGATCCACAGGTCTTCGTCGGGCTCGCCCATGGGCAGCAGGGGCCCGGGGCGCAGTTCGGTGCGGACGGTGCGCATGATCCGGTCGGTGAGCCACAGGGCACTGGTTTGGGCGCGTTCATCCTGCTCCAGGGCACCGCGTACCAGATTCTCAAGGGTGTGCAGGGCGTCCACGGCGTCGAGGCAGTGCGGGCACCGCTCGTGGGCGGGCGGCGGTGCGCCGAAGGCTTGGAGTTCGTCCAGATCGGCGCCGCACGGCAGGCTGTGGTCGGCCGCCGGGTCGGGGAGGGGGTGGTTCAGGTGCATGGGCGCACCGCCTCCATCAGTGCTTTGCGTGCTCGGTGGATCCGGCCACGGACCGAGGGCTCGCCGATCCCGAGGATCCGGCCGATCTCCTCGTAGGAGAGCCCGTCCATCTCCCGCAGCACCCAGCACGCCCGCTGCTCGTCGGTCAGCGAGTCGAGGGCCTGCCCGAGTGTACGCAGTGTCTCGGTGGCCTCGGCGGCGTCGGCCGGGTCGCCGGCCGGTGCGCGCAGTTCGCCGGCGTCCTCCAGCGGCGCGTTGGGGCGCCGGGCCCGCAAGAGGTTGAGGCACTTGTTGGTGACGATGCGGTAGAGCCACGTGGGGAACTGGGAGTCGGCGCGGAAGCCGGGCAGCGCGCGCCAGGCCGCGACGAATGCCTCCTGCACCGCGTCCTCGGCTTCCGTCCGGTCGCCCAGTATCCGGGTCGCGAGCGTCAGCATGCGCGGGGCGTAGCGGTGCACGAGGTGTTCGAAGGCTTCGTCGTCGCCGTCGGCGGCGCGGGCGGCGAGCAGGCGGTCGTCGACCTCGGCGAGGCCGCCGCCGCTGTCCCGGGTGCCGGGGGCGTCGGTGAGCCCTGATACCGGTGTCACGGTCAACCCCCTCGATCGGCTGCCGCGCTATGTTCGGGAAACCGGCGGGGCCCCCGGCGCGCGCTTACTGCACGCGGCCGTCGCCGTCCTGGTCGTCGTCCTCTTCGAGCAGCCGGACGTCGATCACCGAGATGTTGACCTCGACGACCTCCAGGCCGGTCATCCGCTCGACGGCGTCCACCACATCCTCGCGTACCTGGGCGGCGACGTCGGTGATCACCACGCCGTACTCGACGATCAGCTGCAGATCGACCGCCGCCTGCAGCTGGCCGACTTCGACCTTGACCCCACCGGTCAGGCCCGCGGCTTTGGCACCGGAGCCGGTGACCCGGTCGCGGGCGGTGGCCAGGGTGCGGGAGATGCCGCCGCCGAGGGCGTGCACGCCGGGCACCTCGCGCGCCGCCAGGTTGGCGATCTTGGCGACCACCTGGTCGGCGATCGTGGTCTTGCCCCGGTCCTCCACGGCGCCCGGCGCCGCGCTCTCGGCCCGTGCGGCGGGCAGGGTGCGCCCCTGGCCGACCACCTCGGTCTTCTCGCCGTCGCTCTTCGTGCTGCGCTCGGTCGCGGTCGTGGTCATGGCGTACCTCCACATGGGTCTTGACGTCGGTGCACAGACTTGGACCCCGCCGCGCGGCGATCCTCACGCGGTGCCGCCGAGATTTTTTCCGGCCATCCCGGCCTGCCCGCGTGAGGATCGGGGCCCGGCCGGGTCGAATACGGGTGAGAGGGATGAGGTGATGATGCCGATGAATACTGCGACAGTCGGGATGATGTACGGGATCGCGCTGGGCTTCGCGGCGGCGTTCGGCGGGTTCAGCGCGTTCGTGATGGTCGCGGCCCTGGGCGCGGCGGGATACGGGGTCGGGCGGCTCGCCGAGGGCGGCGGCTTGGCGGAGGCGCTGCGCAGCCGCGACTGGGACCGGGACCGGGATCGGGACCGGTGAGCGTGCCCTTGGAGGCGTCGGCGGATACGGCGGCTCAGAGTTCGGTGCCGGCTCCGACACCGGTCGGCACGCCGGCCGCCGAGCGCGGCAGCCTGTCGATCTCCGACCGCGCGCTCGCGCACCTGTCCGAACACGCCGCCCGCGAGACCTTGGGCACCTGGGGCCCGGCAGGCCATCAGGCACGGGTCCGGGTGCACTTCGGGCGGGGGCGGCGCGTCGCGCACGCGTGGATCGAAGTCCCCTATCCGCGGTCGGCGGCAGCCGCGGCAGCCGAGGTCTCCGGCCATCTCGCCGAGCGGCTCGACGCTCTCGCCGATACGCGCGTGCGGCGTGTCGCAGTCCGTGTCTCCTATATCGCGCCCGCATCTCGACCAGCGACAGAGACAGCATCACAGACCCAATCAGACAACGAACCAGATGGCGGACCGCGGACCGCTTCCGCGGCGAAGCCGATCCCGCATGCCCGCACCCTGCCCACCGTAATCGCCGCTTCAGCCGTCGGATCTGTCGCGGCGCTCGCGTTGGCCGTCGTCATCCAGCGGCGCTACCACTACAGCGGTCGGCTCGGGTCCTGGGCGAGGTCGATCGCGGACGCGCATCCGTCCAGCGGGGCGGTCGTCGCCGGTGCCGTGGGACTGGTCGTGGTCGGGCTCGTCGCGCTGGTGTGCGCGCTCGCCCCGAGACGGACGCGGCTGGAGATGGTGACCGGGGATCCGCGCCTGCACGCCGCGATCTCTCCCGGCGCGGTCTCCTCCCACCTACGGCACGCGGTGCGGGACGTCGACATGGCGGCCGTGGTCACGGTCCGTCGAGGGCGCACGGCTCGGGTGCGGCTCACCGTGAAGCCGGCCGACTCCGATGCCGCGCTGGTCCGGGCGCGGCAGATCCAGGAGCAGGCTCCTGCGACGTTCGCGGCGCCGAGGTTGCGTGTACGCGCACGAGTGCGCATGAGGAAGGCAAGGGTTCAATGACCACGGTGATCGTCAACCGGCTGCTGCTCGCGGTGCTGGGCCTGGTGTGTGTCGCGCTCGGCCTGTGGCTGCTCACGGCGCGGTATGCCGCGCACCTGCTGCCCGGGAGTGCCGTGCGGTACGTCGCCACCGGACCGGACCGTTCGTTGGCCGGGCCGACCACGCGCTCGCATCTGCGGGAGGCCGTCCACGGCTGGTATCTGCCCGGCGCGCTCACGGCCGTCTGCCTTCTCGCGGCGCTCTTTCTCGTCTGGCAGTACGTCGCCGTGCGAATGCGAACTCTGCGACTGGGCACCGCACGGGTCGACGCGCAGACCCTGGCACGCCGGATCTGCGCCGAGGCACGCGACCTCGACGAGGTGGCCTCGGCTCGCGCCCACTTCGTCACCACCGATCCGCCACGGCTGCGCCTGATCCTGCGGCCGCGTCCGGAGGCCGAGCCGGCTCGGCTGCTTGCCGGTGTGCGATCGGACATCGTCCCCGGCATCGGCACGGCCTGCGGTGGGGCCGTGCCCGGCATCGAGATCCGCATCGTCGGCCGACGCTCGCGCCGCGGCAGACCCGCACGCGTGAAATGAGACACGCGTCCGCGGCCCGGCCCCCACCGCCGACCACACCGGTGGGCCGCCGACCTGCGCGGACACGGAATCGAACGCGGACACCACATGGCCGAGGAAGCTCGCGAGGAGCCCGCCCGGGCCAGGGCCGGATTCCTCACCGGATGGTCCTCGCGGCGGCGACCTGCCGGTTGCGAGGACGCGGTCCGGCGTTTGGGATGGGATCTTCGGGGCAAAACGCCGCGATCGCCCTTCGGGGCACGCGTCGAAAGGCATGGAGGTACCGGAGATGGCCGCAGCGTTGGGCGACGTGATCCAGGCGGGCCAGGCCGTCGCCGACGCCGGCCTGGTGACCAGCCGCAAGCCCGACGACCTGCCGAAGTGCTGCGCGAAGCTCGTGGCGGAGTTCGCCCAGGGCCGCCACGCCGATCAAGCCCGGTCCGCGAGCCGCTGAGGCTCCCGTACGGCAGTCGGCAAAGACAACCACCAGCAAGGAGCTTTTCTCATGGCGACAGGACCGGGCACCGCAGGAAGCGGCGCTGACCGCGAGGACCCCAAGAACGAGCAACTCGAAGCCTTCCGCGCCCACCCCGCGCAGGACCTGCTCACCACCGACCAGGGCGTCCGGATCGACGACACCGACAACTCGCTGCGGGTCGGCGAGCGCGGCCCGACGCTGCTGGAGGACTTCCAGGCCCGGGAGAAGCTCACCCACTTCGATCACGAGCGCATCCCCGAGCGCGTGGTGCACGCCCGCGGTTCGGCCGCCTACGGCTACTTCGAGGCCTATGCGTCGCTGGCCGATCTGACCTGTGCGGACTTCCTGTCCGAAGCCGGTCTGCGGACGCCGGTGTTCGTGCGGTTCTCCACCGTCCAGGGCCCGCGGGGCTCGGCCGACACAGTGCGGGACGTCCGAGGATTCGCCACGAAGTTCTACACCCGAGAAGGGAACTACGACCTGGTCGGCAACAACATGCCGGTGTTCTTCATCCAGGACGCGATCAAGTTCCCGGACTTCGTGCACGCGGTGAAGCCCGAGCCGCACAACGAGATGCCCACCGGCGGCACCGCGCACGACACCTTCTGGGACTTCTGCTCGCTGCAGCCCGAATCCACCCACATGCTGATGTGGGCCATGTCGGACCGCGCGATCCCGCGCAGCCTGCGGATGATGCAGGGGTTCGGCGTCCACACCTTCCGCTTCGTGACCGCCGACGGCCGCGGGACGTTCGTGAAGTTCCACTGGCGGCCCAAGCTCGGCGTCGCCTCGCAGGTCTGGGACGAGGCCCAGATCACCGCGGGCAAGGACCCCGACTTCCACCGCCGCGACCTGTGGGAGGCGATCGAAGGCGGGGACTACCCGGAGTGGGAGCTCGGCGTGCAGCTGGTGGCCGAGCAGGACGAGACGGGCTTCGACTTCGACATCCTGGACGCCACCAAGCTGATTCCCGAGGAGGAGGTCCCCGTCCGGGTGATCGGCCGGATGGTCCTGGACCGCAATCCGGAGAACTTCTTCGCCGAGACCGAACAAGCCGCGTTCCACACCGCCAACGTCGTCCCGGGCATCGACTTCTCCAACGATCCGCTGTTGCAGGGCCGCAACTTCTCCTACCTGGACACCCAGCTGATCCGCCTGGGCGGCCCCAACTTCTCCCAGCTGCCGGTGAACCGGCCGATCGCCGACGTCAATCACAACCACCGCGACGGCTACGGCCAGCAGGTGATCCACTCCGGCACCAGCTACGCCCCGAACTCCCTGAACGGAGACAACCCGCACCAGGCCGGCCAGGACCGGCAGCCCGGCGTCTTCCAGCACTATCAGCAGCGCGTGGACGGCGACACGATCCGCAAGCGCAGCGGCAGCTTCTCCGACCACTACAGCCAGGCCACGCTGTTCTGGAACAGCATGGCCGACTGGGAGAAGCAGCACATCGTCCAGGCCTTCCGGTTCGAACTCGGCAAAGTGGAGAACCGGGCCATCAGAAAGCGCATGGTCGACAACCTCACCCACGTCGACCACGGCCTGGCCTCAGCCGTCGCGGCCGGGATCGGTGTCGACGTCCCGGAACAGACCGGCACCGCCAACCACGGCCGCAGCTCTGCCGCGCTGAGCCAGCAGAACCTTCTGCCCGGCGACCCCGGCACCCGCAAGGTCGCACTCCTGGCGGCGGACGGCGTCGACGTCGCGTCGGCCGCCGCTCTACAGTCGCTTCTGAAGCAGCATTCGGTGACCGTTGAAGTGCTCGCCGCGCACGACGGCTCACTGCACGACGGGAACGGCGAGGGCACGCTGCCGGTGACCCGGGCACTGCCGACCACCGCCTCGGTGCTCTACGACGCGGTCGTGGTCGCCGGCGGTGCCGAGTCGGCACGCACCTTGGCCGCCGACCCGGACACCCGCCGCTTCGTGGAAGAGGCCTGGCGCCACGGCAAGCCGATCGGCGCGCTGGACGGCGGCGCGTACGTGCTGCCGCCCTACGGCCCAGCCGACCCGGCCGGCCTGTCCGACTCCTCCGATAGCCGGACGCCGACCGCCTCCGACCTCCAGGAAGGCGTCGTGGTGGCGGCACCGGGCGAGAACGGCGTCGACGACTTCGCAGACGCCTTTCTCGCCGCGCTCGCCGCGCACCGTTTCCCCGACCGTCCGCCGGTCCTCACCTGACAGCGCGAATGGTCGACGGCAGAGCGCGGGCCCGTTGGCGACCCGCGCTCTGCCGTGCGTACGCCGCGAACTCTGCCGGCACCTGGCTGTTCGAGGCGAAGCGGCTCGTCCGTGACTTCCCGGCCCGCCCGCGAAATGCCAGGACCTCTCCGGTCAAAACAGGCACGTTTGGCGAGCGGAGTGCGGGACAACCGGCCCCCGGCATCGTTGGCGTCGACAGAGGAGAGGTGGCGGGCGTGGGGAACGGCACGAACTTGACGCCGGGCGGGGGAGTGGCGGCTAACGGGGCACCTGCCTCGCCGGCTTCCGCCGACCCGCGGGACCGATCGTTGTGGCTGCCCGGACGCTTCCCGCGGCGACCGCCCCGTGAGCGATCCTGGGTGCACGTGGGGTTCGGGCTGGGCATCGGGCTGATCCTGGCCTATGCGACTGCCGAAGCGATATTGAGCTCCGCCCAGGTCCTGATCCTCGTGCTGCTGTCGGCGTTCATCGCCGTCAGCCTGGAGCCGATCGTCGTGGGCCTGATGCGCCTGCGGCTGCGCCGCGGTGCGGCCGTGGCCGTGGTTCTGATCGGGTTCGCCGCGGTGATCGGCGGCTTCATCGCGCTGGTCATCCCACCGGTGAGTACTGAGATCAGCGCCCTGACCAAGGCCATCCCCCAGTGGCTGCAGGAACTCCACGACCACAACTCGCAGCTGGGCCGCATCGAGGACCGCTACCACATCGTCGCCAAAGCCCGGGCTCAATTCGTCTCCGGCGACGCCGGCGGGAAGGTCGTCTCCGGTCTGCTGGCAGCCAGCCAGGTCATCATCGGTGCGGTGAGCGGCACCCTCATCGTCATCACGCTGACGACCTACTTCCTGATCGGCATGCCGGCCGTCCGGGACTTCGGCCTGCGCTTCGTCATGGCCGACGACCGGCCCCGGGCCGAGGACCTGACCAATCGGATCGTGCTCCAGGTCGGCCGCTACATGCTGGCCAACCTGGCCACCTCCGTCCTGGCCGGGATCGCGACCTTCGTCTGGTGCCTGGCCGTCGGCGTCCCCTACGCCGCGGTGCTCGGCTTCCTGGTCGCCATCATGGACCTGGTGCCGGTGATCGGCTCAACCGTCGGCGGCGTAGTGGTGAGCCTGGTGGCGCTGTCCGTGTCGGTGCCGACCGCGATCACCTCGCTGGTCTTCTACATCGTCTTCCGATTCGCCGAAGACCACCTCATCACGCCGCTCACCATGAAATACACGGTACGGATCCATCCGGTCGCGACGATGATCGCGGTGCTGGTACTGGGAACCCTGCTGGGCCTCATCGGCGCGCTGATCGCGGTCCCGACCGCCACGGCCGTCGGCCTGATCCTCGACGAGGTCGTCTTCCCCAAGCGAGACCAGACCGGAGCGGTCTCCGGCGTGCTGTCGTAGCACGACCGCGCCCGGTGCGAACCGGGCGCGGCTGGTGGTGCTCTAGTGCTGTATCAGGCAACGTTTGCCCGGGAGTTTTCGCGACGTGGTTCGCGATGTGGTTCGCGACGTGTCGGTCGGCGGGCGGGATCCGTTGGCGGGTGGAGTTTGCTGGGGGCTGGGGTTTGTGGGCCGGGTTGCGG
>NZ_JAAFYZ010000309.1 GCF_018274385.1 Catenulispora pinistramenti | reverse complement strand
GGTTGGGTGTCGAGCGGGGTTTGCTCGACGTTGGCGACGGCGGCTGCGGCCAGGGCCGCTTTGCTGGGCCAGCGGCGGTAGAGGGCCTGGCGGGTGGTGCCGGCTTCCAGTGCGACCGCGGCGATCGACATGCCCTCGTAGCCGAGCACCGCCAGTTGGCGCTTGGCGGCGGTCAGGATGCGGGCGTCGATGGCGTTGTCACGGGCCCTCCCCTGGCCCGCGGAACGGGCTCCGACCTGTGGCGTTCTGTTCCGGTGCACGTCTGGATTGTATCCATGCAATACAACCCTGTACCGTATCGATGAAGGCGATGGCCACGGGGAAGTCGCCGTCACGAAGGGGCTGCAAACACATGATCAATAGTGATGACGCCGATCCAGCAGCTCTGTTGAAGCTGCTCGCGGACGTCCGCCAGGTCCAGCGCCACATCACCGACGCCCTGTCTGGTACCGACGCCCACATCCACTCCCACGCCGATCACGCCGATCACGCGGGCACGAACGCCGCCGAACCGGAACCGGAACCCGGACCTGAACCCGAGTTGCTTCGCAGTGTCCTGATCCAGCTGGCAGACTCGGTGATCAGGCCACTGACTCTGCTCGCGCCGTCCGGGACTGACGCCGGCACGGACGCCGGCACCGAAGCCAGCAATGGCGCCGATACCGCAACCGCACCCACCGAAGCGACGCCCGCCGGGCACCGGCCCATCGACGCCGAAGTCTGGCGCCTGGCCCAAGCCGCCACCGACCTGCGCGCCGCCGCGGGAGCACCGACCCAGCTGATCGAGGCCACCGCCGCGCTTCAAGACCTGACCTGTCGTCTGGCCGCCAGCCCGGAAGAGACCGCGGTGCGCATCAGGCAGCTGGCAGAGCTCCAGTCCAACCTCCCGAACACCATCCAGGCCGCCGCCGACGGCCCCTACCTCGTCACCAACGCCGACACCGTCACCACCTGGCTCGGCGAACCGCTCCCGGTCCGTCCCCAACTGGCCCTGTGCCGCTGCGGCGCCTCGGCGACCAAGCCGATCTGCGACGGCGCCCACGCGACCAACGGCTTCACCGGCGCCAAGAATCCGACCCGGGTCGCCGACCGCCGCGACACGTACCCCGGTCAGCAGGTCACCGTCTACGACAACCGTGGCGTCTGCGCGCACTCGGGCATGTGCACCGACCGCCTCCCGACCGTCTTCCGTCAGGGCCGGGAGCCGTTCGTCGCGCCGAGCGGCGGCCGCATGGACGAGATCGTCCGCGCCGTCCGTGCCTGCCCGTCCGGCGCCCTCAGCTTCGCGATCGAGGACCGCGAGGCCCGGGAGCAGGTGGACCAGAACCGGCCGCCGGCCGTCGAGGTCTCCAAAGACGGCCCCTACCGGGTGACCGGCTCGATCCCGCTCATCGGCCCGGACGGCGAACCGGAGCCGCGAGCCGAGGGATCCTCGACCGAGCACTACAGCCTGTGCCGCTGCGGCCAGTCCCAGAACAAGCCGTTCTGCAGCGGCATGCACTGGTACGTCGACTTCCAGGACCCGCCGGCACCGTCGGAGCCCACGCTCTTCCAGTGGTGCGGAGGCCTGCCGGCGCTGACCCGGATGACGCGCCTCTTCTACGAGAAGCACGTGCCCAAGGACCCGCTGCTCGCCCCGGTCTTCGCGAACATGTCGCCGGACCACCCCGAACGCGTCGCGGCCTGGCTCGGCGAGACGTTCGGCGGCCCGGCCCGCTACACCGAGGACTACGGCGGCTACGACCGCATGGTCAGCCAGCACATGGGCCGCGGACTCACCGAGGAACAGCGCGCCCGCTGGGCACAGCTCATCGTGCAGTCGGCCGGGGAGGCCGGGCTGCCCAGCGACCCCGAGTTCCGCGCGGCGTTCGTCTCCTACATCGAGTGGGGATCACGCATCGCCCTGGAGAACTCCCAGCCGGGCGCGCACCCGCCGATGCACATGCCGGTCCCCCGCTGGTGGTGGGTCTGCAACGCCACTCCCGACGCGAGAGTCTCCGCCCTGGCCGTCCAGACCGAACCGGAAGGACCCGTCATGACCCTGCCCGCCGACAACGAACCGATCAGCTTCGACAAGCACATCAAAACCCTGTTCCGCCCGATGGACCACCAGTCGATGAAGTTCGTCTTCGACCTGTGGTCCCACGATGACGTCAGCCGGCACGCCGAGGCCATCCTCGCCCGGCTCCGGCAGGGGTCAATGCCCTGCGACGGGGCGTGGCCGAAGGAGCGGACCGACGCCTTCGAACGCTGGATCCAGGCCGGCAAGCCCGCGTAGTGCCCACGAAGGCCGTGGCGGCGGTGTGATGGGTCGCCGCCACGGCCTCAGCCCTGGCACCTACTTCCGCTCCCGATCGCTGGTCACGATACGCAGCGCCAGCACCGGGCAGACCGTCACCGCGTGCTCGGCGTGCCGAAGCAGATGGTCCGGGACGGGATGCGGGTTGAGGACCGGATAGTTCCAGGGATCGCGCGTGATCATCTCGGGGAACGCCTCGATGCACAGCGCGTGCCCCTCGCACTTGATCGGATCCACCCGCAGGGTGCGGTCGCGCTGTCGTCTGGGCATGTCACACCTCCGCCGGGACTCGGCCGCCGGTCCGCGTCGCAGTCCGCTCCGGTGTCGGCACCGGGAGGATCGGGGCGCGCCGAAGCCCTTGGCAGGGACCACGTTGAGCGTGCGTCCGGACGTCGGCCGCGAACTCTGTCAGGGCACTGTTGATGAGGCGCACGGCACCGTCCGGGTGTCGGCAGGCGCCGCGACCGGTGACGTACGGCGACAACGCGGTGATGGTCCCGGCTGGCTTGCGACCGCCGCGATGCGCCAGAACGGTTAAAGCGTCGGCGAGCGCCGGCAGGCCGTTCAGGCATGGCCCGCACTGGTTCGCACTCTGCTCAGCCAGGTACTGCGCGATCCGCGCGGTCTCGGCCAGGCCGCAGGACGTCGCGGGCAGCGCCAGGAAGATCCCGGCGCCCATCGCCGCACCCGCGGCTTGAAGCCCGCGCGAGGTGATCGGTGCCGCCGCGAAGCGATCGGCACGCAGCCAGGCGCCGAAGTAGCCACCGGCCAGAACCGCTTGCAGGGGCTCGGAAGGGCCGCCGGCGACCGCCAGCAGATCGGCGCCTGCCACACCGAGTTCGACCTCGTACACACCCGGCGCGGCGACGGCCCCGCCGAGGGTGACCAGCACGGTGCCGGGGGCGTCCGGCGTACCCGCGGAACGGAACCAGTCGGCGCCGTGCCGCACCGCCAAAGCGAGCTGCGCCAACGTCTCGACGTTGTCGACCAACGTCGGCCGACCCCGGACGCCACGCTCGAAAGGACGGGGCGGGGTGGACAGCGGTAGCGCCGGGCCGCCGTTGAGCAGGTGCACGAGCGAGCTCTCCTCGCTGGCGACGTAGCGGTTCGGGACCTCGGTCACGGTGAGCTCGACGTCCGGCAGTCCGGCGGTCCGTCGCTCCGCCTGGGCACGTTGCAGCATCCTGAGAAGGTCGTCCTGTCCTTCGTGCACGCACAGATAAGCATGATCGGCACCGACCGCCCGCGCGCCGAGCGTGATCCCGTCCAGGATCAGATGCGGCGCCTTCGTCAGCATGCTGCGATCCTTGGCGCTCGCCGGCTCGCCCTCGCACCCGTTCGCGATCAGGACCGCTCCCGATCGGCGCGCGTTCCCCGCGACCGTCCGCAGTTTCCGCCCGGTCGGGAACGCCGCTCCCCCGCGTCCCGTCAGGCCGGACCGCTCGACGATGTCGATGATGTGCGCGGCATCGGTGGCCGGCAGCGGGCCGTGGCATCGGACGTGCGCGGCGAGATCGGCGTACGCGGCCCCGGTCGCCGTGAGGCGCGGCCCGGCGCTCATGACGCGCTCGCTGACAGCGACCCGCTCAGGGCGGTTCCGGGTAGGGAGAGGTCGAGGCTGAGCGTGATGCGGCTGCCGCCGCTGTCCGTCACGGTCGCCTGAATACTGCCGCCGTTCAGCGCGGACACCTGGCCGGTGTACTGCTGCGGGCTCGATGTGGGGCCGAAGGAGACCTGGCTGCTGGTCATCTGCACTCCTCCTCCGGAGGCCGCGGGTCCGCTGATGACGACTTGGAACACGACCGGATCGGCGCCCCGGCCGTTGAGAGTGACGGTGCTGGTGCCGGAGTTGGACGAGGCGGTTCTGGTGGTCCCGGAAACGTTCGTGGAGAAGGGGAGCGTCGGCAGTTGTGAGGTCTGCGCCGAAGCCCCGGACGCCGGGGCCTGCACTCGGGCCAGCAGCACGGCCGGCGTCCCGGACCGCGAAGCCCAGCCGGGGCGAAGCGGGCCGGTGACCGTCCAGACCAGGCCGACGATCACCACGACCGCCGCGGTCACCCCGGCGACGACCCGGGCGACGGCGTGTTCGGGCCAGCCGGACACGAGCCGCCGGCCGCCGGCCAGGATCACTGCGGCCACGCAGGCGATCGTCACGCCGAGGACGAACGGTTGTCTGGCGTCCGAGCCGGTCCCCAGGCTGTGGATGACTGCTGAAGGCCAGCAGGCGTAGGCGGCCCAGTGGACCAGACGCCATAGTCGGGCACTGATTCGCGTGCGCAGCAGGCTGGTGATCGTGACCGCGATCAGCAGGTCGAACGCGACCGTGCCGAAGCCGAGCCACAGCGGTCGGTACGACGAGGCGAACGGCACGATCACCGACAGCCAGCCGACCGGCGCGTAGCTGTCGACGACCGCGGTGAGGATGTGCAAGGCGAGGAAGGCCAGGACCAGCAACGAGAGGTTGCGGTGCACGCCGAGCGTCACCAGCCGGGGCCAGCGCCGCGAGGCCGCGCGCACCTGCACGACGATGCCCAGCACCACGCTGCCGGTGAGCAGGATCAGGGCGATGACGCCGGTGGCCCGGGTGGCGTACCAGAGCCAACTGTTCGAGGCGACCACGTTGGACGCGAGGATCATCCGCCGCCGCCGGGGTTCGGGTGGGGGTTGGGACGGTGGTGCGGATGGCGGTGGTGGCGCCGGTGGCGCGGGATGAGGCGCTGGCCGGTCCAGTTCGAGATGACCACGGTCTTCGGCGGGTCGGCGTCCGCCGCGCCGGTCACACGGGTCGCGCCAGCTGTGCCGGTCAGGCCTGCCGTGTCCGCCGCGCCGGTCACGTCGGCCATGCCGACCGTTCTGGTCGCGCTGGTGGTGCTGGTGGTGCTGGTGGTGCTGGTCGCGCCAGTCACCTCGGTGAACTGTGGCAGGGCACTGATCGCGGGTGCGGCGGTGGACACCGAGTCGGCCGGCCAGCCGCCGACCGTCACCACGGAGCCGTCCACGTGCACCAGCCGCGCGGGCACCCGCATCCTGGCGAGCCATTCGGCGGCGGCGTGCCCGCGCACGATCGAGGCGGTGGCCGCGACGTTGGCGTCCAGGCAGCTGGCCGAGGCGACCGAGGCGGTGCGCCAGGCTCCGTCGGTGGGGCGGCCGGTGCGGGGGTCGACGATGTGGTGCACCGTGATGCGCTGCGAGGCGGTCTCGTCCGACCAGATCTGCCAGGCCCGGACCGTCGTGCTCGATGTGGCCAGGCCGCCCTCGGTGATGACGACCGTCTGGCCGGGGACCTCCTCGCCGCTGCGGTGGTCGTCGGTCACCCGGACGTGCCAGCCGCCCTCGGGCGCCGGGCCGCGGACGGCGATGTCCCCGCTCAGGCTGACCAGGACGCCGCAGCCCGCGGCCGCGGCGGCGTGTCCGGCCGCCCGGTCCGCCGCGAGCGCCTTGGCGGTGGCGCCGAAATCCAACGCGGTCCCGGCCGGGATCCGGACCGTGGACCGCGTCGCGTCCCAGATGACAGCGGTCCAGCGGGCCCCGGCGCGGGCCACCGCCGTCCGCACGGGGCCGGCCACGAGATCGGCGAAGTCCATGTCATAGCCGAGCGCTCGGACGGACGCACCGCACAGCGGGTCAACGTCCCCATCGGTGATCCGGGCCGCCCACAGCGCGGCGGCCAGGGCTTCGGCGAACAGCGGACCGACCTCGACGGGCTGCCCCGCGTCGGCGTTCACCCGCGAGAGGTCGGAATCGTCGCGGAATCGACTGCACGCCTTGTCGATCGCGGCGACTTCGGCGCGAACGGCCTCGGCCGCGTGCTCGATCGCCTCGGGGTCGGTGGTGAGGACTACCGCGAGGCCGCCGAGCGCCGCGAACTCGGCGCGGCCGACTTTCGCCGCCGTGGGGCCCGGAGCCATGGCGGTCAGGACCCGCCGGACGTGACGTGGCTGCCGTTGCCGGATCCTTGCTGCGGCACGGTGTTGGGGCTTTGGACCCCACCGCTGTTGCCAGAGTTCGATGATCCGTTGTCGCCCGAGGAGTTCGAGCCGCCTGAGGAACCTGAGGATCCGGAGGTGCCGCCGAGGTTGAGGTGCGGCAGGTGGTTCGGCAGCACATGCGCGAAGCCGGCCCCGATCGCCACCGCCCCGATCGCGGCGACGCCGCCGATCCGCCAGGTGGTGTGGCTGACTTTGCTGACCGCCCGGTCGCGGGCGGCGATAGCGTCGCGCGTTCTGGCATCCATCGGCTGGGCTCCCATTCGGACGCTGTCCGCCGTCGGGGCCGGCCCGCCGCGCGGTGAGGATCATGCCAATCAGTACGCCACCAGACTTACCCGGCACACATGAGAAACAGGTTCGGAAGTTCTTCAGAGAAAGTAAAGATCTTCAGCACGGTCATCAGCCGCAGCTCAGGAGGGGCGCCGGGGAAGACAGTCGCGAGTCGGCTCACCGCCAGGCGGATGACAAGTGCGCGGCCGCCATGGCGAACACCAGGCCGCCGGCCAGTCCGGCCACCGTCACCGACCAGCGCAGGGCGCTCCCGCCGACCGCCGTCGCCGCCCCGCGCACTCGGCGCACGCCCAGGACGTCGGAGGCGACCAGGCGCGGGAGGCGCCAGAGGTAGGCCAGGACGTGGATGGTCATCGCGCCGGCCCAGACGATGAAGAAGCCCTTGTGCAGGAACAGCATCGGCAGCCCGGCGACCGTCTCGGACTTGGCGAAGCCCAGCAGGATGCCGGTCACCAGGACCGCGCACGAGGTCAGGACCACGAAGGGACCCAGCACCCGCAGCGCGATCATCGGCGGTCCCTTGCGGACGTAGGCCGGCTCGTGGGTGTAGTAGCGCGCGAAGCGGTAGAGCGTCGAGCAGATCTTCACGCACACCGGGCCGACCAGCAGGAAGCCGAAGAAGTAGTGCCAGTAGAGCAGGCCGCCGAGCTGGAGGATCGTCACGCCCTCGATGGCGAACAGGACGAGCAGCAGGGTGCCGGTGATGGCGGTGAGGCGTTCGTTGCCTTCGGCGCCGGTGTCGTCAGCGGTCCCAGCCGTATCAGCCGTATCAGCCGTATCAGCCGACTCGCCGCGGACGTGGGCGCGACGTCGAGACTGAATCGGCGCAGACACGGTCACACGGGTCCTTCCGGCGATGGCGGGGGCGGTCGGGACACAGCATGGCGCGTCGGTTCTTCAGAAAAGGCAAAGAAAACCGCTGCACATATATAAGGAGTCGGCCCCGAGCGCGATCAGCCGTCAGAAGGTGCTGCTGAGGACGCCGCGGGCAGCTCCACGACCACGGTGAGTCCGCCGCCGACGGTGTCCGCCAGCCGGACCTCGCCGCCGTTCGCGGTGACCAGCCGGTCCACGATCGCCAGGCCCAGGCCGCTGCCCGAGCCGCTGCTGGCGCCGAAGCGGCGGAAGGCGGACTGCTTGGCCGCCTCGCTCATCCCGGGGCCGTCGTCGATGACGTGCAGGACGACGCGGTCGCGCTCGCGGTCGGCGACGGCGTCGACCCGGACGTGCCCGCCGGTCGGGACGGCGGCCAGAGCGTTGGCGATGACGTTGTCGAGGATCTGCTCCAAGTCGCCGGGAGCCAGCGAGGCCGCCGCGCGGCTCGCGGAGGGGGCGATGAGCTGCTGGCCGTGCTCGCGCGCCACCGGTTCCCAAGCCGAGACCCGCTCCGCGGCGACCTCGGCCACGGGGACGGCCACCCGCCGGGCGACGACGGCTTCGGCGCGGGCCACGGCGAGGAGGCCGTCGACGAGGCGGGACAGGCGCTCGATTTCCTCTTGGACGCCGGCCAGTTCGGCGGCGAAGTCGGGGCCGGGCCAGGTGACAGGGCTTTGATTTGGTGGGGTGGTGGTCGGCGATTCCGGACCGGCCGCTGCGACTTGCTGTTCTGGCGCGACTTGCTGTCCTGCCGCGGCTTGCGGCGCTGTCGCGACTTGCTGCTCTGCCGCGACTTGCTTCTCCACCGCAGCCTCAGCAGCCTCCCCGGCCAGCACATCCAACCGCAGCCGCAACGCGGTCAGCGGCGTCCGCAGCTGATGCGACACGTCCGCGACCCACCCGCGGTGCGCATGCACCAGCGTCTCCGTCCGCTCAGCCATGCGGTTGAACGTCCGCGCCAGCCGCCGCACTTCCGGCGGGCCGCCCTCGGTCGGCGCCCGTACATCCAGCGCGCCGTCACCGAGCCGGGCCGCCGTCGTGTCCAGCGCCAACAACGGCCGGGACACCCAACGCGCCAGCGCGAAAGCCAGCGCCACACCGAGCGCCAGGCAGGCGACCGCGGTCAGGGCCAGCCAGCCCCACATCACATCGACCCGGTGGTCGAGCGATTCGGCCGAGCGGGCCAGGACCACCGCGCCGGAGTCGTCCTCGTCGCCGACCGGGACCGCCGCACGGAGCCAGTCGCCGGAGCGTGCGGTGGTCTCGCTTTTGCTCGACAGGGTGCGAGTCGCTAGGGCGATGGCCGCGGAATCCTTGGCGGTGCCACAGTTCGTCGCCGTGACGAGCGCGCCGGTGCCGGCGAAGACGCCCACACAGTCACCGTCCCGTTCGGCGGCGGCGACCGCCTCGTTCATGGCGTCCGGCGGGTGGTGGTCGACCAGGGTCTCCTCGGCCGCCGCGGAGACCTGGCGGGCCGCCGAGATGGTGGCGAAGCGGAACGACTCCTCCTCGCGGGACTGCATCGCCGCGCCGAGCGGCAGGACGGCCGCCACCAGCAGCACGGCGACCAGGGCGGCGAAGGCGAGGGCGATGCGGCGGGTCACCGAGTCAGTCCTCTGATGGTGCCGACGATGCCGGCGCGGTGGCGATGCGGCCGAGCCGGAACCCGCGCCCGTAGACCGTCTCGACCAGCCCCTCGACCCCGAGCTTGCGGCGCAGGGCCGCGACGTGGACGTCGAGGACCTTGGTCGGGCCGTACCAGTTGGCGTCCCAGGCCCGCTCCAGCAGTTCCTGGCGGGAGACCACGCGGCCGGGGTCGGCGGCCAGGCACTCGAGGATGTCAAACTCCTTAGGCGTGAGCATCACCTCGGCACCGGCGACGGTGACGCGGCGGGTGCGCGGGTCCACGGCGAGCGGGCCGTACCCGTACGTCACCGCGCCGGCCGGGCGCACCCGGCGCAGCACGGCGCGGACCCGGGCCAGGAGTTCGGCCAGGCCGAACGGCTTGACCAGGTAGTCGTCCGCGCCCTCGTCCAGGGTGGCGACCCGGTCGCGCTCCTCGCCGCGCGCGGTGACCACGATGATCGCGACGTCGCCGCGCCGCCGCAGCCGACGGCAGACCTCGACCCCGTCCAGGTCCGGCAGCCCCAGGTCGAGCAGCACCACGTCGGCCGGCGGCGCGGCCAGTGCGTCGGCGCCGGTGCTGGCGGTGTCGACCACGTAGCCGGCCCGGGCCAGGCCGCAGACCAACGACTGGGCGATCCCGGCGTCATCCTCGACGACCAGGATCCGGGCTCCGGCTCCGGCTCCGGCTTCGGCTTCGGTTCCGATCCTGTCCACAGCTCCAACCATAAACGCCTGACCGGTGAATCCCCGCTGACCACGAGCTCAGCGCCCGAATGAGGCGAAACCGCCAGAGCCCGGCACTACGGCGCGGGTCGTAGACACCGGTCATGCGCCGCCGCCCGGCCGCGGTGGAAGCCTAGCGTGCGGCATGCGACACGCACGGTCACCATCAACGGACCTATCCGTAATTGGTTTCGCGGCCATCTTCGCGTAGTGCTTGTTTACCGCCAGAGCATTGACATGGAGGTTCTGACTTCACAAGACTCACGCGGCGACGGCCGTCTTCACCCGCCCCCGGACCCACCCGGTCCGGGG
>NZ_JAAFYZ010000308.1 GCF_018274385.1 Catenulispora pinistramenti | reverse complement strand
GACCACCACGACCCCGACGGCCGCCCCGCCGGCGAGCACCGCCCGCCGGCTCAGCGAACCGCCCGCCGCCTGCCGATCTGCCTGCCGATCTGATTGAGACCTCGCCGACATCTGTCCTCCAAGACCTCAGCTCCATGTTGAATGCTGTTGAAGGCTAGCTGGCAGGCGGCATGATCGGAAGGGAGTCAACGCAGAGTGATGACTGATCTTGGGATCAGGCGACGTTGACGGGATCAGGCGGCGCCGATCAGACGAAGTTCTTGTCGATCAGCATCTCCAGCACGTTGACGTGGAAGTCCGGGAAGTCCATCGGCACGATCCCGAACCGCGCGCGCTGCCCGGTCCGGGCGTTCAGGTACGGGTAGATCGAGTCGTCCATCAGCGTCTGCTCAAGGTCCTTCGGGAACTCCAGACCGTCCTGCACCGACGGCGCCAGGCTGAGGAAGTTCACGTACATCGTGGTCGGCGCCGGGTTGGTGTAGGCGGCGTCGAACTGCTGCGTGATCAGCTGGCCCTTCGTGCCCGTCGACACGCCGGTGTACGTGTCCTGCACATTGAACTGGTCGGCGCTGTCGGCCCAGTGGATCAGGTTCCACGAGGCCGGGAACGTGAAGTCGGCGCACAGGACCACCTTGCCGACCGCCTGGCCGAGCGTCGGCCAGCCGTACATGTGGAACAGCCCCCGATACCCCAGCGTGTCCATGTAGTAGTTGAAGCGGCGCTGGAACTCCGCGTCGCTGAGCGCCTGGCCGCCGGCGTCCTCGTTCTTCAGCCGCATCACGATCGTCTCGGTCGGATGCGCCGAGAGGAACGCCCGGCACTGGTCGAGCACGTCCTGCAGCCGGATGCCCTGGTAGTAGCTGGAGTGGTAGATGCCCATCTCGCTGGCCGTTCCCTGAAGCCCGTTGCAGCGGATGTCGACGAACCGCACCCCCTGCTCCAACTGCTGCGGCAGGCCCCAGTTCTGGGTGTGCGACCACTCGGTGCCGTTGGCCGGATCGGTGCAGCAGGTGTCGTGGGTCCCGGGGATCGTCATGCCCAGCAATGACAGATTCGGGTCGAGGTAGCTCATCCAACTGTCCGTGGGCTTGCCGCCCGGGGTGACCGGCGAGTCGGCGCGCGCCGCGGCCGGCAGGCCGATCGAGGCGGCGGCCAGCACGGTGCCGCCGAGGCCCCATTTCAGGACATTGCGACGGGTGGGGTTCATGAGCGGCTCCAAAGGTGGTGGGTCCGGGCACTGCGACGGCGTTCACGGTAAGCGCGGTGTCACCACCTGGCCATGGACGTACCGGGAAAGCTTGAGGGTCGGCCGCCGGAACGGCGGCCGACCCCTTCGATCCTCATCCCGCACTCGCGGCGACTGTCGACTTCGACGCGCGTGCGGTCGGCGTTGTCGGCATGGTCAGTGCGGACAACTCGGACGGCGCGGTCAGTAGGTGTCGACCGTGCAACTCCCGTTGCTGAACATCGGGTTCTGGTCCACCGGCTGGCTGGAATCCGGGTTCACGATGATGTCGAAGCTGCCGGTGATCGACCCCTCGCAGTTGTCCAGCGCCGGCTCCGGCTGCATCGCGTCGTTCGGGCCCATCCACAGGTCGACGTGGTAGATCCCGTTGTTCCAGTCAGTGGTGCACTCCACGCACCCGTCCTCCATGATGAAGTACTTCTCCAGGTGCGGGACGTAGATGATGGTGCCCGGGGCGAACTCGTTCTCGTCCGTCGCGAACGTCACCGGCTGGCTGTAGGTGCCCAGGTCCTCGGTGGCGATCTGGTGGATCTGCGGGTACGCGATCTGGGCGGTGCCGTAGTGGCCGTTGCCGTCGTCGTTGTCGTTGTAGCCGTACGACGTGATGTTGACGGTGATGGTCTGCGGGTCGGCGTGGGCCGCGGCCAACGGCCCGGCCGCCGACATCAGCAGGGCCGCGGCGATCGCCGCCACGGATGCCAGGGCTTTGCGGAGCACTGTCGAACTCCTCTCGCGATCAAGTTAGGAAACCTTCCTAACTCATCGCGGAAGGTAGCGCCGAAGCAGATGCCTGACAATCCCTCGGTGCCGGTGGATGCGCTTCCCGATGTTCCGGCAGGTGGCGGGGCTGTCGGCCAGGGCCGGTACGGTGCTGCGCGTGACTGCATCCACGGGAGCGCCCGCATCGACCGACCTGCGAGCAACGAAAGACTCCTATGACACCGTCGCCGGCAGCTATGCCGAGCTGGTCACCCTGGACTTCGGCCGCATGCCCCTGGAGACCGCGATGCTCGGCGAGTTCGTGGCCCGGGTCCGGAACTCCGGGCCGGTCGGCGATCTCGGTTGCGGTCCTGGGCACCTGACGGCGTATCTGAACGAGGAGGGGGTGCCGGCGTTCGGCGTCGACCTTTCATCGGGAATGGTCGAGGTCGCCCGGAAGCGGAATCCCGGGCTTCGGTTCGAGGTCGGATCCATGACCGCGCTGGAGCTGGCCGACGGCGAACTCGGCGGCGCCGTCTCCTGGTACTCGATCGTGCACATGGCGCTGGAACAGCTGCCCGGCGTGTTCGCGGAGTTCTTCCGGGTCCTGACTCCGGGCGGGCACCTGCTCCTGGGCTTCAAGGCCGGTGACCGGGAGTCGCCGCTGACCCACGCCTACGGGCACGACGTTTCGCTCACCGTGTACTGGCACTCGCCCGAGCGCGTCGCGGAACTGTTGGAACAGGCCGGATTCGTCGTCGAGGCCCGGCTGGTACGGGCACCCGGCGAGACGGACAAAGGGCCGCAGGCGTTCATCCTGGCGCGCAAGCCGACAGCCGGTTAGCAGCCAAAACAAAAGAGAAAAGACGACGGCCGGTGGGGTGCGCCCGAAAGCGCTCCTCGTACCCCACCGGCCGCCGCAGACCTGAGCTCCCTCAAGCTCAGGAGTCCATCAGTTCAGGAGTCCATCAGTTCAAGATTCCATCAGTTCAGGAGTCCATCGCCGAACTCAGCACCCGGACATCCCCGCCGTCCAGCCGCAGGTCCAAGTCGTCCGCGCCGACCCGGATCCCGCGCACCGTCAGCCCGTCCCAGCCGCCGCCCGGCAACGGCTGGAACGCCACGACGTCACCCGGCACATCCGGTCGCACCCCGACCAGCGTCGCCACCACCGCGACCGACGCGGCCGCGGCCCACGCCTGCGGCCGGCACGAAGCCGGGTACGGCGTCGGACGCCCGCCGGCGCGCGCGGGACTGCCGGCGTACAGCTCCGGCATCCGGTATTCGAACCCTGCCGCCGCCTCCAACAGCCCGTCGATCAGGCCGCGCGCCGCCTCAGCCGCGCCGGGAACCCCGTCGGCCGCCGCGCGCGCCAGTCCCTGCACGGCCATCGCGGTGTCGTGCGTCCACACCGAACCGCCGTGGTAACTCAGGGGGCTGTAACCGCCGGCCGAGGTCGCCATGGTCCGCAGGCCGTAGCCCGACGACATCGACGCCGCGCCGAGCCGGGCCGCGACCAGCGCCGACTCCTCCTGGTCCAGGATGCCGGTCCCCAACAGGTGCCCCATGTTCGAGGCCACCGTGTTCACCGGCTTGCCGTCCCGGTCCAGCGCCACGGCCGGGAACGGTCCGTCCGCGTCGCTGATCCAGAACCGGGCCCGGAACCGCGCGGCCAACTGTGCCGCCCAGGTCCGCCATTCCTCGGCGCCGGGCCGGCCGAACGCGTCCAGCAGCGCCGCGCCGCTCATCGCCGCCTCGTAGGCGTAGCCCTGCACCTCGCTCAACGCCAACGGAGCGCTGGCGATCCGGCCGTCGACGAACTGGATCGAGTCGTGCGAGTCCTTCCAGCCCTGATTCGCCAGGCCGTGGCCGGACTCGTCGACGTAGCTCAGGAAGCCCGCGTCGTCCATGCCGTGGTCGCGCATCCACGCCAGCGCCGCACCCAGCGGATCCAGCAGCTTCTCCACCTCCTCCGCCGGCATGCCCCAGCGCCACGCGTCGTGCAGCAGCATGATCCACAGCGGGGTGGCGTCCACGGTGCCGTAGTACAGCGACGGCAGCCGCAGCGATCGCGCTCCGGCGCGGTCGATCGCGCCGGGGTCGGCCGGCGCGCGGCGGATCTCGTGCATGATCTTGCCCGGCTGCTCGGCGGTGTCCGGGTCGGTCTTCGTGCCCTGGCGCCGGGCCAGCGCGCGCAGCGTGCCGCCGGCCAGTTCCGTGCCCAGCGGCAGCAGCATGCGCGCGGCGATGATCGAGTCGCGGCCGAACAGGGTGAGGAACCACGGCGCGCCGGCGGCGAGGAAGTGGTCCTCGGGGGCCAGCGGGTCGGTCAGTTCCAGGCCGCGCAGGTCGGTCAGCGAGCGGTCGAGCCACCGCGGGACGCGGATGTCGCCGCTGTCCACCCGCAGCCCGCCGATCACCGACGCGCCGCCGGTGCCGAGCACCACCGCGCTGTCGGCCGGGGTGGCGGCCAGGTCGATCCCGAACCGCGCGACGGCGCCGGGCTCCAGGTCCACCGGCCAGCTCAGGGTGCCGTTCGCGGCGTCCACGGTCGCCGCCTCGGGGAACGCGATCGCCTGCACGACGTCCGGCACGACGTCGGCTCCGACGGAGCCGCGCCCGGTCCAGCGCAGGCCGTTGTGAAGCGCTTCAGCCGGCAGCGCGCCGGGGGACAGGCCCTCCTTCACGTCGTTGATCTCGGCCAGATCGCAGCCGAGGGTGACGGTCAGCGTGCTCTGTACCCGGCGGCGCGAGGCCGACCGGATCTCGAAGGTCTCGCGGACCAGGGCCCGCAACCCGTCGCCGGAGTCTTGGCAGGAGTCGCCGTCGGAGGCGGCGGCGTCGCCGTTCAGCAGAACCCGCCGCCGCTCGACCCACACCGCCGGGTCCGCGCCGTCCTCGCCGAGCCCGCGGGCCACGAGCACGCTGCGGGTCGCGTCGGCTCCGTCGAGTTCACCGGCGATCGGCGCCAGCCGGGCCCCGGAAAGTGTGATCTCCGAAACACTCAGGACACGCCGGTCGTCCGCGAAAACCCCCGCCACACCGGCGCCGGGGAGGGTTCCGCCGGCCTGCGACAGGCCGAAGACCGGAGCGGCCACGGTGGTTTGGAGATCTTGCAGATAGGGTTGCTGAGCTGGGATGTCGGCTGGGCCGTCGGTCATTGAGTGCCCCTCGTGTTCCGGGTCGGTACTCTGGCACTCTATCCATTTGAACGTTCATATGAAACACTCCACCCGAAGGACTTTGAACGTTCAACTCGTGGAAAGGAGGAACGTGCATGTCACAGCCTGAACAGCTACCGGCGAGGCCGACGATCAAATCGGTCGCCCGGCACGCCCAGGTGTCCTACCAAACCGTATCGAACGCGCTGAACGCGCCGGAGCGACTGCGGCCCGACACCCTGACCCGGGTGCTGCGCGCGGTGGAAGAACTCGGCTACCGGCCCACCCAGGCCGCGCGCAACCTCCGGCTGCAGACCACCCGGCTGATCGGCTTCCGGTCCACCCGTTCGGACGGCCAGGGAGTCAGCTCCATCGAGAGCCGGTTCCTGTACGCGCTGACCTCCGCGGCCCGGGACCGCGGCTACGGCGTGATCCTGTTCGCCGCCGACGGCGACGAGGACGAGATCGCGATGTTCGAGGACCTGGTCAGCCGGGGCGCGGTGGACGGCTTCGTGCTGTCCGGCTCGCACCGGCACGACCCGCGCACCGCCTGGCTCGCCGAACGCGAGGTGCCGTTCGTCAGCTTCGGCCGGCCGTGGGAGAAGACCTCGTTCGACTACTCCTGGCTCGATGTCGACGGGCACGCCGGCACCGTGGCCGCCACCGAGCACCTGGCCGCCAACGGCCACCGCCGCATCGGCTTCATCGGCTGGCCCGAAGGCAGCGAGGTCGGCGACGACCGGTACGCCGGCTACCTGGCCGCCGCCGCCGACCTCGGCCTGCCGACCCGCGGCCTGACCGTGCGCGGCCTGGACGGTATCGGCGCCGGCACCCAGTTGGCCGCCGGTCTGCTGGGCAAGGCCCACCCGCCGACCGCCTTCGTCTGCGTCAGTGACGCGATGGCCGTCGGGGCGATGCACGCGATCGAGCACCGCGGTCTGGCCGTCGGGCGGGACGTCGCGGTCATCGGCTTCGACGACAGCCCGCTGGCCACCGTCGTCCAGCCCGCCATGTCCAGCGTCCGCCAGCCCCTGGAGTCCATCGCGCGCCGCTGCGTGGACCTGCTGTTGGACCGGATCGACGACCCCCGCAGCGCGGTGCTCACCTCCGTCGTGGAGCCCACGGTCATCGCGCGCGGTAGCAGCAATCCCGACCACCCCTCACCCCCCGACGGGGCCTGACGTCCGGCCACCAAGGCGTCCGGCGTCCCGAGCCTGATTCCAAGGCGAAACGAAAGGAACGACAATGAAGTCAGTTCGCGGCAAGCGGATCATCGCCGCCGCCGGCATCGCGGCGGTGCTGACCACGGCCGCCGCCTGTGGCAGCAGCGGTCCCAGCAAGAGCTCCGGGTCCTCCGCCGGCGGCACCGGCGGCGCGACCTCCGGGGTCACGCTCCAGGTGCTCATCGGGTCCTCCGGCGACGCCGAGACCAACGCGGTGGTGGCCGCCGGCAACGCCTGGGCCGCCAAGACCGGCAACAAGGTCGTGGTCACCCCGGCCAAGGACCTCACCCAGCAGCTCACGCAGTCGCTGGCCGGCGGGACCCCGCCGGACATCTTCTACGTCGACGCCTCCAAGTTCCAGGGCCTGGTCAAGGGCAACGCCCTGGCCGACGTCGGGGAGAAGATCACCGACTCCACCGACATGTACCCGAACCTGCAGAAGGCGTTCACCCAGAACGGTCAGTACTACTGCGTCCCGAAGGACTTCTCCACGCTGGCCCTGGAAGTCAACACGGACCTGTGGACCAAGGCCGGGCTGACCGACGCCGACTACCCCAAGACCTGGGACCAGTTGGAGACCGTCGCCAAGAAGCTGACCGGCAACGGCGTCACCGGCCTGGTGATGAGCGACACCCTGGACCGGATCGGCGCCTTCATGCGCCAGGCCGGCGGCTCGGTGGTCTCCGCCGACGGCAAGACCGTCACCGCCGACTCGCCGCAGAACCTGCAGGCCCTGGACTACCTGCAGAAGCTGGCAAAGGAAGGCGCGCTGAAGTTCCCCAAGCAGGTCGACACCGGCTGGGGCGGCGAGGCCCTGGGCAAGGGCAAGGCCGCGATGACGATCGAGGGCAACTGGATCGTCGGCTCGATGTCGAAGGACTACCCGAACGTCCACTACAAGGTCGTTCCGCTGCCGGCTGGCCCGGCGGGCAACGCCACGCTGTCCTTCACCAACTGCTGGGGCGTGGCCCAGAAGAGCTCGCACCAGGCCGCCGCGGTCGACTTCATCGACTACCTGACGACCGTCGACCAGCAGATGAGTTTCGCCAAGTCCTTCGGCGTCATGCCCTCGCGGCAGGCCGCCAAGGCGCAGTTCACCCAGCAGTTCCCGGACCAGGCGGCCTTCGTGACCGGGGCGGACAACGCCTTCGGCCCGGTCGGCTTCCCCGGCTTCGACGCGGTGCAGAAGGACTTCGACTCCAAGATCCAGGGCCTGGCCGACGGCTCCTCCGATCCCAAGAGCATGCTGTCCAGCCTGCAGAAGAACGCCACGGACGCGCTCAGTAACAACTAGGCGCGGCGCCGGTTCCTCCGACACCGGCGCGCCCGCATCCCTGCCCTGTCCGGATCGAAAGGCCACCCAGGAAGATGAGCAGTACCAGATCGCAGGAGAACCGGCGTCAAGCCCTCGCCGGTTGGTTCTTCGTCTCGCCGGCGTTGCTCGGCCTGATCATCTTCCTGGTGGTCCCGATCGTGCTGGCGCTCTACGTCAGCTTCACCAACTGGGACGGTCTGTCCAACCCGCTCGGCGGCGACGTCAAGTGGGTCGGACTGCACAACTACCAGCAACTGCTCACCCATGACGGTCTGACCCGGACCACCTTCGCCGGGGCGCTGCGCAACAACTTCTGGTTCGTGCTCTTCGTGGTGCCGGCCCAGACCGCGCTGGCGCTGTGGCTGGCCGTCCTGGTGAACAACAAGTTCCTCAAGGGCCGCAGCTTCTTCCGGACCGCCTTCTACTTCCCGTCGATCACCTCCAGCATCGCGATCACCCTGGTCTTCCTGTTCCTGTTCCAGGGCGGCGGCGCGGTGAACGGGATCCTGAACTGGTTCGGCATCCACGGCCCCAACTGGCTGGCCGACAGCCGCGGCGTGATCCACGTCTGGCTCAGCGGCGTCGGGATCACCAAACCACCGGGCTGGACCCAGCACACGGTGATGGGCCAGTCGTTGTGGGACTGGTTCAGCGGGCCGTCGATCGCCATGATGGTGATCATCTTCCTGGTGGTCTGGACGACCTCGGGCACCTTCATGCTGATGTTCCTGGCGGCCCTGCAGAACGTGAACGAGGACCTCTACGAGGCCGGCGAACTCGACGGCGCCGGCTCCTGGCAGCGTTTCCGCTACATCACCCTGCCGAGCCTGAGGCCCACGCTGCTACTGGTGCTGACCCTCGGCATGATCGGCACCTGGCAGGTCTTCGACCAGATCTACCTGACCGGCAACAACCCGGCGACCCGCACGCCGGCGTACATGTCCTTCGACCAGAGCTTCCAGAACAACCACTTCGGCGTGGGATCGGCCATCGCGTTCCTGCTGTTCGCGCTGATCATGGTCCTGACCCTGCTGCAGCGCCGCATCCTCCCGGAGGAGATCGACTGATGGCCGCCGTCCGCGAGCGCCGCTCCCCGTCCCGGCGCGTACTGGTGTACGGCGCGCTGATCGCCTTCGCGCTGTTGTTCCTCGGCCCGTTCGTGATCCAGATCGCCACGTCCTTCAAGACCGATCCGGACGCCACCAACCACCCGCTGAACATCGTCCCGCACCCGGCCACCCTGGAGTCCTGGAAGCGCATCTTCGGCTACAGCAGCGACCAGCCGGTCCCCTTCGGCACGTGGCTCCGCAACAGCATCATCGTCGCCACCTGCATCACCCTGCTCCGGGTCTTCCTGGACAGCCTGGCCGGCTACGCCCTGGCCCGCCTCCGCTTCCCGGGCCGCCGCGGCGTCTTCATGCTGATCCTGGGCACCCTGGCAGTCCCGAACGTGGTCCTCCTGATCCCCCGCTTCCTGGTGCTGAAGGAACTGAACCTCTACAACTCCTACGCGGGCATGATCCTGCCGATCTCAATAGACGCCGCCGGCATCTTCCTGATGCGCGGGTTCTTCATGCAGATCCCGCAGGCGATCGAGGAGGCGGCGCGAATCGACGGCGCGGGAGCCCTGCGCACGTACTGGGACATCGCCCTGCCACTGGTGAGGCCCGGCCTGGTGACACTGACGATCCTGTCATTCCAGGGCTCGTGGAACGAGTTCAGCTTCTTCCTGGTCGCCACCTCCGACCCGAAGTACGACACCCTGACGACCGGCCTGGCGAAGTTCAGCGGCGGATCCCTGGGAGCCGGGAACCAGTTCCCTGTCACCCTCGGCGCAGCACTGCTGTCGACGATCCCGGTGGCGATCCTGTTCTTCATCTTCCAGCGGCAGATCGTGCGGAGTCAGATGAGCTCTGGGGTGAAGGGGTAGCGGGCGGAGGGGTAGCAGGTGAAGGGGTAGCAGGCGAAGGGGTAGCGCCCGGCGCGAAGCAGTGCCCTACCGGAGGAAGAGGCACCCCTCCCGAGATCAAGGCGGCGGCCGACTCGCGCACGTCCGAGGACGTGTACCGGACTCGAACCGATGGCTACCAGAAGTACCGGCCACCCGCGCACCGGGAGGGGTGAGGCAGAACCCGCCGGAGATCGAGTCGGGGAAGGTAAAGGAGTCCTAGGCCACTAGACGACAGCCCTACGAACAGGGCCGGCAGGATTCGAACCTGCGTTGCCCGCTTGATAGGCGGAGTAACCCTCTCCTGCGCACCCGGCGGGGAGTAAGTCTATTGAGTTGGTCGCCCCGAGTTCGCGGCTCGGGACGTGTGCTTAATGGTAGCCGGAAGGCTCGGTGCTGGCGAAGTGTTATTGCCGGGCAGTGGTGCGGGGTGGTGCGGCGGTGTGGTGCGGCGGTGTGGCGGTGCGGGCTTGTTCTCACTTCTCTATGGTCTTTATGGGGCTGTTGTTCGGGGTTCGGGTCTGTTTGGGGAGGGGCTGGGTTCGCG
>NZ_JAAFYZ010000307.1 GCF_018274385.1 Catenulispora pinistramenti | reverse complement strand
GGGCAGGCTCGGCGTGTTCACACGCCGAGCCTGCCCGCTCAGTGCCGGACGGCACCGATGTCTGGAGGAGGGCGAGCCGCCATGGCCGAGGACGATCTGCTGACCAGCGGCGAATTCAGCCGCCGCTCGCGCCTGTCGCCCAAAGCCCTGCGGCTGTACGAACAGCAGGGCCTGCTGGTCCCCGACGAGGTCGACCCGGCCAGCCACTACCGCCGCTACCGCACCGCCCGCCTGGCCGAGGCCCGCCTCATCGTCTGGCTGCGGCGCCTGGACATGCCGCTGTCCGACGTGGCGCGCGTCCTGGCGGCGCCGGCCGCCGAGCGCGAAGCAGTGGTGGCGGCGTTCTGGCAGGAGGCTGAGGCCCGCTTCGCCGCCCAGCGCTGGTTGGCGGCCCGGGTGCGCGAGGTGGTGTCCGGCCGCGAAGGCGGCCATGCCGCGACCCGGCCCATCCAGGTCCGCGACGTGCCGGCGCAGCTGGTGCTCACCGAGCGGCGGCACGTCATGCCGGAAGAGCTGCCCGGCTGGATCGACAGCGCGATGGCCCGGCTGATGACCGCGACGGCCCCGGCCGGCGGTCCGTCGGCGGCGCCGTTCGTGGTCTACCACGGCGAGATCAACCACGACAGCGACGGCCCGGCGGAGGTCTGCGTCCCGATCGACCCGGCCGGGGCCGAGCGGGTCGGCGTCCCGACCTTCTCGATGCGCGAGGAGCCGGCGCATCGCGAGGCCTACCTGCCGATCGTCAAGGCCCAAGTGCAGTTCCCGCAGATCTTGTCCGCCTATGACGCGCTCCATGGCTGGATGAAGGCCGGGGGTCATACCGGGACGCTGCCTCCGCGCGAGGTGTACTTCGGCGACTGGGCCGCGGCGGGGCCTGGCGACGAAGTGTGTGACATCGCGGTTCCGGTGGCTTAGCCGGGTCCGCCCGGCCACCCGGTTCGGCCGGCGCCCCGGTCCGATGGTCGTACCTCTACTTGTCAGCCCTCCTGCCTACCCATATAATTAGCATTGGTAAACTATGTAAGTCACAGAGGGTGGGGTTGTATGACCGCGACACAGGCTTCCAGTGCGACCGGGAAGGCCCGCGGTGCGCGCGGGCCGGATCATCCGCACTACAAGTGGGTGGCGTTGTCCAACACCACGTTGGGCACCTTGATCGCGACGGTCAACTCCTCCATCGTCCTGATCTCGCTGCCCGCGATCTTCAACGGCATCAAGCTGGACCCGTTACAGCCGTCCAACGTCAGCTACCTGCTGTGGATGCTGATGGGCTACATGCTCGTCACCGCGGTGTTCGTGGTGGCGCTCGGGCGCCTGGGCGACATGTACGGCCGGGTCAAGATCTACAACTCCGGGTTCGTGGTCTTCACGATCTGTTCCATCGCGTTGTCCCTGGACCCCTTCCACGGCGCGACCGGTGCGTTGTGGCTGATCGGCTGGCGCGTGTTCCAGGCCATCGGCGGCGCGATGCTGATGGCGAACTCGGCGGCGATCATCACCGACGCGTTCCCGGCCGCGCAGCGCGGGATGGCGCTGGGCATCAACATCGTGGCCGCGATCGCCGGGTCGTTCATCGGCCTGGTGCTGGGCGGCGCGCTGTCGGAGTGGAACTGGCGCGCGGTGTTCTGGGTGAACGTGCCCATCGGGCTGATCGGCACGGTGTGGGCCTACAAGTCGCTGCACGACACCGGGGCCAGACAGAAATCGCGGATCGACTGGTGGGGCAACGCCACCTTCGCCTTCGGCCTGACCGCGTTGCTGGCCGGCATCACCTACGGCATCCAGCCCTATGGCGGGCACACCCAGGGCTGGACCAACCCGTGGGTCGACGCCGGGCTGATCGGCGGCCTGGCGCTGCTCATCATCTTCTGTGTCATCGAGGCCAAGATCTCCGATCCGATGCTGCCGATGACGCTGTTCAAGAACCGCGCGTTCGCCACCGGGAACCTGGCCAACCTGCTCGGCGCCATCGCCCGGGGCGGCTTGCAGTTCATGCTGATCATCTGGCTGCAGGGCATCTGGCTGCCGCTGCACGGCTACGACTACAAGGACACGCCCCTGTGGGCCGGCATCTACATGATCCCGCTGACCCTGGGCTTCCTCGCGGCCGGGCCGATCGCCGGGCACCTGTCGGACAAGTTCGGGCCCCGGGTGTTCGCCGCCGGCGGTCTGTTGGCGATGGCGGTGTCGTTCGCCGGTCTGTTGCTCATACCTACGGACTTCTCCTACTGGGTATTCGCCCTACTCATCTTCCTTAACGGTGTCGGCGGCGGCTTGTTCTCCGCGCCCAACACATCGCTGATCATGTCCAGCGTGCCGGGGCGGATGCGCGGTGCCGCCTCCGGCGCCCGGGCCACGTTCATGAACGCCGGCATGGTGTTGTCCATGGGCATCTTCTTCTCGCTCATGGTCGCCGGGCTGTCCAGTTCGCTGCCCCACACCCTGTCCACCGGCCTGGCCGCGCAGGGGGTGCCGGCCGGGACCGCGACCCAGATCTCGCACCTGCCCCCGGTGGCCACGCTGTTCGCCGCCTTCCTCGGCTACAACCCGATGCAACAGCTTCTCGGCTCTTCGACCCTGCACGCGCTACCCGCCTCCAACGCGCAGACGTTGACGGGCCGGGAATTCTTCCCGCACCTGATCTCCGGACCCTTCCACGACGGCCTGATGGTCGTGTTCTGGCTCGCCATCGTGATGGCGGTGATCGGTGCGGTGGCCTCGGCGCTGCCCGGGAAGTTGAAGGCGCCGGAGGATGACGCGGCCGCCGGTCAGAGCGCGGCGGCGACCGCCTGACGCGGCGGGTCCCACGCCGCACGCGAGGCGTGGGACCGGCCCGCTGAGCCGGGGGTCGGTAGATTGGGACCGGGGCACTGTGTTTCACTGTGCCCCTTATCCGCCTTACCGCACCGATCCACGTCCATCATTCCCGGCTCCGCTCTGCGCTCCTGTGAAGGACCCGATGAACTCTTCGCCGACCCAGCCCGACACCGAGGTCGCCGCCCGTCTGCGGGTGGCTCTGGGCCGCTTGAACCGGCAGTTGCTGCAGCGGCAGTCGGAGGCGAGTTTCGCCCAGCTGTCCGCGCTGTTCGTGATCGAGAAGTGGGGGCCGATCCGGATCGGGGACCTGGCCCAGCGGGAGAAGGTGGCCGCGCCGTCGATGACCCGTACGCTGAGCGGACTGGTCGCGGCCGGCTGGGTGCAGCGTGAGCCGGACCCGGAGGACGGCCGCTCGTTCATGGTCTCGCTGACCCCCGGCGGTGCGGCGCTGATCACCAAGGTGCGCAATCTGCGGACGGCGGCGCTGGTGCAGGGCATGGAGCGGCTGACCGGGTCGCAGCTGGAGGCGCTGCACGCCGCCGTGCCGGTGCTGGAGCAGCTGGCCGACGAGGTCGAGCCCAAGCAGCGCTGAGCCCGCGGGCGGCGTCGGAGCCCGGTCGATACGACCGGGACCCCCGCCAAGCGCCCGCTCAGACACCGGTGGGAGACTGGTCGGCATGACGGCAGCGAGCGAGGAGCCCACGAGCTCCGCCCCGGACACGCCGGCCGAGGCCGAGTGGCCGCCGCGCGAGTGGCGCGAGGCCCAGCGCGGCCAGGGTACGAAGAGCATGTACCAGTTCCTGGGCCTGATCGCCCTGATCATGGTGGTCCTGGTGATCTTGTCCTTCTGGGGCCTGGCCAACGGCTGATGCGGCACACGCTGATCCTGCTCCGGCACGCCAAGTCCGACTGGCCCGACGGCGTCGCCGACCACGACCGGCCGCTGACCGACCGCGGCCGCCGCGACGCCCCGCGCACCGGCGCGTGGCTGGTGGCGAACGGCCGGGTGCCGGACCGGGCCGCGGTGTCGACGGCGCTGCGCACCCAGCAGACCTACGGCCTGGCGGCCGAGGCGTTCCCGTCCGGGCCCGAAGTGCTGAACAAGCCCGAGGTGCTGAACAAGGACGAGCTCTACGCCGCCTCGGCGGGGGAGATGCTGGAAGTGGTGCGCGAGACGCCGGAGAGCGTCGGCACCCTGATGGTCGTCTCGCACAACCCCGGGACCCAGTACCTGGCCCTGGCGCTGGCCGACGAGACGAATCCGGAACTGGTCGCCAAGGTCCACGCCGGATACCCGACCAACACCCTGACCGTCCTGGAGTTCGACGGCACCTGGGCCACCCTGGACCCGGCCGCGGCCTCGATCGTGGCGGTGGAGTCGCCGCGCGGCTGAGCCGGCCGGTGTCTCAGGCGGCGGGCTTGGCCGTCTCCATCGGCGCGGCCTCTATCGGTCCGGTCTCTATCGCCTCTTCGGAGGCGTCCGCGACCTCCACCTCCTCGCGGGTGATCCCGAGCAGATACAGGATCGTGTCCAGGAACGGCACGTTCACCGCCGTGTCCGCCTGTTCCCGCACCACCGGCTTGGCGTTGAACGCCACCCCGAGCCCGGCCGCGGCCAGCATGTCCAGGTCGTTGGCCCCGTCCCCGATGGCCACGGTGTCCGTCGCCGGCACCCCGGCCGCCTCCGCGAACTCCCGCAGCGCCGCCGCCTTCCCGGCCCGGTCCACGATCGGCCCTGTCACCTGACCGGTCAGCCGGCCGTCCGCGCCGATCTCCAGGGTGTTGGCCAGCGCGAAGTCCAGGCCGAGCTCGTCCCGCAGCGAGTCGGTGACGTGGGTGAAGCCGCCGGAGACGATGCCGACCAGGTAGCCGAGGCGTTTCAGGGTGCGGACGAGGGTCCGGGCGCCGGGCATGAGCCGCACCGAGGCCCGGACGTCGTCCAGCGCACCGGCGTCGAGCCCCTTGAGCAGGGCGACGCGCTCGCGCAGCGACCCGGCGAAGTCCAGCTCCCCGCGCATCGCCCGCTGCGTGATCCCGGCCACCGCCTCCAGACACCCGGCCCGCGCCGCCAGTTCCTCGATCACCTCGCCCTCGATGAGCGTGGAGTCGACGTCCATCACCACCAGCCGCTTGGCCCGCCGGCTCAACCCGGCCGGCTGCACCGCGATGTCGACGTGCTCCTGGGCGGCGACCCGGGCCAGCCGCTCGCGCAGCAGATCGGGATCGGCACCGGAGACGTCCAGCTCGATCGCGGTCACCGGGTACTTGGCCAGCCGCACAATGCGGTCGATGTTGCCACGGCATTCGGTGATCTCCCGGGCCATCCCGGCCATCGCCGCCGCGGGCAGCGGAGCGCCCAGCACGGTGACGTGGGTGCGGCCCTGGCGCCGCTTGCGGTTGTCGCCGAGCCCGGTGACCACCTCGACATCCAGCTTCTCGGCGGCGGCCCAGCGATGCAGTCCCACCCGCAGCGCGGTCTGTCCGTCAGCCTCACCCGGCGCCCCGACCAGCACCGCCAGCACCAGGCGCCCGCGCACCACCACCTGCTCCACATCCACGACCGGAACACCGAACGGCTCCAGTGCGGCGAACAGGCTCGCCGTGACCCCGGGACGGTCGGCGCCATACACGGTGACCAGGACAGTAGCGGCGGGCGGCGGCAGGGCGAGCGCGGTGTTCATGGTGTGATCCACGGTACCCGGGCGACCAACGACGGCGGCGAAGTGTCCGGCTGGTGGGCGCGGCATGGACATGGAGTCCGGCACCCGCCGGCCGCCAGGCCGCGCCGTCCCTCTCCCATACGGGTGATGTCTGGTCTCTGAACAGGTCCGCCCGAGGTCGACCGCCTTAGCATGGAACTATGGCCGCGGACGACATGTCCTTCGTCGCCGGGTTCCTCGCCGCGTCCGGCCTCTTCTGGACCGGGGGCGGGGCACTCTGGCTGGCGGTGTGCGCGCGCAGACTGTCCCGCCTGCGCCTGCGACTGGTCGGCGTCCCCGCCCGCGGCGAAGTGATCGGCATGGTCGTGTCCTGCGACGCCTCCGGCGCGATCCGCAACGCCCCGCGAGTCCGCTACTTCGCCCCGACCGGCCCGCCGGTGGTCACCCGCGCCTACGGATACCGGCCGCGTCAGAGCGTGGCGACGGGCGCACAGGTGCGGCTCTGGTACGATCCCCTGCGCCCGGAGCGGATCCTGGTGTCGCGGTTCGATCTGAAGCTGCGGGACTGGGTGGAGCTGGTCGGGGCGCTGGGGGTGCTGGGCGTCGGGGTCGGGATGGAGTTCATGGCGCTGACGATGGGGTGATGGCGATATCCCCCGGCGGCCGGGCCGATCCACCCGCGCCGGCCCCTAAAACCCAGGCTCCAAAATCGAATGATAAGCAGCCAACTGGGCCCGCCGGGTAACCCGCTCCAACCCCACCAACGCCGAAGCCCGCAACCGCGACTCCAGCGCCGTCACACTCCCGCCCTCATCCTGCCCCGCCAGATCAGCGATCGCCGCCAGCCGCTGCGCCTGCGTCAGCACCTTGACCGCCCGCGCCGGATACCCCGGAGCCAGCACCGCCTCCGGCGCCCGCCCATGCCCCCGGATCGCGGCCAGCGACTCGGCCACCTCCGGCCGCCACCGCGCCACGTCCAGTCGCGCCAGTTCCTCGGCGGCCTCGCGCAGTGCGTCGTTCAGCTCGCGTTCGGCCTCTGACAGCGTCGGCACCGCGGCCGCGCCGCTCTCGACCGGTGTCACCGTCCAGCGGACCACGTGCCCGCGGTCGCCGGCCGGTCCGTAGCCGTCCACCGACGGGACTATCCCGAGCGCCGGTCCGTCCGTCAGGACGGCCTCGCCGGCCGTGATCGCCGCCTGGTTGAAGGCCGCCGGGCCCTTCAGGCCCAGGGGATCGCCCGGGCGGGGCAGCGCCAGCCGGAGCCCGGTCACCCCGGCGGCGCGCAGCCGGCCCAGGGCGACGGTCCAGCTCACGTCGCCGTCCTCGCCCGGCACGCCGGCGACCCGGTGCGGCTCGTCGCCGTCGGCACGGACCTGCTCGGCGGCCGAGTCCAGGCTGGTGTGCCCGGCGAGCCAGGCGTTGCCCCAGGCGACCAGACGCCCTGACCGGTGTTCGCTCAGCATGACCACCAGGGTACGTGGCCGGGCCGACGCTGCGGCTTGGCGGACATGTCGGTCCTCTAAGCTAGGCGATCGTAGATCGTAGATCGAGGCCTGCCTGCGTGAGGAAACTGGTGCCGAACATGAACGCCGATGCCTTGTCCGTCGACCCAGACAGCGTCCTCGACCTCGTGGATGTCTCCGTGGTGCGGGAAGGCCGCAAGCTGCTGGACGCCGTGAACTGGACGGTCGGCGAGGGCGAGCGCTGGGTGGTGCTCGGGCCGAACGGCGCGGGCAAGACCACGGTGCTGAACATCGCGGCCACGTCCCTGTTCCCGACCGCGGGCGTGGTGGGTGTGCTCGGCGAGCAGTTGGGTGCGGTGGACGTCTTCGAGCTGCGTCCGCGCATCGGTTACTCCTCGGCGTCCGTCTCCGAGCGGCTGCCGCGCGGGGAGTCGGTGCGCGATGTGGTGATGACCGCCTCCTACGGGATGGTCGGCCGGTGGCGGGAGAAGTACGACGAGGCCGACGCGCAGCGCGCCGACGATCTGCTGGCCTGGTGGGGCATGCACGAGTTCGGTGCCCGCACCTTCGGCACGCTGTCCGAGGGCGAGCGCAAGCGGGCGCTGATCGCCCGGGCGCTGATGGCCGACCCGGAGTTGCTGCTGCTCGACGAGCCGGCCGCGGGCCTGGACCTCGGCGGCCGTGAGGACCTGGTGCGCCGGCTGTCCCGGCTGGCCTCCGACCCCTACGCCCCGGTCACGGTGCTGGTGACGCACCACGTCGAGGAGATCCCGCCGGGCTTCTCGCACATCCTGCTGGTGCGGGCCGGCGCGGTGGTGGCGGCCGGGCCGATCGACGCCGCGCTCACCTCCGAGAACCTGACCACCACCTTCGGCCTGCCGCTGAGCGTGGAGAAGTACCAGACCCCCTCCGGCGCCCGCTGGTACGCGCGCGCGGTTTGATTCATCAATCCCCTGACGGGGACAGCGCGGTCTTCCTTCCGTAGCATGGGCTCCATGCACGCGATGGTGTGGGCGGTCGTCGCGGCCGTACTGATCCTGCTGGAACTGACCACGGCCACACTGGTCTTCGTCATGCTCGGCATCGGCGCGGCGGCCGGGGCGATCGCCGCCGGGGCCGGGGCCGGCATCGTGGCGCAGTTCGCGGCCTTCGGCGTCGTCTCGGTCGCCACCCTGGTCTTCGCCCGACCGACCGCGATGCGCCGGCTGCACGGCGGGCCCGAGCACCGGCAGGGCACCGAGGCGTTGATCAGCCGGGAAGCGCTGGTGGTGGAGAAGGTCGACGGCCATGACGGCCGGGTGCGGATTTCCGGGGAGATCTGGAGTGCCCGCTCTTTTGACGGGCAGACTGAATACGAGGTCGGAGACCGCGTCAACGTCGCGCAGATCGACGGCGCGACCGCGCTCGTTCTCTAGCGCTCGCCTGGGATTCCGCACCCTGTCACGCGGGCAGGACAATCCTCGACGGAACGGTGTGTGCGCTATGCGTCTCCGGGCCTAAGATCGAGCACTGTCACCGGGGGGTGCCTGCCGCCTCCTGACCGCCGGACATCGATGTCGTGTAGGAGGAGTCGACATGATCACCACGATCGTCGTCCTCGTAGTGATCGCCGCGGTGATCGCGGTGAGCTTGTTCCAGTCCGTGCGCATAGTCGGGCAGGGGACCGTCGCCGTCATCGAGCGCTTCGGCCGCTACACCCGCACCCTGACGCCCGGCCTGCGCATCCTGATGCCGGTGGTGGACCGCGTGCGGGCCATCATCGACGTGCGCGAGCAGGTGGTCCCGTTCCCGCCGCAGCCGGTGATCACCCAGGACAACCTGACGGTCTCGATCGACACCGTCATCTACTTCCAGGTGACCGACGCGCGCGCCGCGGTCTACCAGATCACCAACTACATCCAGGCGATAGAACAGCTGACGGTGACCACTTTGCGGAACATCGTCGGCGGCATGGACCTGGAGCGCACCCTGACCAGCCGCGACTACATCAACAACGAGCTGCGCGGGGTTCTGGACCAGGTGACCGGCAACTGGGGCATCCGGGTCTCCCGGGTCGAGCTGAAGGCCGTGGAGCCGCCGGCCTCGATCCAGGACTCGATGGAGAAGCAGATGCGCGCCGACCGGGACCGCCGCGCGGCGATCCTGTCGGCCGAGGGTTTCAAGCAGTCGCAGATCCTCACCGCCGAGGGTGAGAAGCAGGCCGCGGTGCTGCGCGCCGAAGGCGAGGCCAAGGCCCGCGCGCTCCAGGCCGAGGGCGAGGCGGCGGCGATCCGCAAGGTCTTCGAAGCCATCCACGAGGGCAACGCCGACAACCAGGTGATGGCCTACCAGTACCTGCAGCAGCTGCCGAAGATCGCCGCGGGCGACAGCAACAAGCTGTGGATCATCCCCAGCGAGTTCGGCAAGGCGCTGGAGAACGTCGGCGGCGCGCTGGGCCGCGTCGGCAGCATGCCGGGGATGCCGGGCATGCCGGCCGCGCCAGCCGCGAACGGCAACCCGCTGCCCGCGAACGGCGAGGCGCCGGGAGCCGCGTCCGGCCAGCAGCCGCGCGCGGACCGGCCGCCGCGACAGCGCGGGTCGTCGAGCCCGGCCGACGATGTGTTCTTCAACCAGGACGACGACTGACAGTCGGGATACGCGTGAAGTCGAGCCAGGCGTGAAAGGGGCCGGTCATTGACCGGCCCCTTTGCCGTGTGCTCCCAGTGGCGTGTCAGGCAACGACGTTTGCCCTGGTGATGACTTGGCTGGGCGGAGGTTGTCGGCGTGGCGGTTTCGCTGGATTGCTGGCGGGGTGAGGTAGAGGGTCGGTTTGGGGTGTTCGGGTTCGGATCTTTTTTGGGGTTGCAGTTTGTGGGCCGGGTTGCGGTTGGGGTGTGGGTTGAAAGGCGATTTTTACGGCCTTCGGTCGTAGTTGTGCCGGTTCGGGGTTTGTGGCGGCGAGTCGTGTTTGTCGGCTGCCGGTTTACGTGTTCACAACCCCGCCGCACCTCAGGCCTCTTCAACTCCAGCAAGTCAGAGCAAGGGCACAGGCCAGATCAAGAGCAAGATCAACGGCACAGGCAAGATCAAGAGCTGAAGATCGAGATCAAGGTCAAGAGCTGAAGGTCAAGGTCAAGGGCTGTGATGAAGGGCCGGGCCTCCGGCGGGCCTCGGCAACCTCAGGGAAACTAGCGCGGTTCCCTCGGGTGGCTGGGTGAGTCTCAGCGGCGGCGGCCTGTGAGGTGGTGCGGT
>NZ_JAAFYZ010000306.1 GCF_018274385.1 Catenulispora pinistramenti | reverse complement strand
CCCCCGGCCACCGGCACTGTAGGCGAAGCCCTGCCGACGCGACCGAGGGGAACGAACCGAAAACCAGCCGGAGAAATACAAAACAGGGGGTGCGGGTACCGGCAACTCGGCGAGCACGGCCGCCGGTGAGGGTGCTGGCAGCGCGGCAGTCCCGAGGGTGCGCATCCTGGGCTGGCGGGCGCAGGTGTGGGCGCGGGTTCGCCTTGCCGCCAAGATCGCTGCCGCCGAGTGACAGACAGACCTGACCACCAAGATCGCTGCCGCCGGATGACAGATAGACCTGGCCACCAAGGCATGCCGCCTACCGCACCCGGACATGTCCCCGACCAACCGACCACCGGCCCGCCACCACACCCCTCACCGGCAGCCGCATTACCAACCCGCGTTGTCGGTCCCTGCGATTGCTATTCTTCCGGCTGGTTTTCGGTTCGTTCCCCTCGGTCGCGTCGGCAGGGCTTCGCCTACAGTGCCGGTGGCCGGGGGTCCAGTTCGCGCTCTGACAACCGCCGCCTGCCCGCCCGACCGCAAGTGCGCGGACTTGACCCCCGGACACCGGTGCTGTACCCCCCGGGCTGACGACGCGACCGTGGGGAACGGACCGCACCACGTCACAAACCGCAGCCGCTGAGACTGACCCGGCCACCCGATGGACTGGCGCTAGTTTCCCTGAGGTTGCCGAGGCCCGCCGGAGGCCCGGCCCTTCATCACAGCCCTTGACTTTGATCTTGCTGGTGGCTCTTGATCTTGCTCTTGATCTGGCCTTTGCCCTTGCCCGGACTTGCTGGAGTTGAAGAGGCCTGAGGTGGGGCGGGGTTGTGAACGCGGGAACCGGCAGCCGACAAGCAAACCCGCCGACCCGAACCCCGAACCGGCTCAACTATGACCGAAGGCCGTAAAAATCGCCTTTCAACCCACATCCCAACCGCAACCCGGCCAGCAAACTGCAACCCCAAAGAAGATCCGAACCCGAACACCCCAAACCGGCCTCTACCGCATCCAGCCAGCAATCTAGCGAAACCGCCACGCCGACGACCTCCGCCTAAGCCAAATCATCACCAGGGCAAACGTTGACTGATGCGGCACTAACTCAACGGGCCCGCACTCGGGACCAGTGGTGATACATTTCACTAACTAGTATCACTCTGCAACCAGGAGGCCCGGTGTCGAACCAGTCCAAGCCCGTCGTGTTCGAGCACGGCCAGACCTTTCTCGCGACCATCTCAGAGCGCTGGAACTACCAGATCCTGCGCGAGGTGTTCTTCGGTACCACGCGGTTCGGCGAGATCAAGCGTGCGCTCGGCATCTCGGCGAACATCCTGACCACCCGGCTCAATGATCTGACCGAGCTCGGCCTGCTCAGCAAGCGGGCCTACCGCGAGGACAAGCCCTGGTACGAGTACCAGCTCACCGACGTGGCCCGCGAGCTCGTGGTGCCGGCGATCGTGGCGATCACCCGCTGGGCCGAGGAGCGCGAGTCCGGCGTGGGCCGGTCGGAGGGGTCTGACGGTTCGGGCTCGGGTCCGGACGGGTCGGGCGTGCGGCGCCCGCTTCTGCACACCACCTGTGGCAACGAGACTGAGCCCTACCTGGCCTGTAGTGCCTGTCACGAGCCGATCGCGGCATCGAACCTGGTCCCGCTGGTTGCATCTACTAACTAGTTGCAATATCGTCCTTGGTGTGGGGCCGGAACCCGACCCCCACGCAGTGAGAGGACGACACACCATGACCGACACCTGGCTGCAGGGCGTCTCCGAGCGGCTCATCCCCACCTCGCTCGGGCTGATCAACGTGCGGGACGGCGGTGAGCCGCAGGGCCCGGCGCTCATCTTCTGGCCGAGCCTGATGATGGACGGCACCATGTGGCGCCGGCAGTACGAGCACTTCGCCGGCACGCACCGCGTCGTGCTCATCGACAGCCCGGACACGGCAAGTCGGACGCGCTGCGCCGCATCATCGACCTGAAGGAGTGCGCCGACGCGCTCGTGCAGATCCAGGACGCGCTCGGCATCGACAAGGCCGTGCTGATCGGCAACAGCTGGGGCGGCATGCTGGCCGGGGTGTTCCCCGCCTACCACCCGGACCGGGCGCTGGCCACGATCGGCATCAACTGCACCGCATCGCTGCCGACCACTTTCGAGAGCATCTGGGCCACGGCTCTGTCCGGCTACCTGTCGCTGAACTCGAAGATGCCGGCGCTCGCGCTTCGGGCCGCCCGCGGCGCCTTCGCCGGCCCCACGGCCGAGGCCGAGCGCCCCGAGTTCGTCGACTACCTGAGCGTCATCCTGCGCAATGACCCGAAGTCGGTGGCCTGGGCCCTTCGCAGCATCCTGATCGGCCGCCGCGATGAGCACCGGCTGCTGGCGACGATCACCGACGTCCCGGTGCTCATCATCGCGGGGGAGGAGGACAGTCAGTTCCCCGTGCACGTCGTGCGACGCATGGCGGACGCGATACCCACCGCCACGTTCAAGGTGCTGCTGCACACCGGCCACCTGGCCGCGCGGGAGAACCCCGAGGCCGTCAACGCCGAGATCGACGCCTTCCTGGCCGGACTGCCGGCGCTGTCCGCGCTGGAAGGGGTCTGATAGCGATGAGTGACACGACGGCGTGGATCGACGCTTATATGCGCGAGATCGACACTCTGGAGTTCGGCGAGGCCTTCACAGAGCTCTTCGATCAGAACACCGAGATGATATTCGGCACGGCCCGGGTCCGCGGCGTCGAGGCCATCAAGGACTTCTTCGTCACGATCGACGCCCCGCTCATCACCACGCACGAGACGGTCCAGACCTGGAGCGTCGAGGACGTCGTGATCCTGCGCGGCGAAGCGACGGTCGCCAAGAAGGCCGAACCCGACACCGTCATCCGGGCCCCGTTCACGCACATCTTCTACCTCGACCAGAACGCCGAGGCGACGGTGCGGGTCCGTACCCTGCACATCACCGCCGGCCCCGTCATCACCGACGGCACTCTGATCTGAGTATCCGCCTGATTCCTGACCGAACAACGACTCGTCCCGGCTGGCAGGGCCCTGCCAGCCGGGACGAGTCGTGTCTGTAGAAGGGTTCTTATCCAAACAGGTTAGTTACAGCTTGTTCGCGATGAACTTTGCGGCGTTGTAGGAGCCCCAGCCGGTCACCTCGTCGTAGCCGGTGCCGGCGCTGTAGCCGCCGTTGTTGCCGCTCTTGATGTCGTGGAAGTCGGTGTTGTAGCTGGAGCTGCGGGCGACGGTGTAGATGAAGCTGTTGGCGTAGCCGAACTTCGCCTTGCCGGCCTTGCCCGCGGCGGTGTTGTAGTCGGCGACGAAGGCGGCCCAGTTCGGCGCGGCGGCGCTGGTGCCCCACACGTCGGTCCAGCTGCCGTCGGCGTCGATGTACCACGGGCTGCTGTCACCGCCGGCGGCGGAGACGTCCGGGACCTCGCGGTGCCCGCTGGTGTTCACCGGGGCCTGGAACGCCGGGGTGGTCCACTTGTCGGACTGGCCGCCGCCGCTGTCGGACCAGCCGGTCTCGCTGCTCCAGGCGTTGGACGAGGAAACGGTCAGGTTGGTGCCGCCGACCCCGCTGACGTAGGGGTCCGAGGCCGGGTAGTCGACCGACAGGGTCGAGCCGTCGTCCTTGGCCCCGCTGTCGCCGGAGGCCGCGAAGACGGACTGGCCCTGCGCCGCGGCCTCCTTGAAGTCGGCGTCGTCGGAGGTGAGGTTGTTCTCCTGGTTCTCCGGCTCGCCCCAGCTGCTGGAGATCACCGGAACGTCGGCGCTGACCAGGGCCGCGTAGAGGGCGACCTCGCCGGCGTCGCTGTTGGGCGCCTCGTAGACCTTCACGTTGGCCTTCGGCGCCAGCGCGTTGTCGACTTCGATGTCCAGCTCGTCCTCCACCGAGCCGGAGGTGTCGGTGGTGCCGCCGGCCACGTTCACCACGGTCGCCGCGGCGGCGCCAAGGCTGTACTTGCTGTTGTACGCCGCGACGGCCGAGGCCGAGTAGGCCGAGAACTCGACCAGGCCGATGGTCTGGCCCGAGCCGTTGTCGCCGGCGGCGAGCGGGCTGGTGAGGTTGTAGCCGCCGCGCGCCTTGGTCGGGGTCAGGACGGTGCCGGCGTGCGGCGCGGCCTGGCTCTGGCTCTGGACGTGGTAGTTCGGCGTGCGCTGCGAGGCGTTGGACAGCCCGGCCACGCTGGACACGATCGAGGCGATGTCGGAGGGCAGCGTCGGCGCCGCGGTGTTGGCGAAGACGTCGCGGCCGTCGGCGTGCCACGTCCCCAGCTGCACCCCGAAGGCCTTCTCGGCCTGCGCGGCGGTGCCGCTGACGGCGAGCGTCTGGTGGTTGGCGGTCAGCGCGCCGACCGTCAGGCCCTGGCCGCGCAGGTACGTGGTGAGCGCCGAGACCTGGGCGTCGGTGGCACCGTAGTTCTGCGCGTACTGCGTGACGGTCAGGTAGTGCTTGTACTGGGGCGATGCGGGGTCCGACACGGCGCGCAGGAACGCGTCCAGCCCGGCCTGGTTGCGGGGCGTCAGGCTGATCTGGAGCGTGATCGGGGTGTCGGCGGCCACCGCTCCGGTCCGCACGGCGCCGGCCGCCAGGTGCGGGGCGGCGGTGCCGGCGAGGGCGGTCCGGGCCGACGCGGCGCCGGCCGGGGCGGCGGCGTGCGCCACCGGGAGGGCGAGCACGAAGACCGGCAGCGGTGCGGCGAGCACACCGAGCGTCCGGCGTATTCGCCGGTTGACAGAGCTGTTGACAGGCATGAGCCATTCCTTGGGGTAGGGGGCGATGCAGTGGGTACGCATCACCGTCGGCGGGGACGGCAGTCCCCTCCTCGCGGTGATTCGCTGATGGAGAAGGTACGGCTGTATCAGTGTCCTGAAAAGACCTGAAATCCTGGCTTTACCAGTACTTAACCGTCAGTCCCTGGGCGCGCACATGGAGAACCCCCGCTCCGGAACGGGAGAAGGGCGCGCTGAAAGGACGTGCTCAGCGAGCTGAAGGATGCGCTCGGTGAGCGGTGGGGATCAACGGCAACACGAAGTGGACCACACGCGACCGAAGTCGATGTGGCACCTGGAGACCAGCCGGACCCGCTTCATGTCTCTATGAGTATCAGAGCACGATCAAAGGGTCAAGAAAGCCTTTGTCGGCGAATAATGTGCCGTCCGAGACTTCCTCCTGTATCTTAGGTAAGCCTTACCTAACTAGCGGAGGAGATCGCATGTCACGCCGGGTCGAACGCGCCGCAACCGCCTGTGCCGATCAGGGGTGTGGCCGGTGGTGCCGCCACGGGGACGCGGTACCGGCGAAGCCGACGGGCGCCTCGCGCGCCCGTACCCTGGCCACCGGCAGTTCCTCGGCCCTGCTGGTCATCCCGGGCCTGACGGTCGTCGACCCGCTCAGCATGCTGCCGGCCCGGCGGACGGTGACGGCCGAGGCCGACATCGTGCTGCGGCTGCCCGCCGGTTCGCCCGCGGTCCGCGCAGTCCGGCACGCCGAAGCCGACGAAGTCGTCGCGGTCCTGGAGCTCACCGACATCGCGCCGGTCGCCGTCGCGGACCGGGTCCGCAGCCGGGCGCGGATCGCCGGCTGGCTCACCCCGGTACCCGACGGCGCCGATGCCGGTCTGCTGGAGGAGTGCGGCTTGTTGGAAGAGCGCGGCTCGCTGGACGGACACGGCTCGTTGGAAGAACACGGCTCGCTGGACGAGCGGGGCCCGCTGGCAGATCACAGCCTGCTGAGACTGGAGGTCGGCGAGATCTGGCTGGAGGACGCGTGGGGCACCGAACTGGTCGAGCCGGACGACTTCGCCGCGGCCGAGCCCGATCCGCTGGCCGCGCACGAGGCCGACCTGCTCCAGCACCTGGCTGCGGCGCACGGCACCGAACTCGGTTGGCTGTGTGCCCTGGTGGACCGGCGCCGTGCCGCGTCCGGGGTGCCGCAAGAGGTGGTCCCGCTGGCGCTGGACCGCTTCGGGCTGCGGATCCGGTTCAGCGATCGGGACGGCAGCTTCGACGCGCGCTTCCAGTTCCCCTCCCCGGTCACGGAAGTCAGTCAGCTGCGGCAGGCCGTCCGCGCGTTGTTCGAGGAGTCCTGGTACGCCACTGATCCCGTTCGCCGTACGGGAGACCCGCTGTTCTGAGATCTGGGAGCGCTCAGGACGGTGTCGGCCAGACGTCGCCGCGCGCCGCCGCGCCTGGCTGGTTGTTCTGCGGGTTGTCCTACGGCGCGATGAACGCCGAGAACCGGCGCGCCGGGTCCGGTCGCGGCGTCCCGGTCACTCTGTTGTCCGGCGTCGATCCGCTGATCGGCCGGGTCCGGCGGTCGCGCGTGCGCAGGTGCGCGGCGATCCAGGCTGTGCTCTTCATGCGACTACCTCCTTGGGGCCGCTGGTCGCCGTGGCCTTCGCCACGATGGTCAGCAGGATGGGGACGAGCGGCCCGAGCCCGGCCAGTTCGGCGACCCCGGCCAGCGCCGGGGTGAGCAGCGGACGCAGCGTGCGGGCCACGCCGGCCAGGTCGATGCCGGTCAAGTCGATGCCGGGCACCGAGGCCTTCGGCAGGCCTGAGATGGTCAGGGTCACGGTCATGGGCGAACACCTCCGGACGTGCCGGTGGGCACGGCAAAGGAAGCCTGGAAGCCGACGGGGCTCCGCTGGCCTGAGACGACCAGACCGTTACGCGGAAAGCGAATCCACTTCGGGGCGCGGGAACGGGGAACGGGAACTGCGAATGTGGCAGCGGGGACTATGACTATGACCTGATCCCATGTCGCTCACCTCCCGTGGCCCGGCGCGTCGCGGCGCGCAACCGTAGTGCTCAAGTAGACACCTGGCCCGGCTCATTAGTCAAACGATTGCGCAAACGTTCAAACGAATCGCGCGCCGATCACCCTGGCTCACGCGTAGGCCCACCGGCCGCAGTGCCCGGCGTGGACCGCGACGACTGCGCGCCCGGTGCTCGTCACCGCTCGCTGGCCGACATCGGTTCCGCGACAGTAGGACCCGGCCCGCACCACCCGGACGCCCGAAGCGCGCGGATCCGACGTGCTCGGGTCCGATGTGCCCGACTCCGACGTGCCCAGCTTCGACGTGCCCAGCTTCGATGTGCCAAGCTCTGCCGCGCCAAGCTCCGACACCCGCGGAACCGGTACGCGCCCGGGTGCGGCGGCCTCGGCGGATCGAGACTCCTGCACACGATCGGCGGGGCCACTCCCGGTCCCGACCACGTCGGTGTCGACTGCCTTGGCCTGCTGCCGCCCGATGCGGAGCCTCAACTTCATCGCGAACCCCTGATCCTGTGGTCGCACCGCGACTCTCTCGCGCGGTGAGTACGCGCCATTGGATCAACAGGCGTATTTGTTAGGACGAAGCACCGTGGTGGAGTAGGGCGTGTTCACCCTTATGGCGCTACGCAAGACCTCGTGTCCCCGACGCCGTCGGCGGGAACACGAGGCCGCTGAAGAGGTGCTACCGAAGTGACGAAGCGCTACCGAAGCGAGGAAACGCTACCGAGGCACTGTCGCCGAACCCTGATGACTGTCACCGAACCCTGATCACCGTCCCGTTCCGGCGTGCACCGTGGCGAGTTCCGGCGCACCGAGACCGAAAGCCGCGTGCCACGCCCGCACCGCGTCCGTCAGCTGGTCCGCGGGGCACAACGCGGTGAAGCGCATGTCCGAGGTGGAGATGGTCTCCAGATGCACCCCGGCCGCGGCGAGGGTTTCGCAGCACGTGGCCAGCACACCCGGCTGGGACAGCAGACTGCTGCCGATGAGCGACAGCTTGCCGATCCGCTCCGCGTAACGCAGATCCTCGAACCCGAGTTCCGCGCTCGCCTGTCGCAGGGCTTGCATCACCGGCGGTCCGTCCTGCGCCGGCAACACCAGCGAGATGTCGGACCGGCCTTGGACGGCCCAGGAAGCGTCCAGAACCGAATAGTGCAGCTCGGCCTCGATCCCGGCGACCACCTGAAGGATGCGTGCGGTCAGCTCCGGTGAGCCCGCCGGCACCCCGCACAGCGTGATCTTCGCCTTCGAAGCGTCGTGCGCGACCCCGGCCACCGCCGAGTACTCGGCCGACAGCGGGCCCACCGACCCGGAGACCATCGTCCCGGGTTCGGCGTTGTACGAGGACCGGACGCGCATCGGAATCCCGTGCCGCGCCGCGTACTCCACGCTGCGCGGCGCCAGCACCTTCGCGCCGCTGACAGCCAGCTCCCGCATGATGTCGTAGCTGACGTGTTCCATCAGGCGCGCGTCGGGGACGATGCGGGGATCGGCGGTGTAGACGCCGTCGACGTCCGTGTAGATCTCGCACAGATCAGCCTTCAGCGCCACGGCCAGCACCACGGCGGTGGTGTCGGAGCCGCCGCGTCCCAGGGTCGTGACGGTACTGTCCCCGGCTTCGTCGCGGTGGACGCCCTGGAACCCGGCGACCACCGCGATCGCGCCGCGGTCCAATGTCTGCCGGACCCGGTCCGGCGCGACCTCGGTGATGCGGGCACGCCCGGCCGTCGCGGCGGTGCGGATGCCCGCCTGGGCGCCTGAGAACGACCGCGCCGGGGTGCCCAGTGCCTCGATGGCCATCGCCATCAGGGCATTGGAGATCCGCTCGCCGGCGCTGAGCAACATGTCCAACTCGCGCGGCGGCGGCGTGGCCGTCACGTCCGTGGCCAGGTCCAACAGGTCGTCTGTGGTGTCGCCCATCGCGGAGACCACCACGACCACGTCGTGCCCGGCTTGGTGGGTGGCCACGATGTGCTCGGCCACCTTCTTGATCCGCTCCGTGCTCTGCACAGACGAACCGCCGAACTTCTGCACGATCAGGCTCATCTGCTCAGGCCTCCCGGTAATTGGCTTTCGCGGTGCCGATGGCGTCCAGCAGGATCGTGCAGGCCGCCTCCACGGTGCCGGTCGTGACGTTCAGCGGCGGCAGCATCCGCACCACGCAGTCGTCCCGTCCGCCGAGCTCGACGATGAGCCCGCCGCGCAGCGCGGCCGCCTGCACGGCCGCCGCCAGCCCGCCCGCGGGCCGGCCGTTCTTGGGATCGGCGAACTCGATGCCCCAGATCAGCCCGCGCCCGCGCACCTCGGCCACCCACGGGTCGTCCACCAGCGGCTTGAGCCGGTCGGCGATCTGCTCGCCGCGCTGGACGACGTTGTCCAGGATGCCGTCTCGCCGGATGATCCCCACCGCCGCGGCCCCGGCGGCGAAGGCCAGCTGGTTGCCGCGGAAGGTGCCGGTGTGCGCACCGGGCTCCCACACGTCGAGCTTCTCGTCGTAGATGATCAGCGCGACCGGGGTTCCGATGCCGCTGAGCGCCTTGGACGCGATGATGACGTCCGGCTCGATGCCGTACTGCTCGAAGGCGAACCAGGTCCCGGTGCGGCCGCAGCCGGTCTGGACTTCGTCGACCACGAATGGGATTCCTAGTTGAAGCGTCAGAGCACGGACGCGCCGGGCGAACTCGACTGTCGCCGGGATGACCCCGCCCTCGCCCTGGACCAGTTCCATCACCACCGCGGCCGGCAGCGGCACGCCGCCGTTGCCGTCGGTGAGCGCGCGTTCCAGGACGTCGGCGCAATTCGTGGCGCAGGTGTCGGGGGACAGGCCGATCGGGCACCGGGCGCAGTAGGAGTAGGGGAAGAAGTGGATTCCGGGGACGCCGTTGGCCACCGGGCGCTTCTGCGAGACCAGACCGGTGAGCGCCATGGCCGCGTGGCTGGCGCCGTGGAAGCCGCCTTGGAAGGAGATGATGTCGCCGCGTCCCGTCGCGGTCTTGCACAGCTTCAGCGCGGCGTCCACGGCGTTGGCGCCGGTCGGACCGCAGAAGTGGATCTTCATGCGGTCCCGCATCGTGTCCGGCAGCATGCTGAGTTGGGCCTCGACGAAGTCCTCCCGGACCGGGGTGGGGAAGTCCAGGCCGTGCGTGAGCACGCCGAGCTGTTCGGTGACGGCGGCCACCAGTTCGGGGTGGTTGTGGCCCAGGGAGAGCACGCCGGCGCCGGCCAGGAAGTCGATGAAGACGTTGCCGTCGACGTCGCGGACCAGGCTGCCGGAGGCTTCCTCGATGGCTATCGGCAATCGCCGGGGATAGCTGCGGGCGTTGGACTCGTAGACCTGCTGGCGGGCCAGGTACTCCGCCGAGCGGGGGCCGGGCAGGCTCCCGGTGACGTGCGGGGCGAGGGTGTCCAGGGGG
>NZ_JAAFYZ010000305.1 GCF_018274385.1 Catenulispora pinistramenti | reverse complement strand
CTGCAAACTCCGCCCCCGCCCACCCTCAGTTCCAGATTCCCGCAGCACCGGCCGGAAACCGATCCCATTCGGCGACCGAAACGTCGCGAACTACCAGGCAGAGGTTGTCTGATGCGGTACTAGCAGCGGCTAGTAACGGCGCCCGTTGCGCAGAAGGTCTTTGTCTTCCAGCACATCCACCAACCGAACCCGCTGCTCGGGTTCCAAAGCCGAGTCCGGGAACGCCAGCCCCTTCGAGGGCGCGGCAGCCAGCTTCAGATGCCAGATACCGAACCGCCGATAGGCTCGCCGCCACTGGTTCCACGGCAGCTTCGCGATCTTCCCGGACACCGCGTAGGTCACGCCCTCGGCGTCGAAGGCGACCGTCACGGCCGCCGGCCGCAGCCGTCCGCTGACCCGTAGCCGGTGATAGCGACCGGCGAGGAGCGCGGAGACGAGCAGGACGGAGACCGTGGGCAGGATGACGGTCGCGTCGCGGAACGCTTCGGTGAGGCCGGCCGCGACGACGATGCCGATCCAGACGACGGTGGCCAGCGCGTCGCCGAGTTCGGTCACGACCGCGAATCTGGCGTTGCTGAAGAAGGCGACTACCACCGCCTCGTCTGCATCCGCCACGCCGTCCGGCACCCCGCCAAGATCCCCCACTTCCCCAGCATGCACTATCTGCTCGGGGACGCGAAAGGGATTGTCTTCGTTGCCGTGGATCGGGAGGGGCCCCGCCGAAACGGGGCCGCTCCCGGTCTGTGGTGCGTGCTCAGCAGCGCTGATTCGCCGAGGGCTGCCGCCTACTGCGCTGTGCCTACCGCTGTGCCGCTGCGCCTGCCGTCGTGCCGCTGTGCCTACCGCTGCACCGCCCGCGTCCGCGTCCGCAGCCCGAACCACACCAGCACGGCGACCACGAGCACGACCACCCCGTCGGTCCCCATGCCCAGCTGGATCCCGCTGGTGAGCGCGTCCTTGGCGGTGTGCCCGGCGGACTTCAGGCTGTCGCTTCGCGCCGAGGCCACGGCGCTGAGCAACGGGATCCCCAGCGTCAGCCCGACCTGCTGCGAGGTGGTGACCAGCCCGGTGGCCAGCCCCTGCTCGGTGTCCTCGAGCCCCGAGGTCGCGGTGACCCCGTAGGCGACGATCGCGGCCAGGTGCCCGAACGCGGCCACGGCCCCGATCGTCACCAGCAGGATCGTCCCGTTCCCGGGCGTGATCAGCGCCAGCGGCACGATCAGCGCGCCCTGGAACAGCAGCCCGCCGGCCAGCGTCGCCCGCGCGCCGAAGCGCCCGATCAGCCGCGGCGCGACCATGCCGCCGAAGGCCGCCGCGATCCCCATCACCGCGAAGACCAGGCCGGTCAGCGTCGGCGACATCCCGTTCACCTGCTGGAGGAACAGCGTGCCCAGGAACACGACCGCGCTCATGCAGGCGAAGGTCACCAGGCCGCCGAGGTTGCCGATCGCGACGTTGCGCCGCCGCAGGATCCGCAGCGAGACCAACGGCTCGGCGGCCCGCGACTCGATGACGCCGAACGCCACGAGCAGCGCCACCCCGGCGACCATGCCGACCACGACATCGGGACGCCCGAAGCCGACCTGGGCGGCGGTGGACAGCGCGTAGATCAGGGCCAGCAGCGCGGTGGTGACCGTGGCGGCGCCGGGGATGTCGAGCTTGGAAGCGTGCGGGTTGCGGCTCTCGGTGAGCAGCCGCGGCGCCCCGAACAGAACGATGGCCCCCATCACCGTGTTCAGCACCATCGTGGACCGCCACGACAGCGCCTGCGTCAGCACGCCGCCGAGCACCATCCCCGCGGTGAAGCCGACGGTCATCAGCGTGCCGTTGATCCCCAGCGCCCGCTCCCGCTGCGGCCCCTCGGGGAACGACGTGGTCAGCAGCGCCATCCCGGTCGGCACGATCATCGCCGCGCCGATCCCCTGCAACGCCCGCCCGGCCAGCAGCACCGCCGGGACCCAGGCCACGGTCGCGATCAGACTGGCCCCGGTGAACAACACGGTGCCGGTGATGAACACCTTCTTGCGTCCGGCCAGGTCGCCGATGCGTCCGGACAACAGCAGCAGGCCACCGGAGGGCAGCGCGAAAGCGGTCGCGATCCACTGCAGATTCGCGTCGGTGATGTGCAGGTCCTTGCCGATGCTGGGGACCGCGATGTTCAGGATGGAGAAGTCGACGGCGACCATGAAGTTCGCCGCGCAGAGCAGGAAAAGGACAAGCTTGGCCCGGGTGGTCAGGCCAGAGGTCGGGTTCAGGTTTTCGATGTTCGCGGTGGCTGCCGCGCCGCCGGAGCCGGCGAAGGCCTCCGGCTCGGACCGGTCGAGGACATCTGTCATGCCATCCAGGATTCGGCTCGGCGAGCGCGTGTGGGTAGCGCCTGTTTATGCTGGTGGTCCTTACACCAGGCTAAGGAGCGGCTGAGGGCTGCCCGCGGTGTGGGGGACGGCTCCCGGACCACCGGGCGGCAGCGCCGCGGGGGAACGGAGCTCAGCGTGCTTGAGGGGAGAAAGCTGTGTCGATGACGGCTCCGGTCCGGGTGGACCCCGACACCGTCCGACGTGCGAACCTGCGTGAGTTCCTGGTGGCCCGCCGCGCCCGGATCACGCCCGAGGAAATGGGCCTGGCCCCGGGCGTCCGGCGCCGCACCCCGGGCCTGCGCCGCGAGGAGGTCGCCGTGCTGGCCGGCGTCGGCACCTCCTGGTACCAGTGGCTGGAGCAGGGCCGGGACATCACGGTGTCCTCGCAGGTACTGGACGCCATCGGCCGGGTCCTCAAACTGGACGAGCCGGAACTGCGCCACCTGTACGCGCTGGCCGGCCTGAACCCGCCGCCGGTCGGCCGGATCTGCCCGCACGACGCCGCCGGCCCGGTCTCCGACGCCCTGGTGCACCTGGTCGACACCTGGCTGCCCAACCCCGGCATGATCATCGACCGCTACTGGAACCTGATGGTCGCCAACCGCGCCGCGAAGCTGGCCCTGCACACCACCGAGGCCGGCTGGAACTGCCTGCACCAGTACTTCCTGGACGAGATGTACCGCGAATCGCTGGAGAACTGGACGGAACTCGCCCCGCGCGTGGTGGCGACGTACCGCTCGGAGATGACCGCCTGCCCCGGCGACGACGGCTTCCACCAGGTGGTCGAGTCACTGCTGCGACAGAGCACCGAGTTCGCCGAGCTGTGGGCGCGCCAGGGCGTGGCGCACAGCGGAGTGAACATGAAGTCGATGACCTCGCGGCTGGGTCCCCTGCACTTCGAGTCGGTGACGCTGGCCGTCCCGGACCGCGCGGACCTGCGGATCGTGCTGCACAATCCGCAGGCCGGATCGGACACGCGGGCGAAGATGGAGCGGCTGCTGGCCGAGGACGAGCGGCGGAACGGGTTGCGGTTGGTGGCGGGGTAATCAGGGTTCGTAGGGTTCGTAGGGGTCGTAGGCGTTGTTGTAGGGTTCGGCGGCGCCGTTGGCTTCGGGGCCGGCGGCGTTGGCGTTGGCGTTGGCGTTGGCGTTGGCGTTGGCTTCGGGGTTCGGGGCGGGCTCGGGGGCGGTGGCCGCTGCTTGGCCGGACTTGTCGAGGTCGAACAGCGGCTCGGCGGGATCAGGGAGCTGATGGAAGGCACGCTGGACGGAGTCCGCTTCCTCGGACTGGCCGACTGATCGCAGGAACTTGGCGAAGTTGATGACGAAGAACGTCCGGACACTCGGATCGGCCGGGATGCCGAGGTGGTCGGCGAACTCGTCGACGTAGTCGTTCGTGGTTCGGGGCGCGCTGATCGGGGCGGGTTCGAGGTCGGGGGCGTCGTAGTCGTCGTAGTTCGCGTAGTTTTCGTGGCTCTCGGCGGCGGCGTAGCCGTTCTGGGCCGCGTAGCCGTTCTGGGCCGCGTACTGCGGCGCGACCCAACGTCGGAACACCGGCGAGACGTCGGAGTCGTTGGCCGCCGCGGACAGCTCGGCCAGCGGCCCGATCAGGCCCACGGCGCGTTCGATGGAGTCCTCCTTGCGCGACAACGCCCAGACCACGGCACTGCCCGCCGACTTGAGGACGTCATCGCCGAGGTAGGCACGACGCTGCTTCTCGTATTCGCGCTCCTTCGCCCACACTTCCTCTTCCTTGCGGATCTCGGCGAGGCGGCGCATGCGCTCCCTGTCGTCGTCCGACAGCGTGAGGGTCACGTCCCCGGCCCACGCCTCGATCAGGCCGGCGGCGTCCGGGAGCTTCGCCCCGAGCGCCCCGGCCAGTTCCACCTCCGCCAACGCGACCTCGCCGGGATCGCGCGCCGCCAACAGGTCGAAGGCCCGCCGCACGATCACGGCACGCGCGACGGCCGCCGGATCGCTGTGCGCGACCTGCGGCACGTTGGCACTCTCGCGCCAGCGCACGGTCGCCGAGAAGCGGAAGTCGTAGCCGTCGACCGCACTGGGGACGGGCATCCGGGGCAGGTCGCAGGTGTGCTCGATGCTGGGCAGCATCAGGGGGATCGAGGCGCCGGCCGCCGGATCGTCCCCATTCGCGTAGGAGCCGTCGACGTACGTGTAGGTCCCGAGACCAGAGTCAGCCATGCGGGTCCGCACAGTCGGCTGGCTCCCCAACGCGACCGCGATGAAGACGAGCGGAATGCCGAGGAACACCGGCCAAAACGCCCACCCGGAACTCGCGGCCACCGCCGCCAACGCTCCGGCCAACCCGGTCGTGACGATCCCGCCCACGATCTTGGTATCGGTGCTCATCAGTCAGTCCTTTCCATGGCGACGAAGGAGATGCCCTGTGCGGCGTTGATGCGATTCAGCAACTCGTCAACGGTCTTCCACGCCCCACCACGCGCCGCGGCCCATTCCACGGCGGCGGAAAGCAGGAGGCTGCGGGTGGCCAGGTCGTCCGGAGCCTCGGCGAGGATGGTGAGCAGGACGTCGCGACGGCCGACGTCGGCAACCGTGGCGAGCCACTGGTCGAGCCGAGGCTGCCAGCTTTCGGGCTGCTTATGGAGCGTGGCGCGCCAGGCGAGGACGAGATGGGCATGGACGCCGGACTCGGCGGCCAGCGGACGCGCGCGGTTGCCGGAGTCGGTGAGGGCGAACGGGTCTATGACGCGGACGAAGATGTGGGGGTCGCGCGCGTTCGGGTACTCGGCCATACGCGAGAGCAGTCGGCGGATGAGGCGGCTGAAGCGGTCCTGGACGAAGAGCCCAGCCAGTGCGGCGCAGGCCGAATCGCCGATCGGCTTGGGCTTCCTGGCCAGATGATGAAGGCGGACGAGAGCTTGCTCGGGGTACGTCTCGGCGATCACCTCGACGCAAGCCTGAACCAACACTTCACCCAGACCGGCCGACGGTAGATCCCTCGCCCACTCCCACATCAGGCGACGGAAGGCCCGGCCGTGTTCTGGGTCCTCCAGGCCCTTTGTCAGCAGGGCGAAGGCCAGCTCGCTCGCCAGTTCCTTCTCCGCGCCACCGAGGTGGGCGATGAGGGTCTTGAGCGGATCCACTTGACCGGTCCTGAGATGCTGCTCGCCGAAGCGCTCGACGACCAGCCTGGCATCATCCGCCGCGAGCACCCGGTCTGCCTTGATCAGGCCTTCGATCCACTTCGCCAGCACAGCGCGCAGCGCCGGATAGCCATCCCAGAGGTAGGTGCGAATCGCAGCATCCAGAGGCTTCTGGAACTGAAGCCGACGTTGCTTATCGATGCCTGCGCCGAAGCTCGCCAACTGCTCCTGCAGGTCCGCCTGGTCCAAGGGATGGTCCGGGTTCTTCGGATATTTCAAAGTGTCCAGCAGCGCTCTGGCGGCATGCCACGCACTGTCGGCAGACCCCCCGGCGAACAATGACGCTGAGAGAAGCAGCGCACGCTGTTGCCCCACCTTGAGCTCTTTGAGGAGCGCCGCTACATCATCACTACCGGCACGCAGTGCTTCCAGCGCGGCGCTTGTCCAGTAGTGATAGTCGCGCATGGGATTGGCCGTGCGTGCATCGACCACCAGCTGCATCAGGTGGTCGAGGTCGCGCATGGGCGCGTGACGGAAGTGGTCTCGGACCCCTGTCTCATCGAGGTCGGCTTCGAACTCGATGCCGATGCTTTTCAAGTGGCGCCGGTAGGCCTTGCCCGGATCGGGCCGAGACAACCGCCGAACGTACTTCTGCCAGTCAGGCTCGGGCTCACAGTCGCCCGGAAGGATCAGCACAGATCGTGCCCGCGCGACGAGCACTCGGTTGAAGAACGGTTGGACCTCGTGAGCAACCAGGTTGAAGGTCTCGCTGCTCATGGTCGAGAGATCGATGAGAAAGCGGTCGCCTGGCTCGGGCTTGAGCTTGTCGAGTCTGTCGGCATCATCGGTGCCCACCGGCGGCGCGTAGAACAGACCAGGGCTGTATTCGCTTTTGCGCAGCAAGGCGAGTGCTGCGAATCGGCGGCCCGAACCGGGATTCCCTTTCAAGACGAGAATCTTGAGCTCTTCCATGGCCTCCCGGACATCTCCGAATCCGTCCGGCTCATAGAAGCGGGCGCCCAGGCCCTCGAAAATGCTCTCCGACCACGCGCCCGCACCGCGACGCGTCACCGCCTGCTCCATTATCTGGAACAGGTTCAGCTGGTCCCCGCTCCCGGTGTGGACCGCGCCGCGGAGTCGGTGGAACTCCGTGCTCACTTCTCGTCGTCCGGGTCGTCGTCGGCGGCCGGCTTGGGGTTGAACTGGGAGCCGCTGCCGGTGTGGACGGGGCCGTTGGAGTGGCCGATGAAGGTGCCGCCGCCGGTGTTGACGGCGCCGCCGTAGTTGGTGACGTCGCCGTGGGTGTCGCCGGACATGTGGATGCCGCCGTGGGTGTCGCCGGCGGTGTTGGCGATGCGGCCGGACTGGTTGCCGGTGGTGATGCCGCCGCTTTGGCTGGTGTTGGTGGTGCCCGTGCTCGGGGCCGCCGGCGGTTCGGGCTGGGGCTTGGACCGCGTGGCGTCCACGAGGCCCGTGACGACTTCCTGGACCGCGGCGGCTATCTGCGGCAGCTGGGCCTCGGCTTCGCGGTGGTCGAAGCGGCGGTAGTTGAAGTTCACCAGGTCCTTGATGTCCGGCGGGAGGTCGGCGGGGAGGCGGTCGGTGGTGCGGCCGACCAGGATCGGGATCACGGTGGTCCCGGCCTGGAGTGCGGCGGCTATCTCGCGGCGGACCCAGTCGTTCTCGTCGTCGACGAGGCGGCGGCCCCGGGCGTCGTGCTTGAGCCAGTCCGGGCCGATGACGGCGAGCAGGACCCGGGCCTTGCGGGCTTCGCGGATCAGCTCCTGGTCGAAGCGCTCGCCGTGGTTCAGGGAGCTCGAGGCGTAGAAGACCTTGTCCCGGCCGAAGCGGCGGACCAGGTCGGCTTGGATCGCGAACGCCGCGTCGTGGGCGTCGTTGGTGCGGTAGTTGACGAAGATCTCGTGCATGGTCGCAGGCCCCTTCCATGGGCGCGTAAAGGTGGTGCCGCAACGGATCGGTGCGGCGCCGGGCTAGAGCGAGGCGGTCAGACGCGGGCTGAGGGCCCGTACCGCGGGGTCGGCGCTGTGCCGGTTGAGGGTGCGGGACAGGCGGCGCAGATCGGTCCGGATGGTCGCGGAGTCGGCGGCGTCGGCCTGGTCCAGGAGCGCGGCGGTGATCGCGGTCGCCTGCGGGACGTCGCCGAGCGCCGCGTGGGCCAGGGCGAGGCGGGCTCCGTAGCGGGCGCGGTTGCGGGCCGCGTCGGGCGACAGGGCGGCCGTCGCGGGGGCGAGGACGTCGGCGGCCTGTTCCCAGCGGGCGAGGTCGAACAGGCACCAGCCGGTGGTGATGGCGAGCGGGTCGCTCATGGTGGTCGGGCCGAGGGTGAAGGCCTTGTTCACGGCGCTGTTGGGCGGTTGCGAGGCAGATGAGACAGAGCTCCGCGACGCTGCCGGCTTCGAGGCCGGTGCGGCTGCCGGCATCGCCGAGACGCCGAGTTCGCGGGCGCGATCGAGGGCACGGAGGCACGCGGCGTGGTCGCCTTGGAGCGCGTAGCCCTGCGCCGCGCGGCGGGCGGCCTGTTCGCGGATCGCGGGCGACCAGCGGGAGTGCTCAGCGTCGCGGACGGCGGCGACGGTGGCCGCGCCGTCGCCCTGATACATCGCCACGAGCCCGCGGCGGATGCCGGTGTAGGCGACGAGTGTCGTGTCGCCCGCGGCGTCGGCGAGGCGCGCGGCGAGTTCGGTCCACCACAAGGCGCCGGAGTCGCTGCCGGCTTCCTGTGCCATCCAGCCGGTGAACTCGGCGTAGCGGGAGGTGAGGCGGAGCAGGCGGTTGCGGGTGGCGGCCGACGCGCGGGCGGCGAGGCTGCGCAGCGTCTCGGTCTGGGCCACGAGGGTCGGCAGGACCAGCGCCGGGCTCGCGGTCTGGCCCAGGGTGCGCATCTGGCCGAAGAGGGTCTCGAAGGCGCGGGTGGCGTGTTCGTCGCGGGCGGCGGCGGAGCGTGGGGCGAGGCCGGCGTCCAGGCCGACGGCGATCAGGGCGCCGGCTCCGGCGGCCAGGACGTCGCGGCGGGGGACGGCGGCGAACCAGTAGGCGTCGCCGTCGAAGCCGGCGGTCCAGGGTTGATGGAGGTCGGGGCCGGCATTCCCCACATCCGCTGCCCGGCCGGCGTTCCCGGCGCGTTCGGCGCGTTCGGCTTCGAGTGCCTCGTGCGCCGAGGGCTGGTCCTCGGCCAGCGCGGCCAGCGCGCCGTCCGCCTTCAGGTACGTGTCGCAACGGCGCGCCAGCTCTGGGCGGGCCGGCATACGACCGGTCTCGATCTTGCTCAGATAGCCCTTGCTGTAGCGCAGATAGGCCGCCAACGTGCCCAGCGACAGTCCGGCGGCGACGCGGCGGGCCCGCAATTCGGCGCCGAAGCGTGACTGCTCCCCCATCCGACCCCTCCCCTCGATATAAGACCTCTTATTCTCTTACCGGCGTGGGGCAGACCGGACAAGGGGGACGGATCCGGTTTCCTGTTTCCTAACGGGGCGGGCCGACCTACCCTGAAAAACGCGCGGAAGTCCAGTGCGAGGGGTAGGGCATGTCAGATATCGAACGAACCGATCTGAACCGGCTGCGGGACATCATCCGGAGTGCGCAGCAGGAGGGCCAGCAGTACCCGGTCGATCCGAAGGCGCGGATCTCGGTCGGGTCCGAGGGCGAGATCTATACCGGGCCGGCGCCGACCGGACAGCCGTTGAGCAAGGTGCAGCACGGCACCTTCGCGGCGCGGGTGCGGGGCCGGGAGGTCGAGGACCTGCGGTGGGCGGCGCAGCACATGCCGCACAACACGCGGTTCATCGACCACCGGGACGCGCGCGGGTGGTGCTACACGTTCCTGTCGCAGATGGGACGGTCGTACACGATGTTCGCGTACTTCGACGGGATCAGCTACCAGGTGAAGCTGGTCGAGCCCCGGTTGGAGGGGCTGGTCGGGGTGCACACCGGGCACCTTTTCGCCAACGGGAAGTTGTGCCTGAGCCAGGCCGGGGGCTCCGGGCAGCCGACTTTGGAGGAGGCGTATTCGAAGTCGGTGTTGTGGGCGACCGGGATGGATGTGGTGCTGGCCGGGCATCCGTTCCCGTTCTCGGTGAACAACGAATTCGAATATGGGCTCTGATTCAGTGGGAGCGGAGCCGATGCTGACGCCGGTGCGGGTCGCGGACTTCGTGCTGGACGCGATCGCCGCCCGGATCGGGGCGGTCGAGCCGGAGCAGGGCGGGGCGCTGTTGGGGCTGCCGGGGCTGGACTACGTCACCGAGTTCATCCACGACGCCGGCGCCGCCACCACCGGCACGCGGTATCAGAACACGGACGCGCTGATCGGCGCCATCGGGGCGCGGGAGGCGGCGACCGCGGCGCGGTTCAAGGGGATCGTGCACTCCCACCCGCGCGCGATGCCCGTCCCCTCGGGCCAGGACCAGTCCGAGTACGCGGAGTCGCTGCGCCTGAACCCGCGGCTGGCGCGCTACCTGGCACCGATCGTCACGCACGACGTGGACACCCCGCTGGCCGGGCACGAGGTACGGCTCGGGCCGGCGCGGATCTCGTTCTACGGCGCCTCGCGCGCGCCCGGCGGCATGACACTGACACCGCTGCGGCCGGTGGTGGTGCCGGTGACGCGCATGCTGCGCCGGGCCGGAGTGCGGCCGGCGGGCGACCCGGCGGCGATCGAGGTGGAGGGCGCGACGCTGCTCGCCACGCACGCGGAACTCCCCGGCATCGGACCCGCCACGCTGCTGTTCGGCGCGGACTTCCCGGCGACGGCACCGATCGTGCTGCCGGAGCGCGGCGGGCCGCTGGCCCTGGAGTGGGACCTCGGCACGCCGGCGGTGGAACGGCTGGCGGGAGCGGTGCTGGCGC
>NZ_JAAFYZ010000304.1 GCF_018274385.1 Catenulispora pinistramenti | reverse complement strand
ACGCGGGGCGTCTCGGCGGCCGGGGTGATGCGCGGGGCGCGTCGGCGTCGGGTGCGGCATCGGGCCACGGCGGCGGGGTCGTCGCTGGCGGTGCTGGGAGTGGCTGCGGGGGCGGTCGCGTTCGGTGCACACTCCGCGGGGCCGTCACGGGCGAGCGTACAGGTGGCGCCGGGCATCGTTCCCAAGACGCCCGCGACATCCGCGAGGACTGCGACATCCGCGACGCCCGCGCCGAAGACCTGCTCGGCCTCGGTCGCCGGTACGGTGCCGGCGACGACGTCCACCACCGTCGACGGGCTGGACTTCACCACGGTCTCGGGGACGACCATGGGGGTCTCTTGGGCGGAGCAGATCCACGTGTTCCCGAACAAGCAGGCCCACACGGACTGGATGAGCGGCAAGGCGTCGGGGACGTACCCGCCGGGTGCGGCGGACGCCTTCCACGAGGGCGCGGTGGCGCAGTTCCGCACGCCGGGGGAAGCAGGCTACGAGGAAGTCGGCGTGCCTTCCACCGAGCAGGACTACTTCTCGTTCGATTCGGCCAGGGGGCTCGGGCCCGGCACGCCGGTTCCGGGGACGTCGACGATGGTCAACGGCAGCAAGGTACCGGCCAGGATGACCTTCAAGGCGTATCTGGTCGGGACATGGATGGATCCGAAGGTCGACCATCTGTGCCTGCAATACGCCGACCACGCCGAGTTCGTCCCGGTGTATCGGACTCAGGGTGCTGCGTTCATCGAGTTCGGATTCGTGGTGGCCGAGCAGCCGCGGGAGGTGATCGGCTACGACGCGTCCGGCCAGGTGGTCGGGACGACGAAGGCCGTCATGCTGCCGGCGGGGTTGCCGCTCAGTTTCCAGCCGTGAGGCGCCGATTGGCCGCGGGACTGAGCAGGCGGCTGCCTGTCTGAAGAAGCGGGCCTCTCGCCGCCATGCGACGACGACGAGGGGCCCGCGTCATACCGAGTTGTGAATCAGCACCCGATCACGGTGTGAGCCGGTGCAAGTCCCGCGGGAACAAGGCGGTACGCCGCAGGTTGTCCGCCTCGGTCAAGCGCATCGTCCAGCGCTCCAGCCCCAGGGCGAACCCGCCGTGCGGGGGCATCCCGTGCTTGAAGTTCGCCAGGTAGCCCTCGTAGGCCTCGGTGGACTCCCCGCGCGCCGCCAGTGCCGCGACGTAGTCCTCGTACCGGTGCAGCCGCTGGCCGCCGGTGATCAGCTCCAGGCCGCGGAAGATCAGGTCGAAGCTGTTCGAGTACTGCGGCCGGTCCGGCTGGGCGTGGGTGTAGAAGGGGCGCTTGGCCATCGGGTAGCCGGTGACGAACAGGAATTCGCTGCCGAACTCCCGTACCGCCCACTCGCCGAGCGTGCGCTCGTTGGCCGGGGACAGGTCCGGCTCGTCCTCGCCGAGCAGTTCCATCGCGTCCGCGAAGTGGATCTCAGGGATCTGCTCCGGGACGGTCGGCAGCTTGACGCCGAGCAGGTCCACCGCGGCCGCCGCGCGTTCGGCGACCGAGGCGACCATGCCGACCAGCGCTTCGCGTACCACCGCCATCACGTCGCGGTGGTCGGTGATGAAGCCGAGCTCGGCGTCCAGGCTCGTGTACTGGGCCAGGTGGCGTGCGGTGTCCGAGGGTTCGGCGCGGAAGACCGGGCCGGTCTCGTAGACCCGCTCGAAGACGCCGACCATGGCCTGCTTGAAGAACTGCGGCGACTGCGCCAGATACGCCTTGCGCCCGAACCAGTCCAGGGCGAAGACGTTGGCGCCGGACTCGGTGGCCGAGCCGACGATCTTCGGGGTGTGGATCTCGGTGAAGTCCAGGGCGTCCAGCGCGGAGCGGAAGCCGGCGATCGAGGCGGCCGTGAGCTGGAACGGGGCGCTCAGGTGCGGGTGCCGCAGGGTCACCGGGGCGCCGTCCAGGATGGTCGGCAGCGAGGCCGTCACGGTCGGGCGGTAGATCTCCAGCGGCGGCGTCTCGGCCGGGCTGGACAGCAACTCGACCTGCGGGCCCTCGGCCGGCGCGACGAGCTCCACGCCGCCGGGCGCCTGTTCGTTGGCCGTGACGGTCCCGACGAAGGAGAGCACGGTCTCCTCGGGGATGTCGTGCGACTGCTCGGCGGCGGCGCCCGGCAGCACGGCCTGGGTCAGGCCGCTGCGGTCGCGCAGGATGAGGAACGTGACGTTCTTGAGTTCGCGGCGGCGGTGCAGCCAGCCGGAGACCTGAACGGTTTCACCTACGTGCGCCGACAGTTCCGACGCTAGTACGCGGTGGATCATTTGAGCCCTCCAAGGGGTCTCGACGTGATCCCTTGGGAGTGCGGGCGATAAGGGAATCGCGGTACCACCGCACCTTCACCGCGGCCCGGGGGCCGCGGCCTCTCATGGCCCGATGACGGGGGCCGGCCGGCGGGGCATTGCCTCCCCGCACTCCGGAGTGTCTTGGCCTCGGAACGCGGGGCCGTCTTCCCAGCTGCCGACGGCTCTCTGGACCCGCGCCGGATCCGAGGCTACTCGTCTCCTTCAGCGTGTTGGGGTGATCTTAACCCCCGCGCTGATCAAGAACAATCGAATACCCCGGTTGGGGAATTCGTCTTGTCTTTAGCTCTAGCCGTACCACTGGCCGTACTACTAGCCAGACCCGGGACGCCGTGGCAGTGGTCGGTGACCCACGTGTCACGGTCCTGCGCCGCCACGCTGTGCCCGCCCATCCGCAGCTGCGACACCACGACGTAGCGCAGCTGCCCGGTGTGGACGAGGTTCGCCAGGCCCTGCACGGTCGGCGCCGGGGCGTCGCTGGTGAAGCCGCCCATCGGGAGCACCGGGAGGTTGTCCGCGAGGTAGGGGGCGGCGGCCATCGAGCCGTCGATCGCGGCGGCGTAGGGGCGGCCGTCGCGATTGCGCTGCAGGAACTTGACGACCCGCGGGTCCGGTCCGTGCTCGAAGTCGTGGATCCCGTGCTGGATCTCCGTGTTGGCCGCCGCGCTGAACTTGCGGCCGCCGAACATCGACTGCGGCGGGCCGGCCGACGCCGCCACGCTGCCCATCATGTCGCCCTTGCGGGTGAGCACCGACGTGGCCCAGACCGCCGGTGCGGCCAGCGCCGCCGCCGCGACCGCCACCGCCGAAAGCGCGCCCAGGGCGCGGTTGCGGGCGATGCGGGCCCACGGCACCAGCGCGATCGCGGCCACCGCGGCGGCCACCACGAACCAGCGGAGCCACGGCTGGTAGTGCGGGGTCTCGCGGCTGGCGAGGAACGCCCAGCCGGCGGTCAGGGCGACCAGCGCGGGCAGCTGCCAGGTGCGGCCGCGGGCAGCGGCGATGAAGGCGGCTCCGGCCAGGGCGGCGACCGGGGGAGCCAGGGTCGAGGTGTAGTAGGAGTGGATGCCGGTGGCGGCGCAGAAGGCCAGGCCGTAGATGCCGAGCCAGCCGCCCCAGAACAGGTAGCCGGCGGTGGTCTTCCGCTGCGCGCGCTCAGGGTCGGTCGGCTGCTGATGCCCGGAGTCCGTGGCACGGGATCCGTGCTGGGACGCGTGCTGGGACGCGTGCTGGGATGCGTGCGCCGCCAGGGCTTCGACGCTGGACATCTGGCCGGACGCCGCACCGGTTGACGTTGACGCCGGCGATCCGGCTGAGATCGCCGTCGTGCCAGCCGATGGCGACGATCCGGCTGCCGTCTGAGCCGACGCGAACGCCGCCGATCCAGCCGTCGCCCCGGCCGCCGATCCAGCTGTCGCTCCGACCGACGCTCCGACCGAGGCGAACGCCCCCACCGCGCCGGCCGCCGTAACCGGCAGCGCCGCCACCGACGCCGCCGCCAGCCGCACCCGCCGGGCCCGCCAAGCCGCCCACAACCCGGCGGCCAACCCCACCACCGCGGCCGGTACCAGCCAGCTGATCTGGCCCGCCGAAGCCGTCCCGAAGATCCGTCCGAGCCCGGCCGGTCCGCCGGCCCCGGACAGCACCGCGCCGCCGGCCAGCGGGTCGGTCCCGGCGCCCTGGCCGCCGATCCGGCCGAAGCCGTTGTACTGGAAGACCATCTCCCAGACCGAGTTGTGCACCGAGCCGTCGATGTAAGGGCGCTGGGAAGCCGGGGTCAGCGTGACGAACACCATCCAGGCCAGCGACACCACCGCGACCAGCGTCCCGTACGCCGCCGCCCGGCCCAGCCGCCACCAGCGGCTCCCGGCGCCGAGCAGGAAGCAGGTCCCGGCGAACACCGGGACCACCAGCAGCGCCTGCCCCATCTTCACGTTGAACGCCACCCCCAGCCACACCGCCGAGGCTGCCAGCCACCAGGCCGCGCGCCGTCCGCCGTCGGCCCAGCGCCACAGTGCGTGCGCGGCGACCACCATGAAGAACACCATCAGCGCGTCGGGGATGTTCGTGCGGGACAGCGCGACGGTCACCGGGGTCAGCGTGTAGCCGACGGCGGCCGCGTACGCCGCGCCCCGCCCGGCCCAGCGCCGCACCGTGACGAACAGCAGCGGCACGCACGCCGTCGCGGCCAGCACCTGCGGCAGCAGGACCGCCCAGGCGTGGAAGCCGAAGATCCGCACCGACAGCGCCTGCACCCAGAACGCGCCGGGGAGCTTGTCGGTGGTGATGAAGCCGGAGGGGTCGAAGGCCCCGTAGACGAAGTCGTGCCAGTTCGCGCCCATCGAGCGGACGGCGGCCGTGTAGAAGGGGTGCGTCCGCCCCCGCTGGAAGCCCCACCCGAACATCACCGCCGCCAGTGCCGTCAGAGCAGCGACCAGGGCACGATCCGACGATCGTCGAGTAATCCACACCATGTCCGGACCAACGAGCATGATCAGTACGAGTCACTACTAAGTTACGAAACTGTCATCGAATACAGAAAAACACCGCTGGTGGGACGGCTGGGGCCGGAGATGATCATTCATGCTCGGATCTTGCGCGAACGAGCATCACAGTGAGCGGATCGCGCGCTACTGTGTCCCCATGCGTCAAGAAGACCGCCTGGGAGCCATCCTCGCCCTGCTGGCCGACCACGGTTCGGTGGGGGTCGTGGAGAGCGCCGACCGCCTGGGCACTTCCCAGGCCACCATCCGCCGCGACCTTCAGGCGCTGGAGGAGCAGGGCCTGGTCAAGCGCACGCACGGCGGCGCGGTCCCGGCCGGCGTGCTCTATGAACTCCCCATGCGCTATCGCGGCGCGCGCCAGCAGGAGGAGAAGAGCCGGATCGCCGAGTTGGCCGCGGGGCTGATCGACGAGAGCGCGGCGACCGTGGGGCTGTGCGGCGGCACGACCACCAGCGAGGTGGCGCGGTTCCTGGGGATGCGCGGCGGGCTGAAGATCGTCACCAACGCCCTGAACATCGCGGCCGAGTTGGCGTTGCGCCCGGCGATAGACCTGGTGGTCACCGGCGGCACCGTGCGCACCGAGTCCTACGAGCTGATCGGCCCGGTCGCCGAGCGCGCGCTGGAGGGCTTCAACCTGGACGCCTCCTTCCTCGGCGTCGGCGGGGTCAGCGCGGCGGCCGGCGTGACCACCCACCACGAGGTCGAGGCGCAGACCAATCGCGCGATGATCCTGCAGTCGGCCCGGGTGATCGTGGTCGCCGACGGAACCAAGGTCGGCCGCCGGGCCTTCGCCCGGATCGCCGAGGCCGCGCTGGTCTCCGATCTGGTCACCGATCCCAGCGCCGACCCCGGCGAGTTGGACGCGCTGCGCGAACTCGGCGTGCGGATCCATCTCGCGGACTGAAACGCGGACTGAAACGCGGGCTGGGCAAGGACCGACCACGGGCCGAACGCGGATTGAGCGCGGGCTGAGCGCGGACCGAGTACACCCCGAGCAGCACGGCGCGCGCTCTGTGGCAGGCGGCAAAAGGTAGGTCCCGGAATTATCCGGCCGGCCGCGCAGGATCCCCGTTGACCACGCCGTATTTCTTTCTGCTTGATTCTGCTCGACTCGTCTGGCTATCGTTCAGATACAAGCACGCACGTCGCCAGCCTGGGGAGAGACCATGTCCGGATCCGCCTACGTCGAAGCCGAGATAGCGAGCCAGCCGGACACCTGGCGCCGGGCGGCGGCGCTCGCCGCCGGTCCGACCGGCTCGCTGTTGCCGAACAAGGGTGAGCGGGTCGCCGTCGTCGGCTGCGGCACCTCCCTGTACATGGCGCAGGCCTACGCGGCGCTGCGCGAGCAGGCCGGGCTCGGCGACACCGACGCCTTCGCCGCCTCCGAGTTCCCCTTCGGCCGCGCCTACGACCGGGTGGTCGCGCTCAGCCGCTCCGGCACCACGACCGAGGTGCTTGAGCTGTTGCAGCGGCTCAGGGGCGTCACGCCGACGGTCGCGGTCATCGCCGACCCGAACACTCCGGCGCCGGAGCTGGCCGAGGAGACGATCGTGCTGGACTTCGCCGACGAGCGCTCAGTGGTGCAGACGCGCTTCGCCACCACCGCGCTGACGCTGTTCCGCGCGCACGTCGCCGCGCAGTCCGGCACCGCCTTCGACCTGGAGAAGATCGTCGCCGACGCCGCACGCTGCGTCGCCGAGCCGCTGCCGGACGGGATCCTGGACAAGACCCAGTTCGCGTTCCTGGGCCGGGGCTGGACCGTCGGGCTGGCCAACGAGGCCGGGCTGAAGATGACCGAGGCCTCGCTCACCTGGACCCAGTCCTACCCGGCGATGGAGTACCGGCACGGGCCGATCAGCATCGCCTCGCCCGGTACGGTGACCTGGATGCTCGGTGAGGCCCCGCGCGGGCTGGCCGAGCAGGTCCAGGCCACCGGCGGACAGTGGCTGGACCCGGCCGACGGCCGCGATCCGCTGGCCGAGCTGATCCGGGTGCAGCGGCTGGCCGTGGCGCTCGGCGGCCGCAAGGGCCTGGAGGTCGACAACCCGCGCAACCTGACCCGCTCCATCATTCTGTCCGAGGTCTGATATGTCCGGTCCCGAGCAGCCCGCCGCGGCGCCCCGCCACGCGCGTGCCGCCGATGCCCCAGCCGGGGATGTCCTTGCTGCCAGCCAAGAGTCGGCCAGCCAAGAGTCGGCCAGCCAAGAGTCGGCCGGGCACGTGCCAGCCGGGCATGTGCCAGCCGCGCACGCGGCGGGCAGCCAGGCCTCAGGCGCAGGCCACGCCCTGGCCCTGGACGTCGGCGGCACCGGCATCAAAGCCGGCCTGGTCACCCGCGACGGCCGCCTGATCCGCACCTGGCGCCGGGCCACCCGCATCGAGCGCGGCCCGCAGGCGGTCATCGACACCATCGCCGACTTCGCCGCCGAGCTGGTCGACGAGGCGGCGGCCGAGGGCACCCCGGTCGCCGCGGCCGGCTTCGCGCTGCCCGGGATCATCAACGAACGGACCGGTGTCGGCGTCTTCTCGGCCACCGTCGGCTGGCGCGACGTGCCGTTCCGGGATCTGCTCGGCGCGCGCCTGGCGGTCCCGGTCGCGATCGGCCACGATGTGCGCGCCGGGGGAGTGGCCGAGGCGCGGATCGGGGCCGGCCGCGGCTCCGCGCGCTTCGTGTTCCTGCCGCTGGGCACCAGCATCGGCGGCGCGATCATGATCGACGGCGTCCCGAACCTCGGCCCGCACGGCATGGGCGGTGAGTTCGGGCACATCGTGGTCCGGCCCGGCGGCCTGCCGTGCGGCTGCGGCCTGCACGGTTGCCTGGCGCAGTACTCGTCGGCCGGGGCGGTCGCGGCCCGCTACGCCGCGGCGGCCGGCACGGCGAACACCGGCGCCCTGGACGTCGCGGCCCGGCTGGCCACCGGCGACCCGGTCGCGCGCCGGATCTGGGACGAGGCGGTCGACGTCCTGGCCGACGCGCTGCTCACCACCGCGGCCCTGCTCGACCCGGACCGCGTGGTGATCGGCGGCGGCCTGGCCGAAGCCGGCGACACCCTGATGCGGCCGCTGGCCGAGGCGCTGGCCGCGAAGGCGACGTACCACGCGCTGCCGGAGTTGGTCACCGCCGAACTCGGCGACCTGGCCGGCTGCCTCGGCGCCGGATTGCTGGCGTGGGATCTGGTGCCGGGAAGTTCGGTGTCCGCAGCTCCGGTGTCCGCAGACCTGGTACCCGCAGACCCAAGGCCCGGGGACTCGGCGCCGTGATAGTCACGGTCACGCTCAATCCCGCGCTGGACATCACGTACACGGTCCCGGCCCTGAAAGCCGGGACCACGCACCGTCCGCGGGTCCACGCGCAGGCCGGCGGCAAGGGCGTGAACGTCGCCCGCACGCTGCACGCCCTCGGCCGGGACACGGTCGCGGTGCTGCCGCTCGGCGGGTTCGACGGCGAAGCGGTGCGCGCGGAGTTGGAGACGGCCGGGGTGCCGCACCACGCGATACCCATCGCCGGCGCGACTCGGCGCACGGTCACGGTGGTCGAGGAATCGGGCCTGGCGACCGGCTTCAACGAGGCCGGGCCCGAGATCGGCGCCGAGGAGTGGGCCGAGATATGCGCGGCGGTGGCGTCGTTGCTGGAGACCGCCGCGCTGGACACGGCCGCGGTGCTGGTGCTGTCCGGCAAGCTGCCGCGCGGGCTGGCCGACGACGTCTACTCAGAGCTCATAACAGTCGCTGAAAGCCTTGGCGTGCCTACGATTCTGGACACCGAAGGCGCACCGCTGCTCGCCGCACTCGCCGCGGGCCCGGCGATCGTGAAGCCGAACGCCCACGAACTGCTCGACGCCACCGGGCTCACCGATCCGCGTGCGGCCGCGAGCGAACTGCTCGGCCGTGGCGCTCGGGCTGTGGTCTCCTCGAACGGCCCCGACGGGCTCACAGCCCTGACCGCCGAGGGCACGTGGACCGCACGACCGCCGCGCATCGACGGCGGCAACCCCACCGGCGCCGGTGACGCGTCCGTCGCGGCGCTCGCCATGGGCCTGGCCGACGGCAGCCGGTGGCCCGAAATGCTCACCGACGCCGCGGCGCTCTCGGCCGCGACGGTGCTCACCGACCGCGCCGGGATCTTCGACGCCGACGCCTACCGGCGCTTCCGGTCTGGGATCAGGTCTGAGATCAGCGCTCAGACCAGCCCCGAGATCAGCGCTGAGACCAGCTCCGGCATCAGCTCCGAGATCAGCGCCCGTCCCGAAAGCTAAGGATCCCCATGCCTCTCAAGCCCACCGGCGACCTCATCACCGCCGCCCGCGCCGAGCGCCGGGCCCTGGCCGCCTTCAACGTCATCACCCTTGAGCACGCCGAGGCCATCGTGGCCGGTGCCGAGAGCCGGCACTCGCCGGTGATCCTGCAGATATCCGAGAACGCCGTGAAGTTCCACCACGGCCGCCTGGCTCCCATCGCGCGCGCCACGGCCGCCGTCGCCGAGGCCGCGGGGATCGATGTGGCGCTGCACCTGGACCACGTCGAGGATCCCGCGTTGCTCCGTCAGGCCGCCGACTACGGCTTCGGCTCCGTCATGTTCGACGGCTCGCACCTGGACTACGCCGAGAACGTGCGGGCCACCCGCGAGGCCGCCGACTGGGCCCACGCCCGCGGGCTGTGGCTGGAGGCCGAGCTGGGCAAGGTCGGCGGCAAGGACGGCGAGCCGCCGCTGTCCGCGCACGCGCCCGGCGCCCGCACCGACCCCGACGAGGCGCGCGAGTTCGTGGCCGGCACCGGCGTGGACGCGCTCGCGGTCGCGGTCGGCAGCTCGCACGCGATGACCGATCGCAGCGCCGTCCTCGACCACGAGCTCATAGCCCGGCTGCGGGCGGCGATCGGGGTTCCGCTTGTGCTGCACGGTTCCTCGGGGGTGCCGGACGCCGAACTGGCGCGCGCCGTCGCCGGGGGCGTGGTGAAGGTGAACGTCGGCACCGCGCTGAACATCGCGTTCACCGGGGCGGTGCGGGGCTGGTTGGAGCAGGCGCCGGCGAACGCCGTGGACCCGCGCAAGTACCTGGCTCCGGCGCGTGAGGCCATGGCCGCGACCGCGGCACACTTCATCAGTGTCCTGTCCCCGGACGGTCTCGCCTCGGACGCCGACTAGCAGCGACGCTGGCGTCCGGAGGGTAGCCTGGGCCAGCATGAGCGCCACACCCGTACGCGGCGATCACGACGCGGCGATCACGAAGAACGGCGGATGATGGCGAACCCTGAGATATCGAGCACGCAGGAACCAGGCCTCGCGGCGGTTCCGTCCCAGGGACGTCCCGCCGACGCGGCCGCGGCGCCCCGGGCGGCCGCCGGGAACGAGGCGGCTGTGGGGCACGCGGCCGAGCCGGGTGCGCCAGCCGGGCCGGACGACGCGTCAGCGTCAGCAGCAGGCCCAGTGTCAGGGCCAGCGTCAGGTCCAGCGTCAGGGCCAGCGACAGGGCCGAGACCAGCACCAGTACCGGGCCAAGCACCGGCACCGGGGTCACCGGCCCCGCGCCCGCGCAGCCACCAGGCAGGCGCCCGCCTGGACACCGAACCACGCCGTCGCCCGGCCCCGCCCTGTCTCTTATACACCTC
>NZ_JAAFYZ010000303.1 GCF_018274385.1 Catenulispora pinistramenti | reverse complement strand
CCGAAAACCCCAGAGCCCCTACTCCCCCACCATCAGCGGCGGATCCAAGAACGTCAGCGTCGCCGCCGCCGTGTCCAGCCGTGCCCGCACGCCCAGCGGCAGTGACTGCATGAACACCCCGTGCCCGATGTCCGCGCCGAGCAGGACCGGCACGCCGAGGTCGCCGAGGCGGTCGGCGAGTAGTTCCTCGATGTCGGCCAGCGGACCGCATTCGTCCCAGGTGCCGCACAGGATGCCGCAGACGCCGTCGAGGTAGCCGGCGCGGCGCAGGTGGGTCAGGACGCGGTCCAGGCGGTACGGCTGCTCGCCGATGTCCTCCAGGAACAGGATGCCGTCGCGCGCCGGGACCGAGAACGGGGTGCCCAGTGAGGTGGAGATCAGGCTCGCGGTGCCGCCGACTGTCACGCCCTCCGCGACGCCGGGGACCAGCGCTCGGGTGTCCTGGAACAGCAGCTCGGTGCACTTGTGCGGGGTCAGTAGCAGGCGGGCCAGTCCTTCGAAGGAGGGGACGCCGGAGCGGAACATCACGCTGGACACCAGCGGGCCGTACACCGACATCCAGCCGAACCGGGTCCGTACCGCCTCGATCAGGGCCGTGACATCGGAGAAGCCGACCACTACCCGCGGTTCCGGCGTTCCCAGCGCGTCCCAGTCCAGCAGCTCCAGCGCGCGCTGCACCCCGTAACCGCCGCGCGCGCAGAACACGGCCGTGTAGCCCGGCTCCCCCAGCGCCCGCGCCAGGTCGTCGGCCCGCACCTTGTCATCGGCGGCCAGATACGGATACGGCCCCACCGACCGCGCCGACGGGAAGACCTCCGGCACCAGCCCCACGCTCCGCAGTGCGGCCAGACCGAGGTCGAGCTCCTGCCGCACGGGCGGGCCGCTGAGCGCGACGACGGCGACGCGGTCGCCGGCCTTCAGGGCCCGGGGTGCGAGGAGGGATTGCATGATCCGACTCTCTCACGGCGGGGTGGGGACGATCGAGGACCGGTGGGAACGGTCGAGGGTCGGCAGAGACGGTCGAGGATCGGTGGGAACGGTCGAGGGTCGCCGGGGACGCGGGCCTTCTCCTTTACCGAACGGTCAACTACCGAACGGTCAACCGAGGTCCATCGGGGCCTGGGTGGTCAGACAGAACGGGTGGCCGGCCGGGTCGATCAGCACCCGCCACTCGTCCGGCAAGGGCTGGTACGCCGCCCGGGTCGCCCCGAGCGAGAGCGCCAGGCTCTCGGCTCCTTCGAGGTCGGCGACGGCTATGTCCAGGTGCATCTGCTTGGGCGTGGGCCCGCTCGGCCAGTCCGGCGGCACGTGGCCCCGCACGCGCTGGGCGGTCAACAGGAATCCCGCACCCTTGAGCGCGACGACGTCATCGCTGTCCAGAAAGACCTCCAGCCCCAGCAGACGCTGGTAGAAACTCGCGAGCCCACGCGGGTCGTCCGTATCGAGCGAAACCCCGGCGAGGCGGGCGATCGGCGTCATGGCCGCAGACCATATCGCCCGGCTCTGACACGCGAAGGAACGCGCGGGCTGAGCAGCGCAGGTCCAGGTCCAGGTCCAGGTCCATGCCGGCACAGTAGATCAGCATGCTGACAATAAACGTCCTGCCACTAAACAGGCTCTCAGACGCGCGCCCTCATCACTAGGCCGACGCGGGGATGGCATTGTCGATGAGGACGGCGGCAATGGCGGCGGCGGTGGAGAAGGCATCGGCGTTGAGGACCCGGGTGCGGGCCGAGGCGCCGTCGAGGAGCAGCGCCAGTTGCTCGCCGAGTTGTTCGGGATCGGTGGCGCCGGCTTCGCGGGCGGTTTCGGTGAGCCGCGCGGCGACGGCCGCCTTGTAGTCATGGGCCTGCTGGCGTGCGGGGTGTTCGGGGTCGTGGATCTCGACGGAGGCCGCGATGTAGGGGCACAGGGGCGTGAGGTGCTCCGGCCCGGTCTTGGGCACGTCGAAGGCGGCGAGGAGCCGTTCGCGGGGCGTGAGGTCGGTGCGGTCGAACACGCCGGGCATGACGTCGGGATCGAACCGGCGCAGGTATTCGGTGACGAGTTCGTCCTTGCCCGCGAAGTGCTGGTAGGCCGTGCGCTTCGACACCTGGGCCACCGCGCAGAGCTGGTCCATGCCGGTGTGGTTGATGCCTTGGTCGCGGAACAGCTGTTGTGAGGCGCCGAGGATGCGCTCGCGCGCGCCCCGGCCGCGCCGCAGGCCTTGGGGGCCCTTCTCCAACTCCGTCATGCCTCCAGCTTAGCCCCGTCGGTACCGATCGGTGTACATAGCTTGCGCCGCGAGGCGTCGCTCGCTAGGTTTTAAGTACACAGACCGGTGTGCATAGCGGTCTGGAGCATCCACGAGTGCATCTGGAACACCCACCATTTCAAGGGAGCGATCATGGGCAAGCTCGATGGCAAGGTAGCGGTGATCACGGGCGGAACCACCGGCCTGGCGCTGGCCGGGGCCAAGCTGTTCGTCGCCGAAGGAGCGCACGTCTTCATCACCGGCCGGCGGCAGGAAGCGCTGGACGAGGCCGTGAAGCTGATCGGCGAGAACGTGACCGGCGTGCGGGGCGACTCGGCCGACCTGGCCGATCTGGACCAGCTGTTCGCCACGGTCGCGCAGGAGAAGGGCGCGGTCGACGTGCTGTGGACGAGCGCCGGGAACGGCGAGGAGCGCATGCTCGGCGAGATCACGGAAGAGCACTTCGATGCCACGTTCGGGCTGAATGCGCGCGGCACGCTGTTCGCGGTGCAGAAGGCGCTGCCGCTGTTCAACGACGGCGGCTCGATCTTCATGACCGGGTCGAGCGCCTCGCTCAAGGGCTATCCCGGGTGGAGCGTGTACGCGGCCAGCAAGGCCGTGCAGCAGGCCTACGCCCGCGTCTGGCTGAACGAGTTGAAGGACCGGCGGATCCGAGTCAATGTGCTCAGTCCCGGCCAGGTCGCCACGGCCAAGCAGGAGGAGCTGTTCGATGAGGAAACGAAGCGGCAGTTCGAATCCCTGATCCCGCGGGGAAAGATGGGCAGCCCCGAGGAGATCGCGACCGTCGCGCTGTTCCTCGCCTCGGACGACTCCACCTATGTGAACGGGATGGAGCTGGTCGTAGACGGCGGCACCACGGCGATCTGAGCGGGGACCACCCGACGACTACCCGACGGCTACCCGACGACCCCACCGGACGGCTACCCTTCGAACCGCACCGACTTCGGTGCCTTCTCCACCGCCTCCGGCAGTACCAGCACCCCGCGAGCCGGCGGGCTGATCCGCCCCAGTACCCGCTCCCCCGAGGCTCCGGTGCAGGCCGCGACCGTTCCCGGCAGCCCGTGCGCCGTGAACCAGCCGATCAGCGCGAAGGCGATCGCCTCCTTCGCGTCCGAGGGGACCTTGTAGGCGTCCGAGCGCAGCACCTCGACGCCGGGCAGGCGCTTGGCGATGCGCTTCATCAGCTCCGGGTTCTCGGCGCCGCCGCCGGAGACCGCCAGGGTGGCGATGCCGTGCGAGCGGACGGCGTCGACCACGGTCATCGCGGTGAGGGTGGCCAGGGTCGACATCAGGTCCTCGGGGGTGAGGTCCGGGAAGGCCTCGATGTGGGCGGCCAGGTACGCGTCGTGGAACAGCTCCTTGCCGGTGGTCTTCGGCGGGCGCCGGGCGTAGTAGGGCTCTGCCATCAGCGCCGCGAGCAGGCCGGGGTGGACCAGGCCGGCGGCGGCGAGGCGGCCGTCGCGGTCGTAGGGCTTGCCGGTCAGTTGGCGGCAGGCGGCGTCCAGCAGGGCGTTGGCCGGGCCGATGTCGAACGCCGCCGGCGGGTCGGCGACGACCGTCAGGTTGGCGATGCCGCCCAGGTTCAGGGCACCGACCGGGCCGGGCAGGCCGCGCAGCAGCAACAGGTCCAGCAGCGAGACCAGGGGCGCGCCCTGGCCGCCGGCCGCCACGTCGGCGGTGCGGACGTCGGAGACCACCGGGACGCCGACCCGTTCGGCGATCCAGGCCGGCTGGCCCAGTTGCAGCGTGCCGAGCACCGCGCCGTCCTCGGTCCAGTGGTACAGGGTCTGGCCGTGCGAGCAGACCAGGTCCACCGGGCCGGCGGCGTGCACGGCCTGCCACGCCGCCGCCGCGAACGCCTGGCCGATCCCGGTGTCCAGGCGGCAGACCGCACCGAGGTCGGTCGGGTTCGGCGGCAGCGCGGCGATGATCTGCGCGCGCAGCTCGTCCGGATACGGGACGTGGTCGGCGTGTTCGAGCACGCCGACCAGCGCGTCGCCGTCCAGCCGGAAGTCCACCAGCGCGACGTCGATCGCGTCGTGGGAGGTGCCGGAGCTCAGACCCAGGACTCTCACGCGCTCGCGGCTCCGACCTCGACGCCGACCACGCGGCGGGATTCCGGATAGAAGCACGCGTGTACGTGTCCGGATTCTTCCGTGGCGTCAGCTCCAGTCACGTCAGCTCCAGTCACGTCAGCTCCAGTCACGTTGGCTTCAGCCGCGTCGGTTCCAACGGCATCGGCCCCGAACGGCACCAGGACCGGATGCGTCTCAGCACACTGCGCACCGGCGAACGGGCACCGCGGCTGGAACAAGCACCCCGGCGTAGGCGTCCGCTCGTCCAACGCTGCGGTCGGCGCCGTCCGGTCCGGCCCCGGCTCCTCCAGTCCGCGCATGACCGGCACCGCCGACAGCAGGCACTGGGTGTAGGGGTGCACCGGCGACAGGATCACCTCGTCGGTGAGCCCGCGCTCGACCACCTCGCCCCGGTAGATCACGTGCAGCTCGCCGCCGTCGCCGACATAACGCGCGGTGGCCACGTCGTGCGTGATGAACACCAGCGAGATCCCCAGCCGGGCCCGCAGGTCGCGCAGCAGGCTCAGGATGCCCAGCCGCATCGAGACGTCGATCATCGAGACCGCCTCGTCGGCGATCAGCACCGTCGGGTCGACGGTCAGCGCCCGGGCGATGACCACGCGCTGCCGCTGCCCGCCGGAGAGCTGGTGCGGGTACTTCGGCAGCACCGCGGCCGGCTCCAGGCCGACCAGCGTCAGCAGTTCGGCGGCGCGCTCGCGCCAGGCGCTGACCGGTGCGCCGGTTTCCTTGGCGCGCATCCGCAACGGATCGCCGAGCGTCGCCTCGACCGTGCGGGTCGGGTTCAGCGCCGAATACGGGTCCTGATGGATCATCTGGATCCGGCGGAAGTACTTCTCCCGCTGCCGGGGCCGCAGCTTGGACAGCTCCACGCCGTCCACGACCAGCTCGCCGCCGTCGAAGGTCTCCAGCCCGGTGAGGATCTTGCCGAGCGTGGTCTTGCCGCAGCCGGACTCGCCGATGAACGACACCGCGCCGCCGTCGGGCAGGGTGAAGTCGACGCCGCGCAGCGCGTGCACGGTGCGGTCGCCGGTGAACGAGCCGTGGGTCTGGTAGGTGCGGGTGATACCGCGTGCCTGGATCATGCCGGCTCCCCAACGGCCGCGGGCGTCCCGGTGGTCCCGGTCAGCACGGTGGACGGTTCGACGTGACAGGCCCGGCGCCGCTCGCTGTCGAAGCTGTGGAGCTCCGGCTCGGTCTGGGCGCAGACCTCGACCGCGAACGGGCAGCGGTCCCGGAAGACGCAGCCGGCCCGGGCCACGGTGGTCAGGTCCGGCGGCCGGCCGGGCAGCGCGCGGGCGCCGTCCACGTCGCCGGTGATCCGGGCCGTGGCCCCTATCAGGGCCTTGGTGTAGGGGTGGGTGGGGCGGCGCAGCACCTCCAGCAGCGGGCCGTCCTCGACGATCCGGCCGCCGTACATCACCGCCAGCCGGTCGGCGATCTCGGAGATGGCGCCGATGTCGTGGGTGATGATCAGGGTACTGAGCTGGTTCTCGTCGTGCACCTTGCGCACGATGTCCAGCACCGAGGCCTGGGAGAGCATGTCCAGCGCGGTGGTCGGCTCGTCCAGGATCAGCACCTTGGCGTTCAGCACCAGCGCGAACACGATGCCGACCCGCTGGCGCATGCCGCCGGACAGCTCGTGTTGGTAGGAATCCAACACCCGGTCGCCGTCCAGGCCCATCCGGTTCGCCAGGTCCTTGGCCCGGGCGATCAGCGCCCGCAGGTCGCCGACCTCGTGCGAGCGCCCCAGGTCCAGCAGCTGCCGGCCGATGGTCTTCAGCGGGTTCAACGAGTTCTGCGACGCCTGGAACACGTAGCCGATGGCCCCGCCGCGCGCCTTGCGCAGCTGCTTGCCGCCCAGCCGCGTGAGGTCGCCGACCCCGGCCACCTCGATGGTGCCGCCGGCGATCCGGCCCGGCGCCGGCACCGCGTTCAGCAGCGACAGCGCCAGCGTGGACTTGCCGGAGCCGGACTCGCCGACCAGACCGGTGATCTGCCCGGCCCGCAGGTCCAGGGAGGCCCCGGCCACGGCCGGCAGCCAGCCGACCGACGTCTGGTACTCGACCGTGAGATCGCGTACTTCTACCTCGCTCACACGCGCTCCCTCAGCCGCGGGTTGAACAGTTCGTCGATGGCGTCCAGGAAGAGCACGATGCCCAGCGTCAGCACCAGGATGCAGACCAGCGGCGCCAGCAGATAGATCAGCGCGGACGGGGTCTCCATCGCCCCGCCGGAGAAGACCGCCTGGTTCAGCATCACGCCCCAGTTGGTGCTGGAGAAGGGCACCAGGCCGAGGAAGAACAGGCCGACCTCGGCGCCGATGAACGCGATCATCGACAGCATCAGCTGCATGGCCGCGTACGGGGCGACGTTCGGCAGCATCTCCTTGAGCAGGATGTGCCGCCGGGACAGACCCAGCCCGCGCGCCGCCTCCAGGAACCCGCGCTCGCGCAGCGACAGCGCCTGCGAACGCACGGCCCGGGCGACGCCGCCCCAGCCGGTGACCCCCAGCACCAGACCCATCTTCCAGGGGCTGCCGAAGTTCCACACCGTGGACAGGATGATCAGCAGCGGCAGGCCCGGGATGGTCAGGACGAAGTCGGTCAGCCGCATCAGGGCACTGTCGGTCAGGCCGCGCTGATATCCGGCGACCAGGCCGATCGTGACCCCGAACAGGCTGGTGAACAACGCCGACAGGGCGGCGGTGGCCAGCACGTAGCGCCCGCCGGTCACCACCTCCTGGAGCACGTCGGAGCCGGCGAAGTCGGTACCCAGCCAGTGCTTGGCGCTGGGAGCCGCGTACAGCGAGTTCGGGTCGACGGCCAGCCGGCCGTAGAACCAGGGCCCGCAGATCGCCAGCAGGATGAAGAACACGATGATGGCCAGCCCGATGATGCGGCCGGGCTTGCGGGTCACGGCCTTGCGGAAGGCCGTCAGCGCCGGGCGGCGGCTGCGCACCGACGCGGCCAGGGTGGCGGTGGCGGCCATCTCAGCGCCTCACTCTCGGGTCGATCAGGGTGTAGCACAGGTCGGCCAGGATGTTCGCGATGATGATCGACACCGTGATCAGCAGGAACGCCCCGGCCATCACCGGATAGTCGCGGGTGCCGATGCTCTTCAGGAGCAGGTCGCCCAACCCCGGGTAGTCGAAGGTGTCCTCGATGAAGAAGGACCCCGCGAACATCACGCCGAAGGACAGCGCCAGCACGGTGAACAACGGCAGGATCGCGTTGCGGCCGATGTAGCGGGCCCGGGTGACCGGGGCGATGCCGCGCAGTTCGGAGGCGAGGATGAAGTCGTCGCCGAGCACCGACACCACCGAGGACTTCATCGCCAGCAGCCAGCCGCCGTAGCTGAGCAGCGCGTACGCGCACACCGGCAGCACCGCGTGCTGGACCACCGAGCCGATGTAGGGCAGGTTCCAGCCCGGGTCGTACTGGATGTCGCTGGTGCCGGCGTCGGGCAGCAGGTTCCACTCGGTGTGGAAGACCACCAGGAGCAGCAGGGCCAGGACGAAGGCGGGGACGCCGGCGAACAGCGAGCCGGAGACGGTCAGCAGACCGCCCCAGCGGCTGGAGCGCCGGACCGCGGCCACGACCCCGGCGGTCACCCCGATCAGGAAGCTGACCAGCAGCCCGGACAGCACCGGGATCACGGTCCACGGCAGCGCGGCCCAGATCAGGTGGCTGACCGGGACGCCGGAGTAGCTGATCGACTGCCCCAGGTCGCCGTGCAGCAGCTTGCCGAGATACCCGCCGTACTGCGAGAGCATCGAGTCGTGGGAGGTGTAGCCGTAGATCGCCTTCACCTTCGCGGCCGCCTGCTCGGCGTTCATCCCGGACTGGATGTATTGCTCGTACTGCACATCGCCGGGCTTGCCGGGCAGCGCGTGCACGAGGAAGAACGTGAACGTCACCACGACCCAGACCATCACCAGTCCGGCCGCCAGCTTGCCGGCCAGTCGCCGGGCGAACGCCGTCATCTTCCTCCCCTCCCTCTTCCTGTCATCGTCCTGGCCCTGTTCTTTGTCCTGGCCCCGTCTGTGTGAGAAACCCGGGGCCCTTACTTGCCCTGCACGTAGCCCTGCATCATCCACACCCCGGGCGGGTTAGCCAGCAGGTCGTCCTGCCCGGTCTTGGGGTAGTTGGTGAACCGCTTGTCCAGGTCGAACATGACGTGGGTGTAGTTCCAGATCTGGATCATCGGCAGCTCCTGGTTGGTGGCCGCGGCCAGCTGAGCGATGATCGGCTGCTGGGCGGACACCGGGGTCGTCGAAAGCTGCGCGGCGAGCTGGCCGGGGTCGATGGTCTGGCCGTTGACGGTGTAGGTGGCCGGGGTGTGCTCCCAATTGGTGGCCGCGTTGTCGTCGTGGGCGGCCTGGCCGTTGGTGACGCTGTAACCGTCGGCGGAGCCGTAGATGCGGGCGTAGGCCATGTCGGTCTGCGGGCCCAGCGCGACCAGCCACCAGCCGACCGCGTACTTACCGGCGGCCATCTCCTTCTGGTAGGTGGCGAAGTCGGCGGTGATCGCGGCGGTGGTCTGGATGCCGAAGGCGGTCAGCTCGTTGGCGACGATCGTGGAGGCCGCGATCCAGTCGGAGAAGCCGTTCACGGTCTGCAGCGTGATCTTCCACTGCTGGCCGTTCGGCAGGTGCCACTGGCCGGAGGAGTCCTTGGTGAACCCGGCGCCCTGCAACAGCGACGCGGCCTTGGCCGGGTCCGGGCTGTAGGGGTTCAGCGCGGCCTTCTGGTCGGCGGACAGGATCGAGTCGGACTGCGAGCCGACCAGGCCTGTGGTGGTCGGCGCCGCGATGCCGCCGACCGGCTCGCCGACCTTGGTGACCGCGTCGCGGTCGATGACGTAGGCCAGGGCCTGGCGGACCGGCGTCAGGTTGTACGGCGCCTGCTTCTCGTTGAACGCGATCGAGGCGCTGACGTAACTGGGGGCGTCGATGCGGGTGTAACCGGCCTTGAGGACCTGGTTCAAGATGTTGGTGGGCATCGAGGTGTACGGCGCGTAGTCCAGCTCGCCGCCGTTCATGTAGCCCCAGATCTGCTGGTTGCCGGAGTAGCTGCGCAGGATGACCTGCTTCGGCGAGATCTTGTTCGCGGCGTAGAAGTACTGGTTGCGGTCCAGCAGCGCCTCGCCCGGGTTGACCCGGGTCTCCACGAACGGGCCCGCCGAGACGTCCTTGGCCGGGCTGAAGGCGGCGATGGTCTTGCCCTCGGCCGCCAGCTTGTCGCCCGCGGCGCTGGCCGCGGCCGGGTCGGTGCCCTGGACGGCGGCGATCTGGGACCAGATGTCGGCCGGCAGCTGACCGCTGTAGACCTTGTCGCTGACGATGGTCGCGGTGAGCACCAGGCGCTGGAAGTACAGGTTCTTCACGCCGGGCTGCTGATCGATCTCGATCTTGCCGCCGCCGAGGTCCTTGACGTCGGACACCTCGAAGTTGCTGCCGGCCACGACGGTGCCGCCGGCGCTGGCCACCGGACCCGCGGTGCCCTGGGTGTAGGCGATGGCCAGCGAGGTCTTGATGTCGGCGGCGGTGACCGGGGTGCCGTCGGACCACTTGGCGTTCGGCTGGAGCTGGATGGTCAGGCCGGAGTCGGAGGAGGTCCAGCTGGCGGCCAGGCCCGGGAGCACCGCGTTGGGGTCCGACGGGTCGTTCTTGGTGAAGGCCAGCTGCATCCAGTTGTAGCCCTTGAACATGTTCGGCGTGGCGTTGAACGGGTTCATCGGCGCGCCGGCGGTGATCTTGTTGTTGGCGTCGATGCTGGTGAAGACGCCGCCGGTACCGCCGCCGCCACCGTTGGTTTTCTTCGCCGAGGAAGAGGAACTGGAGCACGCCGACAGCGCGGTGGCCGCGACCGCCGCGACGGCTATCGCCGCGACCAGTGGTTTGGGTCGGGACATGGTCCTGACATCTCCGTTCGGGTCGGTGGGACGGGGTGTGGGCCTGGCTTTTCCAAGTGCGCGGACACGGCGGTGCCGGGTCGGTGAGTGGAACCGTAGGGCGCGGTGCCAACCTTCGTCAATGAGTTGCGCGAATCGCGTTCATTCCGTAACTTGCCAACGGCACGACCCGCGAAGAGCCACTTCCCCACCCCCGGCTGACCCCCGAGA
>NZ_JAAFYZ010000302.1 GCF_018274385.1 Catenulispora pinistramenti | reverse complement strand
CCGCGAAGTCCACAAGGCCCTCACCAGCACAAACACCCCGCACCCGGCAACAAAACCCCAGGTCGCCACCACCCCTTGACAGACATAGGAGCATCCGAGGGGAACGAACCGAAAACCAGCCGGAGAAGTGCAAAACGGGGGGTGCGGGTACCGGCGGCCCGGCGAGTCCGGCCACCGGTCTGGGCACTGGCAGCGCGGCAGTCTCGGGGGGTGCGCATTCTGGGCTGGCGGGTGCGGACCGCCCCGACTACCAAGACAGATACCGGCGGCTACCGGATTGACCTCGCCGCCACAGCCGATGCTGCGGACAGCAAGGCCAGCCGGGGATATCAGTCGCGGTTGGTTGTTGTGGCACAGCCGCACCGCACCCGGGCATGTTCTCGACCAACTGACCACCGGCCCGCCGCCGCGTCCTCACCGGCAGCCGCATCGCTGACCTGTGTTGTCGGTCCCTTCGATTGCTATTCTTCCGGCTGGTTTTCGGTTCGTTCCCCTCGGTCGCGTCGGCAGGGCTTCGCCTACAGTGCCGGTGGCCGGGGGTCAAGTTCGCGCTGAACAAAACCGCAGCTCACACGCCCAACCGCAAGTGCGCGGACTTGACCCCCGGACACCGGTGCTGTACCCATCGGGCTGACGACGCGGCCGTGGGGAACGGACCGCACCACCTCACAAACCGCAGCCGCTGAGACTCACCCGGCCACCCGAGGGAACCGCGCTAGTTTCCCTGAGGTTGCCGAGGCCCGCCGGAGGCCCGGCTCTTCATCACAGTTTTTGACCTTGCTCTTGATCTGGCCTGTGCTCTTGATCTGGCCTGTGCCCTTGCTCTGACTTGCCGGAGTTGAAGAGGCCTGAGGTGGGGCGGGGTTGTGAACGCGCGAACCGGCAGCCGACAAACACACCCGCCGACCCGAACCCCGAACCGGCACAACCATGACCGAAGGCCGTAAAAAGCTTTGAAACCCGCAACCCAGTCGCAACTCGCCCCGCAAACTCCTCCCCCCAAAAAGAAGAAGATCCGAACCCGAACACCCCAAACTGGCCCTCAACCAGATCGGCACTCCGCGCCAAATCATCATGAAGGCAAACGTCGTCTGACGCGGCACCGGGTCGGTACGGCGAATCAGCGCACTGCCGCAGCCTTGCCGAGCGTGGCGCGCGCCGCGTCGTCGAGCTCGACACTTGCGGCACCGAGGTTCTCCATCAGGTGCGCCTGGGAGCGTGTGCCCGGAATCAGCAGCACGTTCGGCGCCAGATCGAGCAGCCAGGCCAGTGCCACCTGCGCCGGCTTCACGCCGAGGCGTGCGGCCACCGCCGAGACTGCCGGAGCGGACAGGCCGCGCCGCCCGCCGAGGGGGAAGAAGGGCACGAACGCGATGTGCCGCTGCTTGCACAATGCGAGCACGTCGGCAGAGCCCTGATCCGCCAGGTTGAACAGGTTCTGGACGCAGACGATGTGGGTCTGTGCCGTGGCGCGCGTCAGATGCGCCGCCGAGATGTTGCTCAGCCCGACGCCGTCGATCAGCCCCTCGTCCCTGGCCTTGATCAGCGCCGCCAACTGCGCGTCGAAACGGCGGCCGGGGGCGGCGCTGTCCATCAGCCGCAGGTTGACTGCGGCCAGCCGGTCCACGCCGAGCGCGGTCAGGTTCTCCTCGATGCTCTGCCGCAGCTGGTTCGGCTCGTCGAACAGCAGCACCGCGCCGTGCCGGTCGCGCCGGGCCCCGACCTTGGTGACGATCGCCAGATCGGCCGGATACGGATACAGCGCCTCGCGAATCAGTTCGTTGACGACGCCGGGCCCGTAGAACTGGGCCGTGTCGATGTGGTTCACTCCGGCCGCGACCGCCGCGCGCAGGACGTCCAGCGCCGCCTTGCGCTGACTGGATCCGCCTAACACCTTGTCCCCGGACAGCTGCATGGCGCCGTAGCCGACCCGTCGGACCAGCCAGATTCCCAACGTCTGAACGCCGGCCCGGTCGATGCTGTACGCGGATCCCGCCATACTGTCGTGCCTCCTGGCAGTGGGATGAGTCGCTTCCGATCCGGGACCGTCGTACGGCTGGCGGACCGGTGGCTGCAATACATGTTCGCTCTATGACTACGGGTGTGCGTGGGTCCGCGCAAACGCCGTGCTCAAGGTCGCACTCAAGGTCGCACTCAAAGCCGCGCTCAAGGTCGTGTGTCGTACTCGGCCCGGGCGGCGTCGATGAGCTCCAGATGCGCCAGGCTCCACTGCAACAGCGGTGCGGTGGCCTCCCTGAGGGTCCGGCCCATCGGCGTCAGCTCATAAGTGACATGCGGCGGCATGACCGCCTCGACGGTCCGGGTCAGGATCCCGTCGCGTTCCAGGGTGCGCAGCGTGACGGTCAGCATCCGCTGGCTGATCCCGTCGATGCTCCGCTTGAGTTCGGTGAAGCGCAGCGGTCCGGTGCTGAGGTTGCGGACGACGAGCAGCGACCACTTGTCCCCGACGATGCCGAGCACCACGCGGGACCGGCACGCGTCCGTCGGTAGGGGAACCTCTGCGTCGGCTTGGGACGCGGCCATGGTTACCTCCTGAGAACCGGGGCACCTAAATGTGCCTTATTGCCATGCCCGCTCCATGCGCGCGACCATGATTCCAGTTCCTAAACAGAACCGAGGAACCAATCGTAACCGCTATGCGCGCACGGCCGATAGAGCCGTGCCCGGTGAACAGGAGCACCCCATGTCCACATTTCTGCTCGTCCACGGAGGCTGGCACCAAGGAGCCGCCTGGCAGCGGGTGGTCCCGCTCCTGGAAGCGGCCGGGCACCGGGTGTTCGCGCCCTCGCTGACCGGCTTCGGCGACAAGGCCCACCTGCTCGGCCCCGAGATCGGGCTGGACACCCATGCCGACGACGTCGCCGGCCTGATCCGCGAGCACGGCCTCACCGACGTCATCCTGGTCGGCCACAGCTATGCGGGCCTGGTCATCTCCTCCGCCGCCAACCAGGTCCCGGACCGGATCGGGCACCTGGTGTACCTCGACGCGATGGTGCCACGGGACGGGGAGAACGCGATCGACGTCCTGCCGGTGACCGCCACCCTCGTCGAGGGCGCGCTGCGATCGGAGAGCGGCTGGCGCGTGCCTCCGATGCCGGAGCGGCCGGAGCCCTTCGGGCTGTTCGGCGTCACCGACCCGGCGGACCAGGCCTGGCTTCGCACACTGCTCTCGGACCAGCCGGTGCGGACCCTGCAAGAACGGGTCCGCCTGGACAACCCGGCCGTGGACGCGATCCCGCGCACCCACATCCACTGCGTCGGTGCGGTGCCCGAGGGCATCAAGCGGCGCCCGGTGCCGCCGGTGCAGCAGAACGGTTCACCGGCGCAGGTGTGGGATCTGCCGACCGGCCACGACTGCATGGTCACCATGCCGGTGGAACTCAGTGAGCTGCTTCTCAAGCTCGCTTAGCGATGCGGCGGCGCACGCTCGGTATCGCGGAGCGCCTTATCGCGGGGCGACCAGCGCTCGCAGGTGCTGACGAGCCTCGTCCGCATACGCCGTCTTCCACCCCGAGGCGATCGCGTTCGGCAGGGTATTGAAAGCCCCGATCAACGCCACCAGGCGTACTCGCTCGTCCCAGCGGGCCGGGCGGGGATCGGCGCCGTGGTAAACCGCGTCGAAGTTCACCGCTCGACCCTCCTTCGATCCGGTTCGATCCGGTCACTGCAATCCGGTGCGGACGGCCGTGATGCGCTGGGTGTTGAACCCGAGCCAGTGCATGCGTCCGGCGTACCGGGCGTGCTCGATCTTGATGCAGCGGTCCGCCACCACGCTCAGACCGCCGTCCTGCGCGATCTGAATCCCCTCGGGGCTGATCACCCCGAACTGGCACCACAACGTGGACGCGCCGATCTCCACCGCCTCCCGCGCGATGTCCGGGACGGCGTCGGGCGCGCGGAACACGTTCACCACGTCGACCGGCTCCGGGACGTCCCGCAGGCTCGGATAGCTGGTCTGGCCGAGGACCTCGGTCTCGCGCGGGTTCACCGGGACCACGCGGTAGCCGTGCCGCTGGAGGTAGTAGCCGACGAAGTAGCTGGCCCGCAGCTGGTTGCCCGACAGGCCGACCACGGCGATCGTGTGCGCGGTGTTGAGTACGCGCTGGATCGTCAACGAGTCCTGATACCGCGCGAGGTCGGTCATGTCACAGCCCCTTCCTTATCGACCTTATCGACGTTCCCGATCGCCGCGCCGATGCCGGCGAAGGCCCGCTCCAGGTCCCAGAGCAGATCCTCGACCGACTCCAGACCGACCGACAGCCGCACCGTTCCGGGTCCGACGCCGGCCGCGCGCAGCTCGTCGTCGGAGAGCTGGCGGTGCGTGGTGCTCGCGGGGTGGATGATCAGGCTCTTGGCGTCGCCGACGTTCGCCAGGTGCGACCACAGCGTGACGCCGCCGATCAGTCCCTGCCCGCCGGCGCGGCCGCCCGCGCAGTCGAAGGAGAACACCGCGCCGGCGCCGCGCGGCAGGTACTTCTCGACGAGCGGTTGGTACTTGCTGCCCGGCAGGCCGGGATAGGTGACGTTCGAAGCCAGCTCGTGGCCGTCGAGGAACGCCGCGACGGTCAGCGCGTTGGCCACGTGTCGGTCCATACGTAAAGACAGCGTCTCGATCCCTTGCAGGAAAAGGAAAGCGTTGAACGGCGACAGTGCGGCGCCCAGGTCCCGCAGCGTCTCGGCGCGCAGCTTCATCAGGTAGCCGTACGCGCCGAACGTCTCGTGGAACTTCAGGCCGTGGTAGGCCGGGGAGGGTTCGGCGACCACGGGGAAGCGGCCGTTGGACCAGTCGAACGTGCCGGCCTCGACCACCACGCCGCCGATGCTGGTGCCGTGGCCGCCGAGGAACTTGGTCGCCGAGTGCACCACGACGTCAGCGCCCCACTCGATCGGGCGGCACAGGTAGGGCGTGGCGAACGTGTTGTCCACGATCAGCGGCAGGCCGTGGCCGTGCGCGATGGCGGCCAGGGCCTCGATGTCCAGCACGTTGCCCGCCGGGTTGCCGATCGTCTCCCCGAAGAACGCCTTGGTGTTCGGCCGGACCGCCGCCGCCCAGACTTCGGGGTCGTCCGGATCGGCCCAGGTCAGCTCGACGTTCATCTTGCGGAACAGGTGCTTGAACTGGTTGACGGTGCCGCCGTAGAGGGCCGAGGAGGACACGACGTGGTCGCCGGGCTCCAGCAGCGTGAACAGCGCCGCCGCCTGAGCCGCGATCCCGCTGGCGAACGCCACCGCGCCGGCGCCGCCCTCCAGGTTCGCGACCCGTTCTTCGAACGCTGCGACGGTCGGGTTCATGATGCGTGAGTAGGTGTTGCCGTACTCCTGCAGGTTGAAGTACGCCGCCGCCGACTCGGGGTCTTCGAACACGTAGCTGGCGGTCTGGAAGATCGGGACCGCGCGCGCTCCGGTGTTCGGGTCGGGCCGCTGCCCGGCGTGCAGTTGCCGGGTGTCGAAGCCGAACTCGCGGGGCTGCTCGGTGCGGAAGGCGTCGCCGCTCATGGACTCCTCTTCGTCTCCTCGGTGCCGTCGGCCAGGAATCGGCGGACGATCGGGATCTGGCGGGCCTCCTCCAGCAGAAAGCTGTCGTGGCCGTAGGGCGCCTCGATCTGGTGGTACTCGACCGGCTTCCCGAGGGCGCCGAGCGCGTCGGCGATCTCCTGGGACGCGGACGGCGGATACAGCCAGTCCGAGCTGAACGCGATCAGCAGGGTGCGGGCCGAGACCGGCTTGAGGGCGCGCTCCAGTGAGCCCTCTCCGTGCTGCCGGGCCAGATCGAAGTAGGTCAGGGCGCGGGACAGATAGAGATAGGTGTTCGCGTCGAACCGTTTGACGAACGAGTCGGCCTGATGGCGCAGGTAGCTCTCGACCGCGAACTCCGGCTCGGTCAGCGTGTGGCGGATGTCGTCGCCAGCCTGTAGTCGGCGGCCGAACTTGGTCTCCAGCGCGGGGGCCGAGAGGTAGGTGACGTGGCCGACCATGCGCGCCAGGCCCATTCCGGCCTCCGGCGCCCGGCCGGTGCCGGGATAGCGGCCGCCCTGCCAGGCCGGATCGGCCATGATGGCCTCGCGGGCGATCGCGTTCCAGGCCATGCCCTGCGGATGCAGGGCGTGCGTTGAGGCGATGGCTATGACGGCCTGCACCTGCTCGGGGAACAGGATCGCCCACTCCAGGGCCTGCATGCCGCCGAGTGAGCCGCCGGCCACGGCCGCGAGCCGGCTGATGCCGAGGGCTTCCAGGAATGCGCGCTGGGTCCGGACCAGGTCAGCGACGGTGAGCACCGGGAAGTCCGGTCCGTAGGGCCGACCGGTGTCAGGGTTCGTCGACGACGGTCCGGTGCTGCCGCGGCAGCCGCCGAGCAGGTTGGTGGAGACGACGAAGTAGCGGTCGGTGTCGAAGGCCTTGCCCGGGCCGATCATCCCGTCCCACCAACCCAGCGTCGCACCGGATCCGCCGTCGCGCTCCTCGGCGGCGAAGCCGTCTCGGGTTCCGGACTCGGCCGGTCCGGCCGCTGAGACGCCGGCGGCGTGCGCGTCGCCGCTGAGGGCGTGGCAGACCAGGATCACGTTGTCGCGCTCGGGCGCGAGCGTGCCGTAGGTCTCGTACGCGATCCGCACCTGGCGCAGCTCACGGCCGCATTCCAGAGAAACCGGCTCGGGAAGATCGAGGTGCCGCGTCCGGACGACGCCGACCGATTCGGCCGGCGGAGCAGGTGCGGACTGGGACATGAGGGCTATGTTACGCGACCTCCTCGCGCTATTGTCGAGTATCCAGGTGGGGATTGAAGACTCACCAAGACATCAGGCGGAGAAAGGGCGGCTCGGGCATGACCACGGTCACCAATGGAGTCAACGTGCAGGCGCTGCTCGATGCGCGGGAGGTGCTCAAGGGTGCGCCGGAGGCCGCGCAGTTCACCTGGCGCGCCTCCTCTACGTGGCGGGACGGCGTGCACAGCACCACCACGGTCCAGGACTTCTTCGGCCTGGGCGAGGAGCGCAGCCACAAGACCGAGTCGGTGTTCGAAGCCGACCACCCCGAGGTCTTCGCCGCCGAGGACAACGGCATCACACCGATCGAGTACCTGCTGGTCGGGCTGGCCAGCTGCCTGACCGCCGGGGTGGCCTCGGTCGCCCAGAACCGGGGCATCCAGCTGCGTTCGGTGCAGGCCGCGGTCGAGGGCCGGCACGACATCCGCGGCATCCTCGGCGCCGACAGCGACGTGCGCAACGGCTTCAACGACATCAAGGTGACCTTCACCATCGACGCCGACGCCTCGCCGCAGGAGATCGAGGCGCTGGTGGCGCAGTCTCAGAAACGCTCGGCGGTGTTCGACGCGCTCACCAACCCGACCGATGTCACCGTCGAAGTCGCCTGAGGACCGCGCCATCGAGCACACCGACGCGCTGGTGGTCGGCGCCGGTCACGCCGGCCTGGCCGTCAGCCGCTTCCTCGGCGGCGCCGGGATCGACCATCTCGTCCTCGAGCGCGGCGAGGTGGGCAACTCCTGGCGCCGTGAGCGCTGGGACTCCCTGCGCCTGCTCACCCCGAACTGGCTGACCCGGCTTCCGGACCACCCGTATCAGGGCCCGGATCCCGATGGCTACCTGACCGCGCGCGAGGTCGCCGACTTCATCGGCGGTTTCGCCGCGGCCTCCCGGGCCCCGGTCCGCACCGGCACGGAGGTCACTTCGGTGCGGGCCGTCGCGGACGGGCGCGGGCGCGACGGGTACCTGGTGCGGACCGACCAGGGCGAGATCCGGGCCCGGAGCGTGGTGATCGCCAGCGGGGCGTGCAACGTCCCGGTGGTGCCGGGCTTCAAGGACGCGCTGCCCGACTCCGTCAGGCAGCTGACACCCTTCGACTACACCGGCCCCGCCGCGCTGCCGGAGGGCGGTGTGCTCGTCGTCGGCGGGTCGGCGACCGGGGTGCAGCTGGCTGCCGAGTTGCGGCGGTCGGGGCGGCCGGTCGTGCTCTCTACAGGGGAGCACGTCCGGCTGCCCAGGACGTACCGCGGCCGGGACGTGCTGTGGTGGATGCAGTCCTCGGGCGTGTGGGACCAGCGGCACGACGAGGTCGATGATCTGGAACGGGCCCGTGCGCTTCCCTCGCCGCAACTCGTCGGGACTCCCGAGCGCTCGACGCTGGATCTCAATGCCCTGATCGAACTCGGGGTCGAGCCGGTGGGCCGCTGGGCGGCGGTCCGCGACGGCCGGGCACTGTTCTCCGGTGGGTTGCGGAACGTGTGTTCGCTGGCGGATCTCAAGATGGAGCGGTTGCTCGACACGTTCGATGAGTGGGCCCGGAAGTATGCGGACGACGACCTGACCGACGAACCGCAACGCTTCGCGCCGACCCGTGTGCCCGCTTCGGCGCGGCTCCAGCTCGACCTGCGCGGCGGGGAGATACAGACGGTCGTGTGGGCCACCGGGTTCCGCCCCGATTACCGCTGGCTCGACGTCCCGGTGCTCGACGCCAAGGGCCGGCTGCGGCACGTCGGCGGCGTCGTGAGCGACAGCCCCGGCCTCTACGCGGTCGGACTGCCGGTACTCCGGCGGCGCAAGTCCACGTTCATCCACGGCGCCGAGGACGACGCGCGGGAAGTAGTCGAGCACCTGGCGGGGTACCTGGCCGGTCGGCACTGACGCCCTACCCTTGCTTTATCGAGAGGGAAAGGAGCCACATCGTGACCGACCAATGGCACGCGCCGCTGCGCCACATCAAGGCCGCCGACCTGTCCGGGGACACCCGGCAGACCTCCGGGATGACTCGGCTGGAGGCGGTGTCCGGGAAGACGGTCGGGGCCGAGAAGGTGTGGATGGGCCAGACCCACGTCGCACCGGCCACGAACTCGGGGGACCACCACCACGGCGAGGCCGAGACCGCCATCTACGTGGTGTCGGGCAACCCGGTGTTCGTGTTCGCCGAGGGCGAGGAGGAGGTCAGGATCGAGACCGGGCCGGGGGACTACGTTTTCGTGCCGCCGTATGCGCCGCACCGTGAGGAGAATCCCGGTACCGAGGAAGCGGTGGTGGTGATCGCGCGCAGCAGCCAGGAGGGGATCGTGGTCAACCTGCCGAGCCTGTGGGCTGAGGTAAAGCGCTGATGTACGGACATCGCGACTCCGAATAGCTTGGCGTGATCGGCCCGCAAACCGTTCGCAATGGCGGGTTTTCTCCGGGCCGCCACGGCCTTTATTTCCGGGCGATCATTCCATCCCCGCTGAAATACTCCAGGCGTGGAACGTCGAAATGACGTCGGGACGGCTTCCACGGTTCACGGCCGTACAGCCGAGTTGCACGTCATCGGGCAGCTCGTCACCAGCGCGGCCAGCGGCCTGCGTGCCGTCCTCGTCACCGGAGAACCAGGAATCGGAAAGTCGACGCTGCTCGAAGCCGGCGTCGCCCTCGCTCACCAACATCACCTCCTCACCCTGACCGCGCGCGGCACCCCTGCCGACGGCCAGCGCTCGTTCGGCGGCCTCGCCGAGCTGCTGCGGCCGTTGGGGGCGGGTGTCCTCGACGGGCTGCCGGAACCGCAACGTGTGGCGCTGGACGTCGCCCTCGGCCCGGCGGGTGCGGAACCGTCCATGGGACCGACCTCGCCGGTCGGCCCGCGCGAGATAGCCGCCGGGCTGCTCGCCATCCTGCGCCGTCTGGGTCCGGCGCTTATTGTTATCGACGACTTGTCCTGGCTCGATCTCGCGACCCTCGATGCCCTGCGCTTCGCTCTGCGCCGCATCGGCGAGGGGCGATTGCGGGTCCTGGCCTCACGCCGGACGGCCGGCGTGATCGAGGACCCGCTCCCGCGTCCGGCCGCCGACGATGTTCTGCCCGCCGGCACGTACGAAACGCTGGCGTTGGGACCGGCCGACCCGGCCACGATCCAGGACCTGCTTGTGGAGCGGCATCAGCTGCAGCTGGCGCCGCCGATCCTCGCGAACGTGATCGAGCAGGCCGGTGGAAATCCGTTCTGGGCATTAGAGATCGGTGCCGCGCTGGCCCAGGCGCCCGGACTCGATGGCGAGCTGCAAACGCTCCCGATCCCGCCGACGCTGTCCGCTCTGGTCGCGACCCGCCTGGCGAAGCTGCCGTCGGAGGTGGTGCAGGCGTTGCTCGTGGTCGCGGCGTTGCCGCAACCTTCGCCTGCCCTTGCTGTTCGCGCGCTACAGACCCAGGTCGCGCACCCTGAGGCCGCGGTGGACGATGCCGTCGCTTCCGGGGCGGTTACCGCCGAGGGAAGCCAGCTGCGTCCGGCCCATCCGCTGCTTGGTTCCGTCGCGCTGAACAGCCTCACTGCCGAGCAGCGTCGAAGCCTGTATCAGAGACTTGCTACGACGGTGACCGATCCGGAGCAACGCGCCCGGCATCTGGTCCGGGCCACCGAGCCCGGCCCTGATGCCGCCACCGCCGCGGCGATCGACGCCGGGGTCGCCGTGGCCGAGGCGCGCGGGGCGCTTGCCGCGGCGGCGGAACTCGCCGAGCTGGCTGTGGGCTTCACCGCTTGCGCGGACCTTGGCTCGGTCGGGGTCGGGG
>NZ_JAAFYZ010000301.1 GCF_018274385.1 Catenulispora pinistramenti | reverse complement strand
CCCGACAGGTCTCCCACACATCCGCCCCGACCAGCTCACCAGTCCACTCACCCTGCATAACAGCAGTCTGACCCCACCGGAGAACCGACGAGGTCAGAACGCATGATTTTCATGAGTCTTCTAGCGCTGGGCCGGTCGGAAAAACTTCGGGGGGCATGTAGTAGCGGGCCCGAGCCGTTCGTCAACCTCATGACCGGCGGGACACACCGCCGCGACAACCTGCGAACGGAGAGACCGATGAAGTACCTGATGCTGGTCTGCCTGGACCCCGGCCTCGACAAGTCGAAGGTGGGCGACGCCCCCGACGTCGAGGAGTGGGTCGCCGAGAACGACGGCAAGGGCATCCGGGTGCTGGGCGACCGGGTGCGTCCGGAGTCCGACGCCACCACGGTCCGCGTCCGCGACGGCGAGGTGCTGCTCACCGACGGGCCGTACGTCGAGACCAAGGACCTGATCGCCGGGTTCGACGTCCTGGAGTGCACCGACCTGGACCACGCGGTCGAGGTGGCGTCCCGGCACCCGATGGCCTGGGGCGGCGTGATCGAGCTGCGCCCGTTCTGGGGCGAGGACGACTGAGGCCGGACGGCGGGGCGATGGACGGCGAATCGGCGAGCGAGGTCATCGCCGGGATCTACGCCGACGGCTGGAGCCGGATCGTGGCCACCATGATCCGGTTCACCGGCGGCGACTGGGACCTGGCGGAGGAGTGCGCGCAGGACGCGTTCACCCAGGCGCTGCGCAAGTGGCCCGGGGACGGGATCCCCCGGCAGCCGCTGGCCTGGCTCACCACCACCGCCCGCAACCGGGCCGTGGACCGGATGCGCCGGGCCTCGACCGAGGCGGCCAAGCTGCGGGCGGCGGCGCGCGAGCCCGCGCCGCCGCCCTACACCCAGGACAGCGAGATTCCGGATGAGCGCCTTGAGCTCATGTTCACCTGCTGCCACCCGGCGCTGCGCCTGGACGCGCAGGTGGCGCTGACGCTGCGATCCCTGGCCGGGCTGAGCACCGCTGAGATCGCGCGCGCGTTCCTGGTCTCGGAGCGGACCATGGGCCAGCGCGTCTTCCGGGCCAAGCAGAAGGTCGCGCACGCGGTCATCCCGTTCCGGGTGCCGTCGGCGCACCTGCTGCCGGACCGGCTTCCGGCGGTGCTGCACGTGCTCTACCTGCTGTTCAACCGAGGCTATGACGAACCGCGGGACCCGGCCCACCTGGGCCGGGAGGCGATCCGGCTGGCCCGGGTGCTGGTCGCGCTGATGCCCGACGAGCCCGAGGCGCAAGGGCTGCTGGCCCTGATGCTGGTGCAGGAGGCGCGGCGCGCGTCGCGGTTCGACGAGGACGGCGAGCCGGTCATCCTGGAAGACCAGGACCGATCCCGGTGGGACCGGGAGCTGATCGGCGAAGGCGGGGCGATCCTGGAACGGGCACTGCGCCGCCGCCGCGCCGGGCCGTTCCAGATCCAGGCGGCGATCGCGGCCTGCCACGCGGCGGCGCCGAGCACGGCCGAAACGGACTGGCCGCAGATCGTGGGACTGTACGACGAACTCGCGAAGGTGGCGCCCGGCCCGGTCGTGGACCTGAACCGCGCGGTCGCGCTGGCGATGGCGGAGGGACCCGAGGCGGCACTGGCGGAGGTCGACGCGCTCGCCGCCTCGGGACGCCTGGACGGCTACCACCTGCTGGCCGCGGCTCGGGCCGATCTGCTGCGGCGGGTCGGGAGCGCGGCTGAAGCTCACGAGTGCCTGCGGGAGGCGATCGCGCTGGCGCCGAGTGAGGGGGAGCGGCGGTTGTTGCGGCGGCGGCTGGCGGATTGGTGAGGGTTGGAGGATTGGTGAGGCTGGAGGACTGGTGAGGTGCGGCGCGCGCGGGGGTGCAGCGGGCTGATCTCGGCCGGCGATTCGGCAGAGCGACCGCCGCGTGTGCTGCCTTGGCGGGTTGACCTTGCGCGGCGGTGCGGCAGGGCGATTGCGTGCTGCCTCGGCGGGCTGACCTCGCAGGAAAGCTCGGCGGGGCTCGCGTCCTTGGCGGTGTGGGGCGAGGCCTCGCGCCGTGGATTCGGCCCTCACCGAATAAGATGCGACCGTGGGTGCCTTCTGATTCGCTGAGGCCATGACATCTCAGCACGACAAGGCCACCCGGTTCCACGCGCTCCACGTCCCCGGCACGCCGCTCGCCCTCGCCAACGCGTGGGACGGCGCCAGTGCCCGTATCGTCGCCTCGACCGGTGCGCCCGCGGTGGCGACCACCAGTGCCGGGGTCGCGTGGGGGCTCGGGGCGGCTGACGGCGGTCATCTGGATCGGGAGCGGGCGGTGGCGCTGATCCGGCGTGTGGTCGACACCGTCGAGGTGCCGGTGACCGCCGATATCGAGGATGGGTTCGGTGCTGACGCGGACGCCGTGGCGGAGACCGTCACGCAGGTGATCGCGGCCGGTGCGGTCGGGGTCAACATCGAGGACGGGCCGCGGGATCCGGCTGAGCTGGTCTCCCGGATCGCCGGTGCCCGGCGGGCTGCTGACGCGGCCGGGGTTCCGCTGTACATCAATGCGCGGATCGACGTGTTCCTGTTCCAGCTCGGCGCGGAGCCGGACCGGCTCGGTGAGACCTTGGCCCGGGCCAAGCGCTATCTGGCCGCCGGGGCCAGCGGGATCTTCGTGCCGGGGGTCGCGGCGCCGGAGACGATCAGTGCCCTGGTGCAGGGGATCGACGCGCCGCTGAACGTGATGGTCGGGCCCGGGGCGCCGACGGTCGCCGAGCTCGCGGGGCTGGGTGTGGCGCGGGCCAGCCTGGGCGCGGCGGTCGCCGAGGCGGCCTACGGGTTGGTGCGCCGAGCCGCCGAGGAGTTGGCCAAAAGCGGTACCTACACGTCGGTCGAGGGCGGGCTCCCGTACCCGGAGCTCAACGGTCTGATGGGCTGAGTGTCCGATTCCGGCGTCCGATTCCGACGTCCGGTTTGAGCTTTAAGCGATCCATTTGAGGGTTCGGCTCGAAGGTCCGGCTTGGACGTTCGACTGTCGAAGCGTTCGCCGGGCCGATCCGGTCCGGCGGATGCCCGGTCCGGTCCGGGTCAGTCCTGCGCGGCCCCAGGTCGGAACGGCTCCACCTCGATGAGGAAGCCCCGCACGTCCAGGAAGTCGGCCAGGTGCTGCCGGTGCTCCTCGCAGGCCAGCCACACTTTGCGCCGGTCCGGGGTGTGCAGCTTCGGGTTGTTCCACACCACGCTCCACGCCGCGGGCAGGCGGCAGCCCTTCGCCGAACAGATGGCGGGGGCGGGGGAGTCGTCCGAGGTCACGAAGCCACGATAACCCAGCTCCGCGAGGCAAAGAGACGCGGCGTCGAACGGCCACGGGGGGAGCCGCTCGACGCCGCAAGTGGCGCCCCGACGGGGGTTCAGGGCGCAGGTAAGAAGTATGACATGCGTAGACCCGCTAAGGGAATGGGCCCCTTACTTTTCCCCGGTCGGTGCCCGGATGCCCCGGACCCGTGCTCCGATCAGTCGTCCTCGCCGACGATCCGGCCGACGATCGGCTCCTCACGCGGGGTGTCGGGGGCGCTCTCCTGTGCCGTGAGGCCGTGATCCCGCGGCGTCTCCCGGACCCCCTGCCCGGGCAGCAGGGCAAGCCGTTCCTGGTCCATGAACGGGGAGTCCGCACCCGATTGCGGTTCGCGGCCGCCGTTGGCGTAGACCACCGCGACATACGGCAGTACCAGCGCCAGCGCCGCCAGCCCGAGCTTCCACGGCCAGTCGATCGGCAGGATCACGATCAGCAGGAACGCCGCGATCCTTATCCCCATCGCCATCAGGTACTTCGACTCGCGGGACCGGATGTCCTGGCTCAACGGCTTGGGCGCGTCGGTGATCCCGAAGACGTCCTGTTGTCCGGTCTTGTCCCGCCCGATCCGCATACTCCCAGGCTACGCCCGCCGTCGAGAGGGAGGACAGGACCCCGCCGACATCGGCTCGGCGGGGTCCTGATATAGCATCGGCGCCGCTCAGGAGGCCGGGCTCACCGACGACATGTTGAAGTCCGGGATCCGCAGCGCGGGCATCGCGGTCCGGTTGAAGTAGTCGCCCCACTCGCGGGAGAACGTCCGCTCCGTCCGGCCGGCCTCGGCGATCCGCGAGAGCAGCGCCACCGGCGACTCGTTGAACCGGAAGTTGTTCACCTCGCCGACCACCTCGCCGCCCTCGACCTTGTAGACGCCGTCCCGGGTGAGCCCGGTCAGCAGCAGGGTCTGCGGGTCCACCTCGCGGATGTACCACAGGCTGGTCAGCAGCAGGCCGTCGCGGGTCGAGCCGGTCAGCTCGGTCAGCGACGGGCCGGTGCCGCCGGGCGCCGCGTCCAGGATCAGGTTGTCGACGAACGGCGTCACCGGTGCCTGGGCCCCGGCCGCGGTCTGCCGGGTGGTCAGCAGCGCGGCCAGTTCGCCGTCCTTGATCCACTCGGTCGGCCCGAGGGCGAGTCCGTTGTCGAACACCGATTGGTACGCGTTGGAGGAGTACGCCTCGACATACGGCGTGCACTCCAGCCCCGCCGCGGTCGGGTCGCTGCGCAGCGTCGCCTTGATCGCCGAGGAGCCGGCCAGGCTCTCGCCGAGCTTGGTCCCGCCGCCGCTCTTGCTGAACACCGAGCGGCCGTCCACGGCGTCACGCAGCGCGGCCGACCAGTACGCGTAGATCATCAGATCGGCGACCGAGGTCGGCGGCAGCACGGTCTCGTAGCGGCCGGCCGGCAGGTCGATCTTGCGCTTGGCCCACTCCAGCCGGCGCGCCAGGTCCTGGCCGACGGCCACCACGTCCACGTCGGAGAAGTCCGCGGTCGGCACCCCGGCCCAGGCCGAGCGGGACCGGTCGCCGGACTTGGCGTTGAGCTGCACCGAACCGGTGGGCTGGGCGTGCCGCAGCCGCAGGCCGCTCGTGGAGCCCAGGTACTGGGTGCTCATGCTGTGCTCGGCGTAGCCGAACAGCAGGCTGCCCTCGGCGCGGGCGGCGGCGAAGGTCTCGCCGAGCGCCGGGGCGAACGAGGAGAACACCGAGATGTCGGTCTGGGCCGGCGGCTCGTCCCAGTCCGCCGACGCCCGGCCGGGGACCAGCTGGTCGGCGTCGTCGGCCGGGCCGGACTCCTCGGCCGCCTTCTCGCTGGCCCGGACCAGGTCTTCGACGCTGGACAGGTCCACGCCGGAGCGGCCGACCACGCCGACGGCGGCCGAGGCCGCGCCGGTGGCACCGTTCTTGACCGAGATCACCGTGACCTGCTGCCCGGCCGAGACGCCGTTGGTGGTCAGGGTGTTGTTGGCCCAGCGCAGGTTGGCGTCGGTCGCGGCGTCCACCAGGACCACGGCGCCGTCCGCGCGGGACAGCTCCAGGGCCTTCTCGACCAGGTCTTGGGGCTTGGATGAAAGAGTCACTGACCAGCCTCCTGAACGGTGTTGAGGATACGGATGCCGCGGAACAGCGCGGCCGGCGCGCCATGGCTGACCGGCGCCACCTGCCCGGGCTGGCCCTTGCCGCACTGGAACGAGCCGCCGACGACATAGGTCTGCGGCCCGCCGACCGCCTCCATCGCGCCCCAGAAGTCGGTCGTCGTGGCCTGATAGGCGAAGTCCTTCACCTGGCCCTTGAGCTCGCCGTCCTCGATCAGGAAGGCGCGCTGGCCGGTGAACTGGAAGTTGTAGCGCTGCATGTCGATCGACCACGACTTGTCGCCGATGATGTAGAGCCCGCGGCGCACCCGCGAGATCAGCTCCTTCGTCGACGGGCCGTCCGGGGCCGGCCGGAGCGAGACGTTGGCCATCCGCTGGATCGGCACGTGCGCCGCGGAGTCGGCGAAGGCGCAGCCGTTGGAGCGGCCGCCGTTGAGGCCCTTGAGCTGCGCGATGCGGCGGTCCAACTGGTAGCCGACCAGGGTCCCGTCCTTGACGATGTCCCACGCTTGGGTCTGCACGCCCTCGTCGTCGAAGCCGACGGTGCCCAGGCCGTGCTCGGACACCCGGTCGCCGGTGATGTTCATCACGGGCGAGCCGTATTTCAGGGTACCGAGTTTGTCGAGCGTGGCGAACGAGGTGCCGGCGTAGGCGGCCTCGTAGCCCAGGGCCCGGTCCAACTCGGTGGCGTGGCCGATGGACTCGTGGATGGTCAGCCACAGGTTCGACGGGTCGATGACGAGGTCGTACTCGCCGGCCTGCACCGACGGCGCGGTGAGCTTGTCGCGCAGCAGTCCGGGCAGCGCGTCGAGTTCGGCGTCCCAGTCGAAGACCTCGTTGCCGGTGAAGAACTCCCAGCCGCGCCCGACCGGCGGGGCCACCGTGCGCATGGTCTCGAAGGCGCCGCTGTCCTCGTCGACGGCGACCGCGGTCAGCGCGCCCTCGGTCCGGATCCGCTGCTGGGTCAGCCGGTTGCCGGCCAGGTCCGCGAAGTACTTGCACTCCTGCACGGCCTGGAACCCGGCGTCCACGTGCGCCACCCCGTCGGCCGCCAGCAGCCGCTCGGACCAGCGCTGGAAGTGCCCGATCTTCTCGGTGTCCGGGACGTCGAAGGGGTTGACCTCATAGCTGGAGACCCATACGTGCTCGCCGTGCACCGGCTCCGGCGCCAGCACCACCGGCTCGGAGTTCACCGGCTTGGACACCTTGGCCACCTCGACGGCCTGCTCGGCCAGGGCGGCGGCGGTCCGCGCGTCGAGCGCGACCCCGGCGGCGAAGCCCCACGTGCCGTCATACACGACGCGCACGCTCAAACCGCGGTCGGAGGAATCGCTGACGCCGTCGACGTGGCCGTCGCGCAGATTGATGTTCTGGGAGCGGACGGTCTCGACGCGGAAGTCGGCGTGCTCGGCGCCCAGGGCGCGGGCCCGGGACAACGCCGCTTCGGCGAGATCGCCCAGAGGGAGCGAGGTGAAGGACTCGTCTACGGTCATAGCGCAAACCTAACGGGAACTGTGCGCGCCGGGCCGCTTGTGGGGGTCCTACAAAGCCGACGCCTGTCGATCTATGCCTTGCGAGGTTGCGGCGACCTCCCGGTATCCCGATAACGTCGGCGCTGACGTCATAGGCGAAGACAGCAGGCGCCACGAGATCAAGAACAGAGGTGCTGAATTGAGCCGGTCCGTACTGGTCACGGGGGGAAACCGGGGAATTGGCCTGGCCATCGCGAAGGCCTTCGCGGCGGACGGGGACAAGGTCGCCATCACCTACCGCTCGGGCGAGGTCCCCGAGGGCTTGTTCGGCGTGAAGTGCGACGTGACCGTCGCCGAGGACGTGGACCGGGCCTTCGGCGAGGTCGAGGCCCAGCAGGGCCCGGTGGAGGTGCTGGTGGCCAACGCCGGCATCACCCGGGACACGCTGCTGCTCCGGATGAGCGACGAGGACTTCGAGGCGGTGCTGGACACCAACCTGGTCGGCTCGTTCCGGGTCACCAAGCGGGCCAGCCGGGGCATGCTGCGGCTCAAGCGCGGACGCATCGTCCTGATCTCCTCGGTGGTCGGGCTGTCCGGCTCGGCCGGGCAGGCCAACTACGCCGCCAGCAAGGCCGGCCTGGTCGGCTTCGCCCGGTCGGTGGCCCGGGAGATCGGCTCGCGCGGCATCACCTGCAACGTGGTCGCCCCCGGTTTCGTCGAGACCGACATGACCGCGGTGCTCTCCGACGACCGCAAGGCGGAGATCCTGAAGCAGGTGCCGCTGAACCGGATGGCATCCGGCGAGGAGATCGCCGGCGTCGTGCGGTTCCTGGCCTCAGAGCAGGCCGCGTACATCACTGGAGCCGTCATCCCGGTTGACGGCGGACTGGGAATGGGGCACTGAGCATGGGCATCCTCGAAGGCAAGCGCATCGTCGTCACCGGCGTGCTCACCGACGCCTCGATCGCCTTCCACGCGGCGCGGATCGCGCAGGAGGAGGGCGCGCAGGTGGTGCTCACCGCGTTCCCGCGGCCCTCGCTGACGCAGCGGATCGCGAAGAAGCTGCCGAACGGCGGCGCGCCGGTGATCGAGCTCGACGTCACCAACGCCGAGCACCTGGCGGCGCTGGCGGACAACGTCAAGGAGCACATGGACGGCGTCGACGGCATCGTCCACAGCATCGCCTTCGGTCCGCAGGACGCGATGGGCGGCAACTTCCTGAACACCCCGTGGGAGTCGGTCGCGACCGCGGTGCACGTCTCGGCCTACTCGCTGAAGTCGGTGACCATGGCGCTGCTGCCGTTGTTCCCGGAGACCGGCGGCTCGGTGGTCGGCCTGGACTTCGACGCGCAGGTGGCCTGGCCGGGCTATGACTGGATGGGCGTGGCCAAGGCGGCGCTGGAGTCCACCTCCCGCTACCTGGCCCGCGACCTCGGCCCGCGCGGCATCCGCAGCAACCTGATCTCGGCCGGGCCGATCAAGACCATGGCGGCCAAATCGATCCCGGGCTTCGAGCAGTTCGACGGCGTGTGGGGCGAGCGGGCGCCGCTGGGCTGGAATCTGGAGGACCCCGACCCGACGGCGCGCGGCATCGTCGCGCTGCTGTCGGACTGGTTCCCGCGGACCACCGGCGAGGTCATCCACGTGGACGGCGGCGTGCACGCCATCGGTGCGTGAGCCTGACCGCGTGACCGCGTGACCGCGTGACCGCGTGACCGCGTGACCGCGTGACCGCGTGACCGCGTGACCGCGTGACCGCGTGACCGCGTGACCGCGTGACCGCGTGACCGCTGGACAAGCGGCCGGGCCCGGATCCCTCGACTGACGAGGGGTCCGGGCCCGGCCGCTTCTCGATTCGTGCGCATTGCGGACCGGCCGCCCGGACGGCGCCAAATTCAGGCGAACCTGTCGGTGGTGTCCGCTAAAAAGGAGTCGTACCCGCCACGGGAGGCGGGCACACCATCAATCTGAGGTCGCCGGAACCGGCGAGATTCGCGATATAGCTTGACAGTCGCAGCACGCGCTATATCGTGTGCTGCGAGCGAGTCACGTGACCGGGCCCGCGGTCGGCGCGGAGGGGAATCATGAACGAGGTTTTGAAGGGTACGGAGGACGTGACCGTCCCGGTATCCGACGGGGTGCCGGGGGAAGCGGCACCGGAGAAGGGCAAGGATCCGGGGCTCTCGGCGATCCCCAAGGGCGCGTGGGCGGTGATGTTCACCGTGCTCGGCGCCTCGATGATGGACCTGCTGGACGCCACGGTGATGAACGTCGCCGCGCCGTCGATCCGGAACGGGCTCGGTGCCTCGAACACCGAGTACCAGTGGATCAGCACCGGTTACGTGCTGTCCTTCTCGGTGCTGCTGATCGCCGGCGGCCGGCTGGGCGACATCGCCGGGCGGCGCCGGATGTTCATGATCGGCCTGACCGGCTTCACGATCATGTCCGCGGTCTGCGCCATCGCGCAGAACCCGGGCGAGCTGATCACGGCCCGGCTGCTCCAGGGCAGCGCCTCGGCCATGATGATCCCGCAGGGCATCGGCATGATCCGGGAGAAGTTCGGCCGGGAGAACAGCCAGAAGGCGTTCGCCATCTTCGGCCCGTTCATGGGCCTGTCCGCCGCCCTGGGCCCGGTGCTCGGCGGCGCGCTGATCACCTACGCCTCCTGGCGCTGGGTGTTCGTGATCAACCTGCCGGTCGGCGTGATCGCGCTGTACTTCGCGGCCAAGGTGCTGCCGACGGTGCACCACCGCGAGGGCGCCCGGCCGAAGCTGGACTACATCGGCCTGGTGCTCTGCTCGGCCGCGGTCGGCCTGCTGGTCTACCCGGTCATCCAGGGCCGCGAGCACCACTGGGACGCGGGGATCTGGCTGATGCTGGCGGCCTCGGTCCTGGTGATGATCGTCTTCGGCCTCTACGCCCGGGCCCGGCACAAGAGGAACCTGGACCCGTTCCTGGAGACCAGCCTGTTCCGCAAGCGGGCCTTCACCACCGGCGCGATGACCATCTTCCTGTTCTTCGGCGCGTGCGCGGCGGCCTTCACGGTCAGCCCGCTGCTGCTGCAGGTGTCCCTGGGCTGGTCGCCGCTGCGGGCCGGGCTCACCGGCGCGTGGTGGTCGCTGGGGACGATCATCTCGATGGGCGCCGGCCAGGCCTTCGTGAAGAAGACGCCGCGCCGGGTCCTGCACGCCGGGCTGCTGACGCTCGCCGCCGGCATGGCGCTGAGCGCGTACATCATCAAGCACTACGCCGGGACGTCGTTCACCCTGAACGCCGAGCACCAGCAGATCTGGCACAGCGGCGTCACCAGCTGGAACCTGGCCCCGGCGCTGTTGGTCTCGGGCATCGGCATGGGCCTGGTCTTCGCGCCGTTCTTCGGCCTGGTGCTGGCCGCGGTCGACGACCACGAACTGGGCTCGGCCAACGGCGTGATCAGCTCCTTCAACCAGCTCGGCAACGCGGTGGCCGCGGCGCTGTTCAGCACGCTGTTCTTCAACCGGGTCGAGCACGGCGGTTCGCCGTTCCCGGCCACCGAGCTCATCTATTGGCTGGCCGCCGGGGTCTTGGTCCTGACGTGGCTGCTGGCGTTCACGGTGCCCAAGACCGCGCGCAGCGAGGACGAGATCATGGTGTGACGCCGGCCGGCGTCCATGGACTGCGGGGGATCGGGGGATCCGATAGAGGGGGAACCGGGGGAGCGGGCAGGCTCGGCGTGTTCACACGC
>NZ_JAAFYZ010000300.1 GCF_018274385.1 Catenulispora pinistramenti | reverse complement strand
CCCCGAGCACCACCGCCACCACCCCCACCGGCGGCCTGGCGCACACCGGCGCCGGCGACACCGTGCCGCTGGCCGGCGGCGCGCTGGCGCTGCTGGCTGCCGGCGGCGGGATGATGGTGTACACGCGGCGTGGGAAGAAGCAGAGCACGCACTCCTGATCCGGCAGCAGCATCCGCCGATCACGCACCGCCAGGGAGCCCCACGGGACTTGAGGTTCGAGTCCCTGTGGGGCTTTTCGGCTTCCCGGTTTGAATAGCGCCTTTCGGCTTGAACAGCCCGGGCGACTGATCCCCACCCCACGCCGAGACGGCTCGGCGAGCCGCCGCGCGGCCTGGGTGCTCGTCCTCAGCGGCCTGATCGGCCAAGTCGCCGCACACCTGCGCCGCCCGACCCTGGCCCGGAACGACTCAGGGGCCGCCCGACCTACGGACGACCCCTGAATCCCTTACCGGTTAACGCATCTGCTTAACGCATCCGCTCAACGCATCCTGCACACTCACCGCAGGACTCGTTAGCGCATCCCGCGCACCTACCGCAGAACTCGTCCCCCGACAGCGCGGGCGACCTGGACCTCGACCCCGTCCGAGACGGCCGCCGGGCCGCCGAAGACCTCGACCGAGCCGCCGGCCAGCGCCTGGCTGAAGCCGTGCAGCGCGGTGGCGGTGCCGTCGGGCAGCCGGACCGGGTCGGTGAGCAGCAGCGGGCTGTGCGCCGAGGCCAGCATCGCGGCGCCGGTCAGGGCGTCGGCGAAGCGGGTGCCGGTGGCGACGCCGACGGTCTGCGGGTTGTGGAAGGTGCCGGCCACCAGCGAGGCGGTGGCGTAGCGGTCCCAGCCCGCGAACTGCGCGGAGGCGTCGCGGTTCTTCAGGTGCGCGGCCGCGGCCACGGCCTGGCCGCCGACCGCCGCCACCGAGTGCGCGCCGGCCACGAAGCCGGCCACGGCCGGGGACAGCTTGCGGTCGGCGGTCAGCAGGATCGCCGCCGGGGTGCCGCTGCCGCCGCCGTACATCGCCGAGAACGGGCCGGCGGTGAGGGCGTCGGCGAAGTCGGCGCCGGTGGCCAGCACCACGTTGCCGGTCGGGTTGCCCAGCTGGTTGGCGATCGCCAGCGAGGTGCCGTACCGGTCGGCGCCCGCGACCCGGGTGACCTGCGCGGCCGGCAGGCCCAGCGCGCTGACCACCTTGTCGGAGACCGCGTTCACGCCGCCCAGGACGTAGACCTTGCCGCCGGGGGCCAGCACCCGGTGGATCTCGGCGACCACGGCCGGGTCGGCCGCCTTGGAGGGCGTCAGCAGCAGCGGGCCGCCCTTCTCGGTGGCCAGCGGGACGCCGGACAGCGCGTCGGGGAAGGTCTCGCCGGTGGCCAGGACCACGGCCGAGGCCGAGCCGGCCTTCGGGAACGACTTCTGCGAGACGTTGATCGCGGTGCCGTAGCGGTCGGCGCCGGCGATCCGGTGCACGACCGGGGCGTTGGGCGCGGTCGGCTGCAGCGGCGCGACGGTGGTGACCTTCGACAGGTAGTCGTCGGCCGGGGAGCCCAGGCCGGTGGCGGTGTCGTAGCCGACGGCCGCGGTCAGCGAGGAGTCCTCGCCGGCCTGGTAGAGCGTGCCGCGGGTCGGGTCGGCGGTCGAGACGTGGATGCCCTCGAGCACCTTCGGCTGACCCGGGATCTGCCCGGTGACGTCGTGGAACGCCGAGGAGCCGTTCAGCGCGTACAGCGCCGGGTTGGCGAAGCCGAGAGCGTGGCCGGCGGCCTGCTTGGCGTCGGCCTGCAGCGCCGAGAACTCCGGAGCCGCGACCGAGGTGCCGCCCATGCCGCCCTCGCCGTACTGGCCGGCGGTGGTCATGCCGGTCATGCCGACGTCGACCGAGGAGGCCAGCGCGCCGTTCATCGCGACGTCCGGCAGGGTCCGCATCGGACGCGTGGTGCCGTGGCCGCTGGGCAGGTTGTCCGCCAGCGCGGCCGGCACGGCACCGGACTGGTACCACGGCTGCGCGACGTCCTCGGACGTGCCGCCGCCCCCGCCGAAGTAGAAGGAGAACGGGACCTTCTGGCCCTTGACCGGACCCCACGCCGCGTCGCCCTGCTTGGCGGCGCCGACGTGGTCGCCCATCGTCGCCTCCCACGCGTAGTCGCCCTGCGCGTCGGTGGCCAGCGTGGTGCCGCCGACCGCGGTCACCCACGAGGAGCTGACCGGCCACTCGGTCTGCTTGCGCGCCGAGTCCGGGGCGCAGTTGGCGCCGCCGCCGGCCGCGTTCGCCGGGTCGTCGTCACCGCAGTCGCCGGTGGAGAAGTCGAAGCCGATGCCCTCCAGGGCACCCTTCTGGAAGATCCGGTCGTAGGCGGCTATCTCCGACGGGTCCATGTCCTGGCCGTCGGTGGTGTGCATGATCTCGCCCCAGGAGTTGGAGACCACGTCGGCCAGGTGCTGGTCGACGATCTTCTCCTCGGCGGCCATCAGGTCCGGGTCGGTGCAGGAGTTCGCGCCGACGTAGACGATGTTCGCGTCCGGCGCCAGGCCGTGCGTCATCTCGACGTCCAGCGCCTCCTCGCCGGCCACGTTCGCGGTGCCGCCGCAGGCCTGGACGTTCGTCCACTGCGACTGGTCCAGCACCTCGCTGTACTGGCCCGGGGCGAAGGCCTTGTCGCCGTGCGCGGTCGCGAACTGGTTCGCGTCGGCCTGCATCGTGGGCGAGCCGTACCAGTCGACGATCGCGATGGTCGAGCCCTTGCCGGTCATCCCGGACTTGGTGACGCCGTAGGCGTCGCGCAGCTGCTTGGGCGTGTACGAGCAGGGCAGCAGCGCCGTCGGGCCGGGGTTGGCGCCGGCCGGCCAGGCGGTGCTGGTGGTCGCGCCCCAGTACGGCGAGCAGTTCTGGTTCGCGGCGTTGGCCGCGTTCGCCTTCGCCGAGTCCGCGTGCACCCGCACCGAGGCCTGCGACAGGCCCGAGACGCCGGTGACGAGGTCGGCGACGTCGGCCGGGATGACCGCGGCGGAGGAGGCCGCGTACTTCACCGCGCCGTCGGTGCCCTGGTAGTCCTTGATCTGCGTGCCGAAGGCGCGCTGCACGGCGGCGGAGTCACCGACCGCGTCGATCCAGTCGCTCTGCACGCCCGAGACCTTCAGCCCGGCCCCGGTCAGCCACTTCTGCACCGCCGCCAGCTGCGCCGGCGTGGCGCCGTACCGCGCCTGGATCTGCGCCGGGGTCAGGAAGTGCTGGTAGTCCGGGCTGTTCGGGTCGGCGGCGGCCCGCGCCGCGGCGGCCAGCCCCGCCGGATCCTGCCCGGCCAGGTAAACCCGGGTACTGATCTGCTGCGCGGCCGGCAGCGCACCCCGGTCGGCCTGCGCGGTCGCCCACGCCGGATGGGCGTCGGCCAGGATCTTGTTGGTGGTGCTGTGGTGCTGCGTGTCGGCCTGCGCGGGCGAGGCGGACGCGGACGCGGCGACAAGCGCGATGGCGACGGGGAAGACCCCCGCCATCACAGCCTGCGCACGCCGCCGCTGAGCGGCGTTCGGCATAGATGGAATCCCTTTCCCCTGTGGTGGCAGCCGTCCCGCGCGAAGCGGCCGCCAGGGGGCGACTTTATGAAATCTTCAGGGACGGCGAACTGATGTTTATCCACTGGGGAACCCGCAGGACAAGATCCGGTAGGAGACCGTGACCGGTTCGTGTCCTGCATATGCACATGTCAGGCGAGGGCGCCGAGATGTGTCACTTTCCGAAGAAGCCGCGTGAACCGGCGGCCGAGTCAACCGCGACCCGGCTCGAATCAGACATCCAATTCGATCCGAACATTCGATCCGAGTACAGCGGAGGCCGTGGTACCGAACGTCTCGTGGAACGTATCGCTCAGATGCGACGGCGAGGCGAAGCCGGCGTCGGCGGCGCAGCGAGTGAGGTTGTGCCCGGCGGCCAGCCCCCGAGCCGCCTCCAGCAGGCGGTTCCACTGCTGGTAGCGGCGGAAGGTCGTGCCGGTCTGGCTGGCGAACAGCCGCAGGAAGTAAGGGGTCGACATCCCCAGGCCGTGCGCGCTGTGCTCGGCACGCAGTATCCGGGCCGGTTCTTCGCGGATCTCATCGACGACGCGCCGGATGCGGCGGTCAGTCGCGCCGCCCCGGATGCGGCGGTCAGTCCCGCCGGTCAGACAGGGATCAGCAACAAGTCGCAGGTACTCCAAATCCGCCCCACGCCGACAGGCCGCAATCAACTCGCGCTCCAGCCGGTGCTCCAGACCGTAGCGCCCCACCTGCAGCCGCATCGCGACGGCGGCGCTCGGATCGGTGAACAGCAACAGGATCCGCCCCTCAGGCGAGATCACGCGGTGCCGAGCGCGGCCCGGTGCGTAGACGCTGCGGGTGCGGATCGCGCCGTGCTCGGGGGTCTCGAGGACGAACGGCGCGTCCAGGCCGACGGTCAGGACGCCGATGGACGCGGCGTGCAGATCGACGCCCAGGTCCGGCCCGACGTAGCCGCACTGTCCGGGACGGAGCCACGCCACCGGCGCCTGTGTGGCACCGCACGTTTGTGGAAGCGCGCCGACCGCCATGAGACCACGCTAACCGACGAGGGGAACTTCCACGAAGTCCATGCACAGAGAGCGGGGAACAGCTATGGAACAGCACATTCCTGATCGTTCGTGGCGTGCCGAGGAGCAGTTCGTGGAGCTCGGCGATGCCCGGGCGCACGTCGTGCGCAACGGTGCGCCAGAGGCGCCGGTGCTGCTGTTGGTCCACGGGCTCGGCGCGTCCACGGCGTGGTGGAATCCGGTCGTGCCGTGCCTGGCCGACGCCTACCGAGTGGTGCGAGTAGACCTGCTCGGCCACGGCCGCTCCACCGGCCCGAAGAGCGGGGACGCCGCATACAGCGTCCCCGGACAGGCCGAGCGCATCGGCGCCGTCCTGGAACAGCTGGGCATAAACCGCGTGCTGCTGGCCGTCGGGCATTCCACCGGCGGCAGCGTGGTCGCCGAGCTGGCTCGGCAGCGTCCTGATGCGGTGTCGGCGCTGGTGTTGATCGGGACCGGACCGTATCCGGAGGCTGATACATCTGACAGCCCTCTGAGTCGGCTGCTGTTCGCCCGGGTGCCCGGCGCGTTCCTGTGGCGGGCGTTCAACACCGCCATCGTCCGCAAGAGCCTGAGTACCGCGTTCGCCAAGCCCGCGGCGCCGCTTCCGGACGAGCTCGCGGACCGGACCCGGGGCATGACGCACCACGCTCTGGCGGCGACCGCACGAGGGTCGCTGGCGTATATCAGGGAACAGCCGATGCCGGACCGGCTTACCGCGCTCGGGAAGCCGCTGCTCGTGGTGTTCGGCGCGCAGGACGCGCGCTGGCGGTCGGCCGCGGCCGAGGACTACCGGGTGGTGCCGGGGGCCCGGGTCGTGGTGCTGCCGGGGATCGGCCACACTCCTATGTACGACGATCCGCAGACGACCTGCGATCTGCTGCTGGAGTTCGCGGGCTCGGCGGTGCAAACCCACTGATGTCCTCTGGTCGCGTGTCGCATGCCGCCTCACCTGCGGCGTCGTAATAGCGTGACGACCGTGACCTCCTCTGCCGAGCCGGACAGCGCAGCGGTACCCCGGCCCAACGCCAGCGCCGCCATGCTGGTGCGCCGCCCGAAGCTGTGGCTGATCCCGGCCGTCCTGGCGACGTTGGTGGCGCTCCTGCTCTCGCTGCTCTACATGGGCGGAATCCTGGATCCGAACGGCAACCTGCACCGCTTGCCGATCGCGGTGGTCGACGCCGACACCGGGGCGCCGCCGCCCGGCCAGCAGCAGAACCTGGGTGCTCAGGTGGCGCAGTCGGTGGTGGCCGGTACGCCGGGTCGCCAGTTCGACTGGAAGCGGGCGACGCCGGCCGAGGCGGCGGACATGCTGGCATCGGGCAAGGTCTACGGCGCGCTGGAGATCCCGGCCGACTTCACGGCCTCGGTCACGGCCCTGACCACCGGCCAGGCCACGGCGCGCCCGACGATCACCGTGCTCACCAACCCCGGCCTGGGCAGCCTGGGCTCCTCGATCGCGGCCCAGGCCACCCAGGGGGCGGCGCACCAGGCCTCGCTGGCGATCGGCAAGCAGCTGACGTCCTCCCCCGCCGCGGCCGGCGCCGACCCCACCGCGCGGCTGCTCCTGGCCGACCCGGTCGCCGTCAGCAGCCAGGTCGGCCATCCGATCGGCCGGCACAGCGGCCTGGGCCTGACCGCGTTCTACTACGCGCTGCTGCTGGTGCTGGCCGGGTTCATCGGCGGCAACCTGATCAACAGCGGCGTGGACACGGCGCTCGGGTACGCCGACAGCGAGATGGGGCCCTGGCACACGCGCCGCCCTACCGTGCCCATCACCAGGACCCAGACCCTGCTGCTGAAGATGTTCATGACCGCGGGTATCACGGTGCTGACCACGAGCATGGTGATGGTCGCGTGCATCGCCGCGCTGGGCATGGACGCCACCCACATCCCGCTGCTGTGGATCTTCTCCTACTGTGCCTGCCTGGCGATCGGCCTCGGGGTACAGGCGATCAACGCGGCCTTCGGCGGCATCGGGCAGCTGGTCTCGATGTTCGTGTTCGTGGCGCTGGCCATCCCCTCCTCCGGCGCGACGATCCCGCTGCAGGCGGCGCCGGGCATCTACCGCTTCCTCGGCGCCTTCGAACCGATGCGGCAGCTCAGCGGCGGGGTGCGCGCGATCCTGTACTTCGACGCGCGCGGCGACGCGGGACTGATGCGGGCGTGGCTGATGATCGTCGTCGGGGTGGCGGGCGCGCTCGTGTTCGGCTTCGCGATGACGCGGTACTACGACCGGAAGGGGTTGCGGCGGCTGACGCCGCATCTGTAGGCCGACAGGCGGGTACGTCGAGAACCCGTAGACCCGTAGGCAAGAGCGTTCGCTCTCCGAAAACACGGTTGCCCCGTCTGACACCGCTGAGTCACGGTGGACCCCGTGCCGAACCCACCGTCACCACCCCGGCTAGCGATATCACGTTTGTCGCACCCGCTCACCGCCGCCAAAACCTCCCGCCGAGTCCGGGCCATCCGCCTGCTCACCTCCGTCAGCCCGGCCCTGGCCTGGACCGTCGCCGGGTTCGTCGTGGCCGAGGCCGTGCTCCCGAACCTGACCCTCATCGCGATGGGCCGCGCCACCGGCCGCATCCCCGCCGCCGCCCGCGACGGCCTGGGCTCGGCCGCGGGCCACTCGCTGCTGACCGCGCTGGCCCTGGCCGGTGTCTGCTACGGCCTGTCCCTGCTGCGCGGTCCGGCCGAGGACGCCCTGTCCTCGGTCGTCCGGGCCCGCATGGTGGTCGCGTTGCAACGCCGCTTGATCACAGCGGTGAGCGCGCCGGCGGGCATCGCGCACCTGGAGGACTCCGAGACGCTGGACCGGCTGGCGAACGCGCAGGGCCAGTTGATGAACGCCGCCCCGGCCGACGCCCCGATGACCATCGCCTCGCAGCTCGGCGGCTGGCTGTCGGGGACCATGGCCTGCGTCGTGCTGTGCACGTTCCGCTGGTGGCTGGGCCTGGCGATGTTCGCGGCGTGGCTGGCGGTGCGGCATCCGCTGGGCCGACTGATACGGACCCGGATCGGCAGCTTCCGCGCGGCCGGGGAGCCGTTGCGGCGGGCCTGGTACCTGTTCGCGGTGGCGACGCGGCCGGGCGCGGCGAAGGAATCCCGGGTGTTCGGCTTCAGCAAGTGGCTCACCGCCGAACACCGGACCCACTACATCAGTGGCCTGAGTCCGACCTGGACCGAGATCCGGCGGCAGGGCCGGCGGATGACACTGGTGGCCGTCGCTGTGCTCGCGGTGTTCGCCCTCGGCGCGGGAACTCTGGGCTGGACCGCGTACCACCGCGAGATCGGGCTGGGCACGCTGGCGGTGATGCTCACCATGCTCCCGTCCTCGATGTCGATCGGTACGGTCTCGATGACCGACTTCCAGCTGGAGATGATGCTCACCGCACTCCCCGACCTCGACGCGCTCACCGATTCGCTGGAGCCGTCCGCCGATCCGGCCGACGCCGGCCGCGACGCCGTCGACCCGGCCGGGATGCCGCGCGAGGCCGTGGTCTTCGAGAACATCGGCTTCCGCTACCCCGGCGGCGACACCGACGTCTTCGGCGACCTGAATCTGACGCTGCGCGCGGGGGAATCGACCGCGTTGGTAGGGGTGAACGGCGCCGGCAAGACGACGCTGGTCACGCTCCTGGCGCGGCTGCGCGACCCGAGCCGCGGCCGGGTCCTGGTGGACGGCGTCGCGCTGAACGACCTGCACGTCCGCGACTGGCAGAAGCAGGTCGCGGTCGTCTACCAGGACTACACGCGCTATCCGCTCTCCGCCCGGGAGAACGTGACGCTGAACCTTCTCGGGGGTCCGGTCGATGAGCGGGCCCTGAACCAGGCCGCCGAGCGGGCCGGGGCGACAGACCTCGTCGAAGGCCTGGCCGACGGCTGGCGCACCGTCTTGTCCCCGCAGTACGAAGGCGGCACCGATCTGTCCGGCGGGCAGTGGCAGCGGATCGCGCTGGCCCGCGCGCTGTACGCGGTCGCGCGCGGCGCGACCGTCCTGATCCTGGACGAGCCGACGGCCCAGCTCGACGTCCGGGCCGAGGCGGCGTTCTACGAGCGGTTCCTGGAGATCACGCGGGGCGTCACCAGCATCGTGATCTCGCACCGGTTCTCCACCGTGAAGCGGGCGAACCGGATCGCGGTCCTGGACGGCGGCCGGATCACCGAGCTCGGCAGCCACTCCGAACTCCTGGCCCACGCGGGCACCTACGCGGATCTGTTCACCAAGCAGGCGGCGGCATTCACCGGCGGACGGAACAAGGCATGAGCGACACCGAACAGAGCGACGCCGAACAAAGCGACATCGAACAAAGCGACATCGAGCAGCCGGAACGCACCTTCGAACCCGCCGAGCACCGCCTGCGCCGCCGCATGTTCGGCATCCTCGTCGGCGCCGGATTCCGCGCCTCCCCGGGCATGATGACCGCCGCGACGCTCATGAGCCTGCTCGGCACCGCGGCCTCGGTCAGCTACCCCGTCGGCTACCGGATCCTGGTCGACGCCGCGCTGCACCGCGACGCCGCCCGCGTCATCGTCGGCGTGTCGGTGGTGGCCGTGCTGTTCAGCGTCGGCTGGCTGCTGCAGAACCTGGCCGTCGCGCAGGGTTCGCCGCTGACCGACACCGTCAACGTCTACCACTCCGAGCGCATCGCCGGTCTGATCAACGAGATCCCGGGCCTGGAGCACTATGAGGACCCGGCGATCCTGCGCGAAGTGGAGCAGCTGCGCGACAACCGCCGCGGGCTGGCCGCCGCCCCACGGCAGATCACCGGCATGGTCTCCAACGCGATCCGGATCGGCACCATCGCCGTCCTGCTGGCCACGGTCTACCTGCCGGTGCTGCTGGTCCCGGTGGCCGCCGTCGCCCCGGCGCTGGCCAGCCGCCGGGCCTCGAAGATCGCCAAGCGGAACGAGACCGAGCTGGCCGACGACCGGCGGCTGCTCGGCGACCTGTTCGTGATCACCACCTCCGCCGACACCGCGAAGGAGCTGCGCACCTACGGCATCACCGACGACCTGGCCACCCGGCACCACCAGCTCGGCGAGCAGGTCCGCAAGTCCTCGGTCGGGGCGGCGCTGCGCGGGGCGGCGTGGGAGGCCGCGGGCTGGCTGTTCTACGCCGCCTTCTTCATCGCCGCGATCGTCGTGCTGGTCCTGCGCGCCACCCACGGCCAGGTCTCGCCGGGACAGATCGTCATGGTCGTCAGCCTGCTGCGCCGGGTCCAGAGCCAGCTGTCGACCGCCTCGGACACCGCCGGCAGCCTGGCGACCGCGATGCGCAACGCCAAGCGGATGCTCTGGCTGGAGGACTACGCACAGACCCAGCGCCCGACCGGGACCCTCCCGGCGCCGGAGTCCCTGGCCGGCGGCATCCGCCTGGACCACACCGCCTTCGCCTATCCGAGCTCTGACAAGCAGGTCCTGCACGACCTCCTGCTGGAACTGCCGGCCGGCTCCACGGTCGCGCTGGTCGGGGAGAACGGGGCCGGCAAGACCACCCTGGTCAAGCTGCTCACCGGGATGTACACGCCGAGCGAGGGCCGGGTCCTGATCGACGGCACCGACCTGGCCGAGCTGGACCTGGCGTCCTGGCGCGGCCGGGTGACGGCGACGTTCCAGGACTTCGTCCGGTTCCAGACCCCGGCCCGGCAGGCCGTCGGCCTGGGCGACCTGCCCCGGATGGCCGACGAGGCGGCGCTGGCCTCGGCCGTCGAGCGGGCCGAGGCCGGCGAGGTGGTGGCGCAACTGCCCGCCGGCCTGGACACCCAGCTGGGGCGCTACTTCCCAAGCGGGCGCGAGCTGTCCGGCGGCCAGTGGCAGCGGATCGCGCTGGCCCGCGGCCAGATGCGCGAGCAGCCGCTGCTGACCGTGCTGGACGAGCCGACCGCCGCGTTGGACGCCATCATCGAGGCGGCGGTCTTCGCCCGGCACGTGCGGATCGCCGCCGAGCGCCGCGAGCAGGGGGCGATCACGTTGTTCGTCTCGCACCGCTTCTCCACGGTGCGCGCGGCGGATCTGATCGTCGTGCTCGACGGCGGCCGGATCGTGGAGACTGGCGGCCACGACGAGTTGATGGCTGCCGACGGGCACTACGCGCAGCTGTACACGTTGCAGGCCCGGGCTTATCTGGACTCTTGAATGACGGCGGCTGGTGCCGGAGCAGGCAGCTTTGGTGGTTGGTGGTTGGTGGTTGGTGGTTGGTGGTTGGTGGTTGGTGGTTGGTGGTTGGTGGTTGGTGGTTGGTGGTTGGGATCCGTTCCCCGGGCGGCGCTGCGGGGAGCATGACCCGC
>NZ_JAAFYZ010000030.1 GCF_018274385.1 Catenulispora pinistramenti | reverse complement strand
AGATCCGCCTCGGCCCGCGTCGCCCGCCCGCGTCGCCCGCCCGCGTCGCTCCACGCCAGTCCTTCGCCGACTGTGGGTGACCTGTGCGTCACCGGCGCGGCGCGGCGCGACATGGCGCAGAAAATCCTCCGGTCTCGTATCGACAACTCGCCGGTCACACGCCGTATTGTGGGTGCTCTCACAAGGTGTGAAGCGCGCTGAGCGGTGCGGGCGTCCGTGTGCGGTGCAGGCGTGCTGGGGGAACCTCAAGGAGACGCATGCGCTTGTTCGTGGCGATCACGCCACCCCGTGCGGTCCTGCTGGAGGTGCGGGCCGCGGTCGACGCGCTGAAGCGGGGCAACGACCCCGGGGTCAACGCGCTGCTGCGCTGGACCCGGCCGGAGACGTGGCACATCACGGTCGCCTTCTACGGCGAGGTGTCCGAGGAGAAGGCCGCCGACCTGGTCGAACGGCTGGGCCGGGTGGCGGCGCGCACCACGCCGATGGAGCTGTCGCTGGCCGGCGCCGGACGGTTCGGGCCGCGCGCGCTGTGGTTCGGCGTGCAGGGCGAGTGTGACCGGCTGGGCCGGCTCGCCGAAGCCGCCGGAGCCGCCGCCCGCCGCTGCCACATCCGGGTCGAGGACCGCCCCTACCGTCCGCATCTGACCCTCGCCCGGGTGAACGGCGTGCCCCGCGGCGCGACCCAGGACGACCAGACCGGGCCGCTGGACCTGACGCCGATCGTGGACCGGGCGCGCCCCTTCCGGTCGCCGGGCTGGCTGGCCGGGGAAGTCGAGCTGTTCACGGTGGCCGAGGTCGGCGAGGCCCCGCACGCCGCCAACGGGGCCAACACCCCCAACGCCGCCACTGCCGCCACTGCCGCCCACACCGTCAACGGGGCCAACGGCGGGCCCTACAAGCGTTACGAACGCGTCGCGCACTGGGCACTGACGGGACGCTGAGCCGATCGCATTACCCTGGAGCGGTGAACACTCGTACCCGCTCCAGGGTCGTCACTTTCGTGCTGGTGGCGATCCTCGCTGTCGTGGTGATCGCCTCCGTGCTGCGCTGAGGCGCGCGTCCGTGCTGCGCTGACGCGCGAGGCGCGCTTACGCCAGGCGCTCGACCACGTAGTCGATGCTCGCGGTCAGCTTGTCGACGTCCTCCGGCTCCACCGCCGGGAACATCGCGATCCGCAGCTGGTTCCGGCCGAGCTTGCGGTAGGCGTCGGTGTCGACGATCCCGTTCTCCCGCAGCGCCGCCGACACCTTGTCCGCGCTGATCCCCTCGGCCAGGTCGACGGTGCCGACCACCTGCGAGCGTTGCGCCGGGTCGGCGACGAACGGCGTGGTGTACTCGGTCCGCTCGGCCCAGGCGTACAGCCGCGAGGAGCTGTCGGCGGTCCGCGCGGTGGCCCAGTCCAGGCCGCCGTTGCCGTTCAGCCAGTCCAGCTGCTCGGCCATCAGGAACAGCGTGGCCACCGACGGGGTGTTGTACGTCTGGTTCTTCGCCGAGTTGTCGATCGCGGTCGGCAGGCTGAAGAACGGCGGGATGTACCGGTCCGAGGCGGCGATCTCCGCAGCCCGCTCAAGAGCAGCGGGGGAGAAGACCGCGATCCACAGGCCGCCGTCGGAGGCGAAGCACTTCTGCGGGGCGAAGTAGTAGACGTCGGTCTCGGCGATGTCCACCGGCAGGCCGCCGGCCCCGGACGTCGCGTCGACCAGCACCAGCGCGCCCTCGTCGACCCCGGCCGGACGCGCGATGGGCATCGCCACGCCGGTCGAGGTCTCGTTGTGGGTCAGCGCGTAGACGTCGACCCCGGCCTCCGCGGTCGCCGTCGGGTGGGTCCCGGGCTCGGACTTCACGATCGAGGGCTCCTGCAGCCACGGCGCGGCCTTCACCGACCCGGCGAACTTGGAGGAGAACTCGCCGAAGCTCAGGTGCTGGGTCTTGGCCCGCACCAGGCCGAACGCGGCGATGTCCCAGAACGCGGTGGTCCCGCCGTTGCCGAGCACCACCTCGTAGCCCTCGGGCAGCGAGAACAGCTCGCTCACGCCCGCGCGCACCCGGCCGACCAGGTTCTTCACCGGGGCCTGGCGGTGCGAGGTGCCGAGGATCTTCGCGCCCTCGGTGGCGAGCTTGGCGACCGCTTCGGGGCGCACCTTGGACGGGCCGCAGCCGAACCGGCCGTCGGCGGGCAGGAGGTTCTGGGGGATGGTGATGTCAGCCACGCGGTTCTCCGAGCGTTGTCGTTACAGGGGAGAAGTCGGGTGGCCCAGGGCGTCGTTGGCCAAGGCCTGTTCGTATCGTAACGGGGTTGTGTCCAAGATCCGGGGTGCGTCCCGTGAAACGAGACACGCCAGCCCCCGCCAGGGCTGGAAACGGCCGGCGGGGGCTGGCGCGGTGCGGACGGTCTGGCTCAGGCGGGGTGCGCGGGCTGGTCCAGGGTCCGGACGTCGAAGGCGACCAACTTGGCGAAGGCGGGGCTGGCGATCAGCTTGTCGAAGTCGAACGGCAGCGGTCCGTCGCTGTTCCGGTCCTCGAGCCCGGCCCGGATCACGACGCTGTGAGTGGCGTCGTAGTGGACCACGACGTACGAGTCCCGCAGCGCTCCGCTCAGCTTGGTCGCCGGACGGCCGTCGGCCAGCTTGAGATTCGGCGGGCACGATGTGCTGGTGCAGTCCTCGCCCAACGAGACGGTCTTGCCTTCGACCTCGATCATCACGTGATAGGCGCTGCCGGCGCGCTGGCCGAGATAGGTGCCGGGCCGGATCTGGGCATCCGGGCCACCGATCTGTGGCGTCATCTCGGCAGTCGGCTCAGAGGCGGCGACCGAGGCGGGGTAGGACTCCGTGAGGGGGCCGAGGCCGCTGTCGCCGGTCAGCTTCCGCAGCGTGGTGAGATCCTGCTCGCACACGGCGGTCAGCCCGTGTTGATTCGCGCTGAACTGACCTGGCACGTGGTCGAGGAGGTTGTAGGTGCCGGTGCATTTCGCGACGATCTTCGACGGTACGGCGCTCGTTCCGGACCCCGCATCCACGTGCTGCGTCTGGTGTCCGCCCCCGGCCCCCAACACTGTTCCCGCCGCGGCGACACCGGCCAGCGCCAGCGCGCCCCCGATGCCTCCCAGGACCCGGGCCCGCCGCCGGTGCCTCCGGTAACCGTCCACCGCGTCCGGCACCAGGTTCAGCACCGGCATGTCGTCGTCGAAGGCGGTGGCGAGCAGGCCGTGGACCCGGCCGCCGCCGAGACCGCCCAGACCGCCTGTCCCGCCGGGGGTGTCGTGGCCGTCGTCGTGGTATCCCTCAGTACTCATTTCAGAGCTGTCCCTTCCGCGCCGGAGCGCGGTCCGTAAGCGGAGAATTCCTCGCCGAGCAGCACTCGGAGCTTGGCCAGAGCTCGCGAGGACTGGCTCTTCACGTTGCCGGTCGAGCAGTCGAGCGCGGCGGCCGTCGCCTCCACGCTCAGGTCCTCCCAGAACCGCAGCACCACCACGGCCCGGGCCCGGGCCGGGAGTCGGTCGAGTGCGGACAGCAGGGCCAGCCGCGTCTCCGGCCGGTCGGGGTCGTGGGTCGCCGAATTCAGGCGTTCGGTGCCGGACAGCGCCTCCACCCGCAACTCACGTTCGCGCCGCAGCTTGCGCTGGCCGCGGATGTACGCGTTGATGAGCGTCTTGTGCGCATAGGCGTCGACGGAGTCCGCGCGGCTGGCGCGGTTCCACGCTTTGCACAGGTTGAGCAGCGCGGTTTGCGTCAGGTCCTGTGCGCCGTGCCAATCGCCGCACAAGAGATACGCGGTGCGCAGCAAGTGGTTCTGCCGCGCCGTCGCGTACTCGGTGAACTCGTCGACGCGAGTCTGGTCACCCATGCGTTCCCCTCCCACGACCGTTGGTCAGGACACATGAGTCACGCCATCGTGGATCGGTTGCACGCATCGGGACTCCGGCGCCGGTAGTACTCGATGCGCGCTTGGGGGTCTGTACGGCCGGCGGCATTTTTTCCGGACGGGATCGCGTTGGACCGTACAGCAAAGGACTGCACAGCAAAGCGTCGTACTGGAAGGGGCACCGTCATGGCGGACGTCGCGATCGTGGGTGTGGGCATCATGGGCCGGGGGATGGCCGAGAACCTGCTCAAGCACGGACACCGCGTGATCCTCTGGAACCGCACGCCGGAGAAGGTCGCGGACCTGCGCGCGGCCGGAGCCGAGGTCGCGGACACGCCGGCGGCGGCCGCCGCCCGCGCCGAGGTGGTCTTCGAGGTGACCGCCGACGACGAGTCCTCCCGCCGGGTGTGGCTCGGCCCCGAGGGCATCCTGGCCGGGGTCCGGGACGACACGGTCCTGGTCACCTCGGCCACGCTGTCGGTGGACTGGGTCTCGGAACTGGTCGGCGCCGTCGCGGAGCGCGGTCTGCCCTTCTATGACATGCCGCTCACCGGCGGTGCCGCCGCGGCCCGGGCCGGGACCATGGTGCTGCTCGTCGGCGGCGACCAGGCCGGGCTGGCGAAGCTGGAGCCGGTCCTGCAGGCGTTCTCCCGCGAGGTCCGGTACTTCGGCCCCGTCGGCTCCGGGACCCGTTTCAAGCTGGTCCTCAACAGCCTGCAGGCGACCCACATGGCGGCCTTCGGCGAGGCCCTGCGGCTGGCCGTCGCGGCGGGCCTGGACCCCGAAGCGGTCGGCGCGGCGTTCGCCGACCGTCCCGGCGGGGCGGTCACCCAGCTGGCCTGGGCCAGCCACCAGCAGGCGCCGGATTCGATCAACTTCGCCGCGCGCCTGGCCCACAAGGACCTCACCTACGCCGCGCGGCTGGCCGGCGATCTGCCGCACCCGATCCTGGACAGCGTGCGGGGCGTGTTCGGCGCGGCGGTCGAGGCCGGACACGGGGACGACGACTGGAGTTCGGTGAACGAGCTCTGAGCGGTCCGCCGGGGCCTACCCGGCGGCATCGCCTGGACAGGCGAAAAGGGCTCCCCCGAACGGGGGAACCCTTTCTTTGCGAAGCGTGACCTGCGGGGTCGGATTCAGAGCCGACCGAGGCGGGTCACTCTTTGTACGAGGCGGATCAGCCCTTGTACGTGTGGAAGCCGCTCGGCGGCACCATCGTCTCGAAGCCCTCGACGGTCTCCGGCTTGCGCGGGCCGGGGCCGATGTAGCGGGAGGACGGCCGGATCAGACGGCCGGTCTTCTTCTGCTCCAGGATGTGCGCGCTCCACCCGGCGGTGCGGGCGCAGGTGAACAGCGAGGTGAACATGTTCGCCGGCACCTGGGCGAAGTCCAGGACCACGGCGGCCCAGAACTCGACGTTGGTCTCCAGCACCCGGTCCGGGCGGCGCTCGTGCAGCTCGGCCAGCGCGGCCTCCTCCAGGGCCAGGGCGACCTCGTAGCGGGGCGCGTCCAGCTCCTTGGCGGTGCGGCGCAGGACGCGGGCGCGCGGGTCCTGGGCGCGGTACACGCGGTGGCCGAAGCCCATCAGACGGTCGCCCTTGTCCAGGACGCTCTTGACGTACTTGCGGGCGTCGCCGATCTCCTCGACCGCCTCGACCATGTGCAGCACGCGCGCCGGGGCGCCGCCGTGCAGCGGGCCGGACATCGCGCCGACCGCGCCGGACAGCGCCGCCGCCGCGTCGGCCCCGGTGGAGGCGATGACACGGGCGGTGAAGGTCGAGGCGTTCATGCCGTGCTCGGCCGCCGAGGTCCAGTAAGCGTCGATGGCCTGGACGTGCTTGGGGTCCGGCTCACCGCGCCAGCGGATCATGAAGCGCTCGACGATCGTCTCGGCCTTGTCGACTTCGCTCTGCGGCACCATGGCCTGGCCCGGGTGCTCGATCGAGCGGGCGGACTGGGCCACGAAGGACAGCGCCATGACGGCGGCGCGCGCGAGGTCTTCGCGGGCTTTCTCCTCCGAGGTGTCCAGCAGCGGCTGCAGACCCCAGACCGGGGCCAGCATGGCGAGCGCGGACTGCACGTCGACGCGAACGTCGCCGGAATGCACCGGCACCGGGTACGGCTCGGCCGGAGGCAGACCCGGGTTGAACTTGCCGTCCACCAGAAGGCCCCACACGTTGCCGAACGTCACGCGCCCGACGAGGTCTTCGATGTCGACTCCGCGGTACCGGAGAGCGCCGCCTTCCTTATCCGGTTCGGCGATTTCGGACTCGAAGGCGATGACGCCCTCGAGGCCCGGTACGAAGTCGGACATGTGTACTCCCTCTGTTTCTTTGTGCCGCTCTACGTGCTGTGGCTCGATGCGGCCAGCTGGCTTGCCACGGTGTCGCCTTACCCGGCGCCATCGTGACGACACTGTGGTGTCGTGATTAGTGCGTCTCTCCTATAGTGACTCGCCACACAGGGTGCTCTGCACCGGGGGCACTGCTGTGTCTGGAATGTCACACGCGTTACCGTGGGCCCGTGGACTCTGAAGCGCTGGCGGCGCTCCGCCGGGAATACGGCATCGGAACGCTGCGCGAACAGGACGCGGCCGGCGCACCCCACCTCCAATTCGCCCTGTGGCTGGACGACGCCGTCCGGGCTTCCCTGCCCGAGCCGAACGCCATGGTGGTCTCTACCACTGACCTGGACGGCCAGCCCTCCAGCAGGTCAGTGCTGTTGAAGGGGTTCGACGAAACCGGATTCATCTTCTACACCAACCTCGGCTCCCGCAAGGGCAGGGAGCTGGCCGCGAACCCCCGCTGCTCGCTGCTGTTCCCCTGGTACACGCTGCACCGCCAGGTGATCGTCATCGGCGCGGCCACCAAACTCGACCGCGACGCCGATGAGGAATACTTCGCCACCCGCCCGCACGGCTCGCAGATCGGGGCCTGGGCCAGCGAGCAGTCCACGGTGATCGCCGGCCGCGACTGGCTGGACAAGCGGGCCGCCGAACTGGCCGAACAGTGGCCCGAGGGCACCGCGGTCCCGCTGCCGGAATTCTGGGGCGGCTTCCTGGTCCGTCCGGAGACGGTCGAGTTCTGGCAGGGCCGTCCCGACCGCCTCCACGACCGGCTCCGCTACAAGCGCGACAACCAGAATCCCGAAGGCTGGAGCATCGAGCGGCTCAGTCCGTGACCACCGGCCGCACCGTGGCCGGATCGACCGCGATCCACACGGCCTCGGCGCTCGCCACCGGCTCCCCCGAAGGGCCGTAGAGCGCCGAGACGGTGAACGTCTTGCGTCCCTCGGTGCGCAGGTGCCTCCCGAGCACCACATAGCGTTCCCCGACAAGGACCGGCTGGTCCGACAGCATCTCGACGCTCATCCGGCCGAGCACCATCGGCCGTTCCGCGAGATCGCCGGCCGACCAGCCCCCGGGACAGTCCAGTGCGGCCCACACGAACTCCGGTCCCACGGTGTCCTCCGCGGGCGTCCACGGAGCCGCCACCACGCCCTTGCGGCCCGGCACCGGTCCCGGGTAGACGTGCAGCCCGCTGGGATGGTCCGGCCCGCAGACGAAGCAGGTCAGGAACGGATGCCCGCTGAGTCCGGCGTAGCCCTTGGCCGCCGTGACCGCCTCGTCATAGGAGACCGGCTCGATCAGTTCCCCGGCGGCCTCCACGAGCTCCGCTTCGGCGATCACCGTGCCGCCGTCCAGCAACCGCAGGCTCTCGCTCTCCTCCGGCTGTCGCACGGTGAGCGGCTTTTCCAGCGGCGGCGGCTTGCGGAGCGTGACTTCGACCTCGGCCCCGGGCGTGTCCCCCAACTCGGCCAGGACCAGCTGCGCGAGCATCCCGGAGACGTAACCGCCGTTGCCGGAATGCGGGGGACCGTTGAAGCGTCGCGAGATCGTCAGCATGGGATCCACACTCTCAAGCCAGCAACCGGGCCACCAATTGCAGGTCCGACACCATCTCCTTATAAGCGGTCTCCTGATTGTCCGCACGCAGCACCGCCGACGGATGCGACGTCGCGACGAACGACACCGCGCGCCGCCGTGAGGGCTCCGAGCCGAACCCGGCGTCACCGGACGGCGGCCACATGAACACCCTGCCGCGCTCCCGGGTCACCCGGAACCGCGGGCCGATCAAGGCCCGGCCGGCGGTGGCGCCCAGCGCCACGACCACCTCGGGGTCCAGGATCGACAGTTCCGCGCGCAGCCAGGGCTTGCAGGCCTCGACGTGGACGGTGTCCGGGGTCTTGTGGATGCGGCGGCCTCCCGGGCGCTCCTGCATGAACCGGAAGTGCTTCACGCTGTTGGTCACGTAGGCCTGCCGCGGGTCGATGCCCGCCTCGGCCATGGCCCGGTCGAACAGTTGCCCGGCCGGCCCGACGAAGGGCAGGCCCTCGCGATCCTCGATGTCACCCGGCTGTTCGCCCACGAACACGACGCGTGCGGTGGGGTTCCCCTTGGAGAACACCGTTTGCGTCGGCCCGCTCAGCGAACCGGGCTGGGCTTGGTGGAGCTCGCACCCCTGGCAGGCCAGGGCGGCGGTGCGCAGCGCGTCGATCGAGACCCCGCGTGGAATCGGCAGCGACATCGTTATCGTTCCTTGATTTCCGATGGGTGTTGCCCAGCTGAACAGGCGACCATTATTGCGCCGTGGCACTGACAGAAACGCCGCGAACCGTCGAATACACCTGTCAGCAGTGCGGATGGACAGGGGAGTTCGACGCCAGGTTCGCGCCATGGTGCATGGCCCAGGACCACTACCTGATCACGAAGGATGAACAACAGAAGTCAGCGACTCTGAAGAAGCGTGAACGGCGCCGGCAGGACACTGCCCGGCGCAGAGGTGAAGCGCTCCAGGAACGTCTACTCCAGGCCGACGACCTCCGGCCCGGTGGCGCCGCGCGGTTGGCCGCGGTGTCCTTCGGACTGGCGATCCACACCCTGACCCTCCTCATTTTCATCGGCGCGGTGGCGGCACTGCTCAGCGGGCTCTGGCCGCTGTACATCGTGGCGCTGCTCGGATTCGGCATCGCGTGGGTGGTGCGGCCGCGGTTCGGCAAGCGCCCCGGCTCGGGCTGGATCAAGCGCGGGAAGGCACCGAAGCTGTTCGCGATCCTGGACCGGATCGGCGAGGCGACCGGCGCCCCGACCCCGAAGTACGTCTCCTTCGACGGCCGTTTCAACGCCGGGACCGCGCGGCGGGGCGTCCGCAACGAGCCGGTGCTGACCCTCGGGGCCCCGCTGTGGCAGGTCCTGGCGGGCGATGAGCGGCTGGCGTTGCTCGGTCACGAACTCGGCCACCAAGTCAACGGGGACACCACACAGAGCGTGCTGGTCGCCAGCGCGCACCGCAGCCTGGGGGAATGGCGCGTCCTGTTCTACCCGAGCACCCACGGCCGACGGGTGTCCCGGGGCACGGCGGGCTTCGGGCAGCTACTCCTTCCCGTCGTCCTGTTCCCCTTCTATCTGTTGATGACCGGTCTCCAGCGGTTCTACGGCTGGCTTCAAGTCCACGTCTCGCTGCGCGCCGAATTCCTCGCCGACGACATCGCCGCCCAGACCGCGTCCACCAACGCGGCGCTGGCTCTGGTGCGCAAGCTCGACACCCGATCCTCGGTCGAGGTGTACATGGCCCGGGCAAGGACGGCCCACCCGACCTTCCGCAAGGCGCCCAGCCTTGAGGACGCCATGGAGATGTGGATCGGCCTGGAGGACTACATCCAGACCATCCCAGAACACGAGTACATCCGAGCGGCTCGTATCTCGGAATACCGGGGTACGCAGATCGACTCCTCACACCCCGCGGACTACCTCCGGGCTCGGCTACTCAAGGGGAGACCGCCCCGTGGCGGGACGGTGACCGTCACCGAGGACGAGTGGCTGAGCGTCGACCTCGAACTCGCTTCCTACGTCGCCGAAGCCGGCCGCGCCATTCTCCTGCGCCGATGAAGCTGAAGGGGATCCCCCTCCGATCCCCTTCAGCCGGTTTGTCAGGGCCCTTCAACAACCCCTCAGTCCTGCCACTCCCGCAGCGGCCGGATAGCCAGTACCGAGGCGACGATCCGCAGCGAGCCCCCGACCACCCACGGCGCCGCCAGCCCGAACCCCGAAGCGATCAGTCCGCCGGCCAGCGCGCCGAGCGGCTGCATCCCCCACATCACCATGATCCCGGCGCTCGATACCCGGCCCAGCAGGTGCGGCGGCACCAGCCGCTGGCGTTGCGAGACCACCGCCACGTTCCACAGTGAGGCGCTCATGCTCACCACCGCCAGCAATCCGGCCACCACGAACAGGTTCGGCCCGAACACCCCGATCCCGATGCCCGCCACCGGCGTCACCGAGGAGCACACCCGCGCCACCGTCCGGCCGCCGAGCCGGGCCACCGCGGCCCGGCTCATCAGCCCGCCGATGACGCCGCCGATCGCCGCGATGCTCAGCAGCACGCCGTAGTGGTGCGTCCCGACGTAGAGCACCAGAGTCGCGGCGCCCATCGTCGAGCCGAAGTTCGCCGCCGCCGAGAGCATCGTCGTGGTGCGCAGCAGGCGGTGGTGCGCCAGCCAGGTCAGGCCCTCCTTGACGTCGGCGCGGAGTGACTGGCGTTCCGCCGCCGGCGTGACGGCCGGCGTTCGGTTCCGTGGCAGGCGCGCGATCAGCAGCATCGACGCCGCGAACGTCACGGCGTCGGCCCAGAACGGTAGGGTCGGGGTCAGGGCGAACAACGCCGCGCCGAGCGCCGGCCCGATGAAGTCCTTGGCCACCGACTGCGCGGTGTACAACTGTCCGTTCGCCGATATGAGGCGGTCGCGCGGGACCACGGACGTCATCAAGGGCTGGGAGGCGCTCTTCGCCAGTGCCGCCGCCATGCCCAGGGCGAAGGCCAGGACGTAGAGCGCGGCCAGGCCCCAGCCGGCGCCGCGGTCCATCGCCAGCAGTCCGACGGCCAGCACGCAGATCAGCTGCCAGCCCTGGGCCCGGATGGACAGCCGTCGGCTCTCCGTGCGGTCGGCGATGGCGCCGGCCTGTAACGAGAACACCAGCCAGGGCAACGTCCCGGCGACCGTGAGCCCGGATATCAGCCGGGGATCCCGGGTGTATCCGGCGGCGAGCAGCGGCAGGGCGGCGACGAACGCGCCGTCGCCGAGGACGGAGACCGCGCTCGCGGTGAACAGCACGTGCCAGTCGCGGCCGAGCTTGGCGGGGCGCGGCTCCGGGGGGAGAGCCGGGATGGGGGAGTCCGAGCGGGCAGAGACGTCTGAGCGGACAGAGACAGCGGTCATGTCTGAAAGATTCGAAGATCGGCCCGGTCGGAGCTAGGATTTAGAGCACGCTAAATCCCCGGGGGTGCGCTGATGGCCAGGCCGATCCGAATACCGATCGCCGGGACCGAGATGGCCCGCGTCCGCTTCGCCATCTCCCCGGTGTACGAAGCGCTCCAGGCCGTGGACGTGCTCCAGGCGCCAGGCAAGCACGCCGTGCACCTGCCGTGGGTGCGCTGGGCCCGGCCGCTGCTGCCCCAGGTCCCCGGGATCGAGCTGTTGTCGGGGTTCACCGACCGGGGAGTGCGGCCCGGTGTGCTGGTGCCGCCGCCCGACGTCCACATGCCGACGATCGAGGAGGAACTCCAGACCATCCGCACCGCCGATCCGGCGCGGGTCCGGCGCTTCTTCGACAACAACGAGCCGCCGAGCGACCGCTTCCAACGGGAGTTCTACGACGATCCGCCGGCCGGCCTGGCCCGCCTGGCCGACGTCCTGCGGCGGGTGTTCGACGTGCTCGTCGCCCCGTACTGGCCGCGGATGCTCGGCGTGCTGGAAGCCGATATCGCCTACCGGGCCGGGGTGCTGGCCGACCACGGCGTGGAGGCGGTCTTCCACGACCTGCACCACGATGTCCGCTGGTCGGAAGGCGAACTGCGGTTGCACGGCCCGGGAATCAGCGAGGCCGTTTGGCCGTTCGCCGCTAAAGAAGTGGTCCTCGACGGCCGGTCGCTGGTGCTGTCGCCGACGGTGCTCGGCTGGCCGGATGTCTGTGTGGCGACCAAGCCGGTCACCTCCGGCCTGCTGCACTATCCGGCGCGGGCCGTGGCGACGGTCTGGGAGACGCGCCAGCCGGCGCCCGACGCGCTGTCGGCGCTGCTCGGCCGCACCCGGGCCGAACTGCTGGTGCAGCTCGCCGAACCGGGCACCACCGGGGAGTTGGCCGGACGGCTCGGGGTGACCTCCGGGGCGGTCTCGCAGCATCTCGGGGTGCTGCGCGGGGCCGGGCTGGTGGCCACTCGGCGCGACGGCCGGGCGGTGCTGCACCTTCGGACCGAGCGCGCGGAAGCCTTGTTGGGCTGAAGCGCTTAGGTTGGGACTGGCGGTGCCGGGCCGGCGATGTCCCTCCCGGCGGTCTCACCGGCGCTCGAAGGTCTCACCAGGCGGTCGCCGCCGAAGGGCATTCATCGGGCGAATCGGCACTGACCGGCCAGAAAACGGCCCGAGGTGCCGGTGGCTGTCGGTGGAATGCGCAACAATGGAGGACCGCTGCGCGTACCGGCCATGAGACCGGCGGCTAGGCACCATGTGACGGCGGCCGCGTGGCCCGCGGGAAGGGACTGGAGAACGTGAGCAGCGACCTCATCGACACCACCGAGATGTACCTGCGGACCATCTACGAGCTCGTGGAGGAGGGCATCACCCCGCTGCGCGCCCGGATCGCCGAGCGGCTGGGCCAGAGCGGCCCGACCGTCAGCCAGACCGTGGCCCGCATGGAGCGCGACGGCCTGCTGACCGTCGAAGGCGACCGGCACCTGGAGCTCACCGACGCCGGCCGGGAGCAGGCCACCCGCGTGATGCGCAAGCACCGGCTGGCCGAGCGGCTGCTCACCGACGTCATCGGGCTGGAGTGGGAAGACGTCCACGTCGAGGCCTGCCGCTGGGAGCACGTCATCAGCGAGGCGGTCGAGCGCCGGCTGCTGGAACTGCTGGACCACCCGACCCAGTCCCCCTACGGCAACCCGATCCCGGGCCTGTCCGAACTGGACGCCTCCGTCGGCGAGCAGGAGGCGTTCCTGGACGGCGACGTGGCGAACCTGCGGGACGTCGTCGAGCGCGGCGCCCGCAACGGCGGCGTGCAGAACCTGGTGGTCCGGCGGCTCGGCGAGCCGTTGCAGAACGACCCGGAACTGATGCTGCGGCTGCGGCGGGCCGGGGTGCAGCCCGGACAGACGGTGCGGGCCTCGGTGTCGCCGGGCGGGGTGCTGCTCGGGTCGGTGGGGGAGACCGCCGAGCTGGACCTGGAGCTGGCCGGGCACGTGTTCGTGACGGTGCGGGCGGCCTGACGGGCCGGGGTTTTCGGGGCGCCGTCAGCCGGTGCGCCGGGCCCGAATCAGGCGGTCGATCCGTTCGCACGAAAGGTCTACCCGGGAAATTCGGAGTCGGATAGCCTGTGTGAGTGAATCCACGCTTTGTGATAGTCAGACCGCCCAGGGTGAGCAAGAATGGCGAGGCTGTCCAAAAGTCTTGGGGGTTCGCCACGATGTCTTCGATATCCACTCAGGATGCCGACTTACGCGGCTCGATGCCTTCCCCGTTGGGGCGTCGACGCCGCGTTTCCCTCCTCTTCGCGTCCGTCGCCGCACTTACCGTGACCGCCTTCGGGGCGCTGCCCGCGGCTGCTTCCGCCGCCGGGTCCCCCGCCACGCCTTCCGGCTCGGCGAGCGGATCGCCGTCTTCGTCCGCTTCCTCGCCCGGGACCGCGAAGGCGGTGGCCGGGAAGGTCGATCTGGACGTCCAACTGCTCCCGGCGGTCCTCGGCGGGCTGCACCTGACCGGCCCGAACGGGCTGGACCTGCCGCTGGTGAACCTCGCGCTGGGAGAGGCCGACGCGCCGGACGCCAACGGCGACTCCGCGAACTTCACCAACTCGGTGGTCCGGCTGCACGACAACCTGATCGACACCCTGCACCTGCCCGGCCCGGAAGCCGACCTGATCAAGGCGGACCTGGCATCGGGGACGGCGCGGGTGATCCGGGGCACGGGCGGCTATACCCAGGCCTATGCGACCGTCGCGAACCTGCGGGTCTTCCTGCCGCTGGTGACGTTGCCCGGGGCCAGCGCCGACAACGGGATCCTGAAGCTGGACGCGATCTCCGCGCAGGCGACCTGCGTGCCGGGACAGAAACCGGTGGCGTCGGCGAAGATGCCCGCGACGATCACCTTGCTGGGCCAGGACATTCCGGTGCCGCTGAGCGGTGACGTCTCGCTGGACCTCGGTGTCGTGAACGCCGACGTGCACCTGTCCCCGGTCACCACCACCGACCAGGACGGCGCCTCGGCCTCGGTCGAAGCGCGGGTCACCGTTGACGGCGTCGGTCTGGTGAACGTCAGCGGTGGCCTCACCTTGGCTTCCGCCTCCTGCACCACTCCCGGCGTACCGGCCGCGGGTGTCGGCGTCGGCTCGCCGACCACGGGCGCGTCGTCCTCCGGCCCGGCCGCCACCTCCTCGGGCGCCGCGGCGACCAGTACCGCCAAGGCCGCGGCGGTCACGGCCACGAGCAGTGCCGTGGCCGCTCCCCTCGCGCTGTCCGAGAAGACCGGCGGCACGCTGGCCCACACCGGTGCCAGCGGCTCGCTGCTGCCGATGGCGGTGATCGCGATCGTTCTCGTGGTCGGCGGGGCCGCCCTGGTGGTGTTCTTGCGGAAGAAGGCGGCAGGGCTGCGGCCCAAGGAGTAGGCACTCGCTGACAGGACTCACCAAAGCGGCGGTCACCGACTCGGTGATCGCCGCTTTGGTTCCGTCAGAAGCCTTGTTCCATCAGGGGTCTTGTTCCACAGAGGCCTTAGAGGCTCTGGCGAAGTCAGTACCGCTCACGCCCGCACGCGTACGCCAGCGTCGGGATCAGCTCCGCCGCCTCCGGCAGCCACCGGTTCGACTCCCCCGGCGGCCGTGCCCACTGCACCTGCCCGCCGGTCCCCATGCGCGAGGGCGGCGCCACCACGAAGTCCTTCTCGCCGTGGCAGACCAGATCCAGCTGGGCCCGGCCCCAGCCGGCGCGCATCAGCATCTCAGGGATCTTCTTCTTCGTGCCCGGCAGGACGAAGAAGTGCAGCCGCCGGGTCGGGGTCGCGGAGACCGGGCCCAACGCCGCCCCGCTGCGCTCCAGTCGCGCCAGTGCCAGGCAGCCGGCCTGCTCGGGGACGTCGATGACGTCGAAGGTGCGGCCGGTGGGCAGCAGGATCGCGGCGTCCGGGTTCTCGTCCCACCAGCCGTGCACGCGCGAGGGCTGCGCGGTGATCTGCTTGTTCCAGTCCCGGTGTGCGGGGTGGGAGCCCAGGGCGGGGCAGGCGTTGTTGCCGCAGGAGCAGCGCCAGGCGCCGTCCGCCCGGATTACTGACGCGCCCGGGAGGATGTCCCAGTGTCGTTCCTCGATGTAGCTCAACGCGGCGGCCTTGAGGCCCAGCGGGTCCGCGTCCGACGGGGCGGGTCCGGGGTCGGCCAGGTCGCCCTCGGGGAGTGACAGCACAGTCATGTGCCCATAACGCGAGTGACTGGAGTCTGGTTACGGGTCGCTTGTCACCTGATTGCCCGAATGTGCAAGAGGTCTGATATTTCATCGAGTTGATCTGTATAAGATTCCTCGACCCGTGTTCGTCCGATTGTCCGGCGGGTACACCTGAGGGTATGGAGGGGCACCGGGGGCCGCGCGAGCCGAATCGCAGACTCGCCGAGCTGATCGTCGAGGCCGGCTGCTCGAACGCGGGACTGGCCCGGCGGGTCAACCTCGCGGGCGCGGAGCTCGGCCTGGACCTGCGCTATGACAAGACTTCGGTGGCGCGCTGGCTGCGCGGACAGCAGCCGCGGGCCACCACGCCGGCGTTGATCGCCGAGGCACTGGGCCGCAAGTTGGGCCGGCCGGTCACCGTCGAGGAGATCGGCATGGTCGACGAGCGGGACGGGAGTTCCTCCCTCGCGCTCGGGCTGGCCGCCGACACCCAGGAGGCGATCGCGGTCGCGGCCGGGCTCTGGCGGGCCGACGCCGCCGGGCGCGAACAGCTGCGCGCGGCGTCGTTCGCGGTGGCCGCGATGGTCGGGCCGAGCCGGGACTGGCTGATCATGGCCGAGGACCCGGTGGTGGCCCGGGGGATGGCCGCGGCCAAGAACGGGCACGCCCCGTTGCGCGTCGGCCTGTCCGACGTCGCCGCGGTCCGCGCGACCACCGACGCCTTCCGCACGCTGGACCACCGCTTCGGCGGCGGCCACGTCCGGGTGCTGGCCGTGCGCTACCTGGACGGCGTGGTCGCCGAACTGTTGCGCGGCACCTATCCGGAGCGGGTCGGCCGCCAACTGTTCGGGGCCGCCGCGGCGCTCACCGAACTGGCCGGCTACCTCGCCTGCGACACCGGCCGCCTCGGTCTGGCCCAGCGCTACTACATCCAGGCCCTGAGACTGTCCCAGGCCGCCGGCGACCGGGCCCACGGCGGGCACATCCTGTCGGCGATGAGCCACCTGGCCAACTCCCTGGGCGCACCGCGGGAGACCGTGCAGCTGGCGCGGTCGGCCGACGAGGGCGCGCGGGGTATGGCCTCGCCGCATGTGCGGGCCGAGTTCTTCTGCGCCGAGGCCCGCGGCTACGCCGCGATGCACGACCGGCGCGCGGCCGAGCAGGCGCTGGGGCGGGCCAGTGACGAACTGGAACGCGGCGGTGGCGACGCCCCGGTCTGGTCCTCCTACTTCGACCAGCACTACGTGGCCGACGCGGCGGCGGCCTGCCACCGCGACCTGGACCAGCCGCGGCAGGCCGCCGAACAGGCCGCCGCGGCGTTGGCCGGCTTCGGCGTGGACAAGACCCGGCGCCGGGTGCTGAACCTGTTCACCCTGGCCGCGGCCCGGGTGCAGGGCGGCGAGGTGGAGGCCGGCTGCGCGGCGGCGACCGAGGCGGTCAAGCTGTCCGGCCGGGCCCGGTCGGCGCGCGCGGTGGAGGCACTGCACGACTTCGACCGGCGGCTGAACCCGTACGCGACCGTCGCCGCGACCCGGGAGTTCCGCAGCTTGATCGCCTTGCGGCGGCCCGGGGAGCCGATCAACGCCTGAACGTCCGGGCCGGCCCGTTCCGACGATGTGGTGAGGTATCGAAAGTCCGATCGGGTAGGCTCGGTCCCGCCTATGGACGAGACGCACGAACGCGAGTCGACAGCCGGGGGCGGACAGGTGCCGCCGGAGGATGTCGCGACCGCCGAGGCGGAAAAGCCGTATACCGCGCAATTCGCCCCTGTCGAGACGCCTACCCAGGCAGTCTCCCCCGTTCCGCCCGAGGAAGACGGTTTCCCGGGCGGTCCGATCCCCGAATCCTCCGGCTTCTCCTGGCGACTGCCGGGCCAGCCGGCGCCCGTGCAGCAGGCACAGGGCGGTATCCCGAACGAGTTCGACCACCTGTTCCGTGACGCCCCGGCCGACGGCCGCCGTTCGCTGATGCCCAACCAGGGCACGATAGGCGTCTCGGTGCCGGGTGCCCCCGGCTATTCGCGATCGGGTTACTCGCAGAATCCTGCGACGAGCGCGCCAAGCACCGCCGGCCCGGGTCCCGGTTCCGGCGCGGACTTCGGCCCGGGTCCCGGTACCAATACCAATATCGGCCCGCAGCCCACCCAGGCGCTGCCGCCGGCCGATGCCGCCGGCCGCCAGGCTCCGGTCTACCAGCCCCCGACTCAAGATCAGGTCGGCTACGGCCAGCAGTTGCCCAGCCGCGCCTACGATCCGGGCGGCTACTCCGCGCAGGCCCAGGGCCCGGTCGACCCGGACTCGCACACCCAGTCCATACCGAGAGTGCCGGCGCAGCCGCCGATGTACGGCGGCATGAACAACGGCGGCATGAACAACGGCAACCCGGACCTGCTGTTGGCCACCGGCCCGGACCGGCGCCAGTCCAACCGCACGCTGCTGATCGCCCTCGGTGTGTTCGTGGTGCTGATCGTGGTGGCCGTGGTGGCGTTCTCCGGCGGGGGCGGCAAGTCCAAGCCCAACAACGCGGGCAAGACCACGAACGTCGACACCCCGGCGCCGAGCACCAGCGTCTCCGCCCCGCCCGGGGTGGACCCGGCGGCCAAGGCGCAGGCCGACGCGATCTTCGCCCTGATCTCGCAGAGCCACGCCCTGCGGGAGACGGCCAACGACGCGATCACCGGCGTACAGCAGTGCAAGAACGTCGCGGCCAACAAGGCGAGCTTCACCGACGTCGCGACCAAGCGGCAGGCGCAGGCCGACGGCATGAAGCCGCTCAGCGTCGACAAGCTGCCCGGCGGCCCGCAGCTGCAGAAGGACCTGATCGACTCCTGGCAGCTGTCGGCGGAGTCCGAGAAGGACTACGCGGCCTGGGCCAACGACAACCTGACCTGTACCGGCAAGCCCGGCGCGAACGACAACTTCAACAAGGGCAACAGCGCCGGCACTGATGCGGGCAAGGCCAAGTACAAGGCGGTCGCGGACTGGAACGCCTTCGCCGCCAAGCTCGGCGAGCAGACGATCGCGATCAGCAACCTGTGACCCCGTGACAGGACGCTGAGACGAACGGCCACCGGTTTCCCGGTGGCCGTTCTCGTTTCCCAGGAATCGATTACCGAAGCCGGTCCGCGTACTCGTCCGTCCCGGGCAGCGTCGGAATGAAGGGCGCGGCGAACTCCAGCCGCCCGAGCCCGGACGCCTCAGCCGCGGCCCCGTCCCCGGCGAACCGCTCCCAGTCCTCGGCCGGATCCGCCTCGGTGAAGTAGAGCACTGTGATCCGCTTGCCGACCCCCTCGACCGGCTTGACGTACGTCGGCGTCTTCCCCGGCAACGGCATCGGCTCGAACACCATGGCCATCGCCACCGGCGACCCCGCCAACTTGCCGGGCAGGTGCTTCTCCCTGAGCCACGCCGACAACGCCGCCGGATCCTGGTCCGCCCCCGCGTCGTAGACCTCGACGACCAGCCCCGCATACGGATAACTCAGCGCATGGATATCCCGCGGCCCCTTGTCGCCGTCCCGATAGACCACGCCGAGGTAGTCCTGGAACGACGTGAACACATGCGTCCGTTCCTGGTACACCCGACCATCCGGCAGCAGCCGCCGATTGATGGCCACGGTCCAATCCAGGTGATCCTGATAGCGGCCCTCATTGATCCAGTACACGGTGATGTAAGCGCCGGCCGTCACCGGACTCGCGACCGCCGAATCAGCCGGATACCGCAGCAACTGCAACGGCCGCGTGGCCACCCACCGCCGCCCGGCGAACATCCACGGCATCGACATCGCGCCAGAGATGAAATGATCGTCTTCGTACCATCTGTTGTAGCTGAGCTCGTGGCCCGGATGCGGCTCCACCATGGTGATCAGGGCACTGCCGATCCCGGGGCTGTACGGCCCTTCCGAGGCCAGCGTCTTGTAGGGGCGCGGCTCGCGCTCGGGGTGCTCCTGTTTTCCTGACATGGCGCCTCCAGGTCTGGGCTTCCGGGTGAGCTGACGATACGTCAGATTTCGCGAAGGGGGGATACCCGGCCGGCGTCACCGGCCTGATCCCTCCAGCATGTGCGTCAATAAACCCTGACTCCGCTCACCACCCGTTTGTTAGACTCCATGCCCGGAATCGGAGGGGGAGGGCGCGATGTCGGGGAGCGCTGACCCGGGCGGCAGGCCTGATCCGGAAGCGGCCGTCGACCTGGCCGGTTACATCGAGCACCTGAACCAGTTGCGCCTGTGGGCCGGTTCGCCGTCCGTCCGGAGTCTGGCCAAGCGGGTGGGGCCGTTGCTGCGGCCGCCGCGTGCGGTTTCGCACACCACGGTCGCCGAGGTGTTCCAGACCCGGCGGCGGCGCCTTGATCTGGATCTGGTGATCGCCATCGTGCGCGCGCTCGGCGCGGACGAGGCGACGGTGCGTCGTTGGCGTGCGGCTTACCTGCGGGTGCACCGCGATTCCAAGGCCGTGGGGCCGACCGCGGTGCTGCGGCAGCTGCCTGTCGACCTGGCCACGTTCATCGGGCGGGAGAAGGAGCTCGCCGCGTTGACCGCGGGCGCCGATCAGGACTCGGACACCGTCGTGATCTCGGCGGTCGAGGGTATGGCCGGTATCGGCAAGACCCAGCTCGCCCTGCACGCGGCGCACAGTCTCGTGCAGGCCGGGCGGTATGCCGACGTCCAGCTCTACGCCAACCTGCGTGGCTTCGACCCGGACCACGAACCGTCCGATCCGGCCGCCATCCTCGACGCGTTCCTGCGTCAGCTGGAGGTGTCGGCCGCGCACGTCCCGGCCGGGCTGGACGAGCGGGCCGCGATGTTCCGCGACCGCGTCCACGGCCGCCAGGCGTTGCTCCTGCTCGACAACGCCGCGGACGTCGACCAGGTCCGACCGCTGCTGCCGGCGTCCCCGACCTGCCTGGTGCTGATCACCAGCCGCCGCAGCCTGGCCGCGTTGGAGGGGGCGCGCTCGGTGATCCTCGACGTGCTCGACCCGGGGGAGGCGGTCGAGTTGCTGGCCCGCGTTGTGGGCGGCGAGCGGGTGGGCGCCGAACCGGAGGCGGCCGAACGGCTCGCGGAGCTGTGCGGCGGTCTGCCGCTGGCGGTCTCGCTGGTGGCGGCGCGGCTGCGCTCCCGTCCGGTGTGGACCCTGCGCTATCTGGCCGACCGGCTGGGCAAGGGGCTGAACGAGATCGCGGCGGGCAGCCGGGGGCTGGCCCGGGTCTTCGACCTGTCGTATCAGGGCCTGCCCGCGGCCGCGCAACGGGTCTTCCGGCTGCTCGGCGTCCATCCCGCGCTGGACTTCACCGCGGTCTCGGTCACCGCGCTGGCCGGGGTGGACCGCGGCGAGGCCGAGCGGATCCTGGAGTCGTTGCAGGACGAGCGGCTGGTCCAGCAGAAGGTCCCGGACCGTTACGAGTTGCACGACCTGCTGTGCGTCTACGCGGCCGAACGGGCCGCGGCGGAGCTCAGCGAGCAGGAGCGCTCCGAGGCCGTCACCGCCGTCTTCACCTGGTACGTGGCGGCCATGTTGGCGGCGGGCCGGACGGTGAACCTGAGCCAGCCGCTGCCCTTCCCCGCCGCCGAACCGCGAGGCCACGGCATGCGGTTCCGTGACAGCAGACAGGCGATCGCCTGGTACGACCGGGAACGGCCGAACCTGCTGCGGATCCTCTCGGCGGCGGCGGCGTCCGCCCACGACCGGGTGGTCGTCCTGCTGACGCTGGGCATGATCCGGATCGAGGACGTCGCCCGGAACTGGCGGGAGTCCGAGCGACTGCTTCGCGCCGCCCTGCCCCACGCCCGGCGGTGCGGCGTCCCCGGGGCCGAGGCACAGGTGCTGCAACGGTTGGGGTTCACCCTCTGGTCGGACAACAGATCCGACGAGGCGATCGCCCCGTTGGAAGAAGCCCTGGCCCTGACCAGCGAGTACGACGACTTGGTGACCGGACAACAGGTGCTGAACTGTCTGGCCATGGCGTACACCGGGGTCGGGGATCACGAACGAGGCTTGGAGGTCGCCCTCCAGGCCCTGGCGCTACGGGACCGCGACGAAGTGCGCCTCGCCCAACGCAGCTTCAACGTGTTCAACACGGTGGCCATCTGTTTCCACAACCTGGGTCGGCCGGCCGAGGCGCTGACCCACGTCATCTCCTCCATCGACGCGGCCCGCGCCGAGGACGACGCGATGTACGTCGCGATGGGCCTGCACAACCTGGGTTTCACCTACTCCGTCCTGGAACGCTACGCCGAAGCCGTCACCGCCTTCGAAGAGTCGGTGACCATGGCACGCGACCTGGGCAACCGCTACCTGCACGCCGACAGTCTCAACGGCATCGCCCGAATTCGGCACGCCGAGGGACGCATCCCGGAGGCGCAGGAGTCCCACCGCCGGGCCCTGGCGGTTTTCGACGACCTGCCCCCGGCCGAAGCCGCCCGCTACCGACGGCAACTCGACGTGTCACCGCTGCGGTATCCGCAGTAGCGCCCGCTGTCGCGGCTCAGTGCGAGCCGAGGAGGGTCCCGAACAGCAGCCCGATGGCGAGGATGCCGACGAAGACGCCGGCCGCCGCGGGGCGTGCGAAGTTGATGGTCCAGCCCACGCCGAAGCGCTTCTGGACGAAGACGGACGGGTCCTCGCGGTTGGCGTAGAAGATCCCCAGTTTCCAGAAGCGGTCGTCGTCGCGGTTGACGGTGCCGCCGGCCTGTGAGGCGGTGCTGCCTGAGCCGCCGTCGCCCGAGCCGCCGTCGCCCGGCGTGTCCTCGGCGAACCGCAGCCGCGAACCGCCCTGCCCGAACCGGACCGACACCACGATCAGCCCGGCCGTCGCCAGCACGATCGGCGCCAGGAGCAGCACCACGAAGACGCCCGTGCTGCCGGTCAGCTTCCACATCGCCAGCGCGCCGAAGAGCATCGACAGGTCCACGGCGGCCGCCAGGACCAGCAGGCAGCGCGCCATCGCGGTGACGAAGCGGCGGTGCCGCCGCGTGGCGTGCGGGTCCTGTGCGTCGAGCTGCGCCTTGCCGCGGGCGGTGGCCCAAGACACGGCCACGATCAGCGCCGTGATCCCGATCTGCGCCAGAACCAGGGCGAACGCCGAGCCGAAGTTCTTGTCGGTGTACGAGGTCGGATGCCCGCCGCCGTCGTAGTGCGAGACGAGCCGGTTTGGCATGCGCGGGTAGCGGACCGCGCCGACGATCGCCGTGCCCACGGTGATCACCGCCGCCGGGAGCGCCCACAGCCAGGGGAACGGTTCGGGCCGGGTGCGCAGCGCGGTGTCGGTGACGGTGACCTGGGTGCGGCCCTGGAACCAGCGGCCGTCGCGCTTCGCGTCCGCGACGTGCGATCGCGCCACCAGGTATGCCGCCAGCGATCCGCCGAACTCGACCAGCAGGGCGGTGGGTATCGCAGCCTGCGACGACGCCGCGAACCATCCGGCGAGCACCGCGACGACCGTCACCGCGCCGACGCCGATCCGGTACGTCCGCCGGGCGGCCGTCACCACCGGGTCCCCGGCGCGCTCGGCCGGCACCCGCACCCCGAACTGCACGCTCGGCGGCGTCAGCACCGGGGTGAGCAGGGACAGGGACCCGATCAGCAGGGCCGGGAGGACCGCGGGGAGAGCAGAGGTGTGCATCGGAGCCTTCCGTCCAAATCAGTGTTCTGTGAACTCGCCCAGCAGGGCCTGACACCGCGCCAGCACCTCCGGCGGCGCCATCCCCTTCGCGAAGCCCTCGGCGAGCAGCGTCCGCGCCCGCCGCTCCCAGTCGCCGACCTCCTGCGCCGAAGCGGGTCCGGCCCCCGGCCCCCGCGCCACCACCGCGCCGGTCCGGCGCCCCAACCGCACCAATCCCTCACGCCGTAACAGGTCGTACGCCTTGTTCACGGTGTGCATGTTGATCTCGAGATCGGCGGCCAACTGCCGCGTCGTCGGCAGCGAATCCCCCGGTACCAGCACGCCGGCCGCCACCGCCAGCACGATCTGATCGCGCAGTTGCTGGTAGATCGGGACGTCGCCGTCGGGTTCCACGGTGAGGAGCAAAGGTCTGCCTCCTTCTGGCTATTGATATAGAACAGCTAGAACAATCACGCGTCAAGGGGTGCGGCGAGGAGCTGTCAGGACTGCCGCGCCGACCCTGGCCATCTCACCCCGCCCCGCCTAATCTGACGCACCATCAGGCTCCGCGCGCCACCCGGGCCGCCAGTGCCGCCACCGCCTACGAAAGGCTCCGCTCATGTTGCTCGAAGGCAAGACGGTGATCGTGTCAGGGGTCGGCGAAGGCCTCGGCCGGGAGGTCGCGCAGGCCGCGTACGGCCAGGGCGCGAACGTGGTGCTGGGGGCGCGGACCGAGGCGAACCTGGTCAAGGCGGCCGCCGACTTCGACGCCGCGCGGGTCGCCTACGCGCCGACCGACATCACCTCCGAGGACGCCTGCCGGCGGTTGGTCGACCTCGCGGTCGAACGCTTCGGCGCGCTGGACGGGTTGGTCAACGTCGCGGCGATGGACCAGGTCTTCGGGGGCGTCAGCGACGCCGACTTCGCCGACTGGCGCGCCGTCTACGAGGTCAACGTCGTCGGCACCCTGCAGCTCAGCAAGGCCGCGATCCCGCATCTGGCGCGGGAGTCCGGGGTGGCCACGGGCATCGTCCACATCCTGTCGCAGTCGATGTGGGTGCCGGCGACGGAGGTCATGCAGGCCGCCTACGCCGCCTCCAAGGGCGCGCTCCTGTCCGCGACCTATGGCATGGCCAAGGAGCTGGGGCCGCGGCGGATCCGGGTGAACGCCGTCGTGCCGTCGTGGATGTGGGGGCCGATGGTGCAGGGGTATGTGGCGTGGACTGCTTCGTCACAAAGCATTCCGGAGGAGCAGGTGATCTCCTCACTCACCGCTCGCACGGCGTTGCCGGAGATCGCCAGCGACGGTGACGTTGCGAATGCGGCCGTTTACATGGTGTCGCCCTATGCCGGTGGAATCACTGGTCAGTCACTCGCGGTCAACGCCGGCGACTACTTGCGGTGATGGGAGATCCCCCCTTGTAGCGCGGTTGTGACGAAAGCGGGATGGCCCGGTTGAACGGCTGAGTGAGGATCGCCGTCATGTCCTCATCAGCACGCACGTCGCCGGCGCGGCGTCCGGGCCCGGACGGCTACGGCCGCCAGGACCGTGGGTCATCGATGCCGCCCGGGTCGGGGCGGTCTGCGCCGCCGCCGAACGCGGGCTATGGCCGTGGGCCGGGCCCGTCTGGGCGCGATGGTTCGTACCCCGAGCGGGGCGTTTCGGACGGCGAGCGCGGTGACTACGGCGTTCCGGGTGTCGAGCGCGGCGGCTATGGGGATCCGGGTGCAGACCGTGGTGACTATGCCGACCGTGATGACTACGCCGACCGTGATGACCGTGGCGTTCCGGGTGCCGGCCGCGTTGACCGTGCCGGCCGCATTGACCGTGCCGGACGTGCCGACCGCGGTGCCTCGGGCACCGACCGCCGTCGCGCCGCGTCTCGGTCCGGATCCGGCACCGCCGCCGGCGGTGGCGGCGACCGACTGCTGGCCGGGGCGCCGAACTGGCTACCGGCCGCGGCCGTGCTGGGCGGGCCGATTCTGGCCGTCATCCTGGGCAAGCTGTTGGGCAACTACTACGGCCCGGGATTCGCGGTACCCACCGTCCTGTGCGCCGCCTTGGCCGTCGCGGCGGCGACCCCGAACGGCCGCTGGTGGGTGATGAGCGCGCTGCCCCCGGTGGCCTGGCTGGTCGCGGCGGTGGCCGAGTTGGCCTGGCACGACCCGGGTTATGTGAGCACCAAGCAGAAGCTGGTCGGCCTGGTGCACGCGACGACCCACGTCTTCCCGGTGATCCTGGTCGCGCTGGTGGTTATGGGGCTGGTTATAGGGGGCGCAGTCGTGCGTGCCCGACAGAGCGGTAGCGGTGGTGGCCGGCAGAGCAGCAGTGGCCGGCAGAGCAGCGGGCGGCAGGACAGCGGCAGACGGAACGGTACGCGACAGAGCAGCGGGCGACAGAGCGGCGGGCGACAGAGCGGGGGAGGCACGCGTCGTGTCTGATTGGTATCCGGAGGACGGTGACTACCGCGGGGATGGCGGCCGCCGTGGCGGCGGCGGTGAGCGTTGGCGCGGTGGCGATGACTACCGTGGCGGTGGCGGAGGCCGCCGTGAGGAACCCGAGCAGCCGTGGCGGGCGGCCCAGGCCCAGCGCCGGCCCGAACCGCCGCAGCAGCAGCGGGACAACGGCGGCTGGCAGCAACAGCCGCCGCGCGCACGTCCGGACGACCCGACCCACCACGGCGGCCCCGGCGACTGGCACGCCGCCGAGCAGACGAGCGTCATGGGCCAGCAGGCCCCGGACGGCTATGGCGACGCCGCCGACGAGTACGACTACGACGACGATCACCTGGAGTCCGGCCGCCGGGGTGGCGCGGGCGGCGGCGGTCGGCGCGGAGGCGGGCGCGGTGCTGTCGATCCGGGCCCCGGCAAGGCCCGCAAGCGCGGGGTGCTGGCCGGCCGGATCACCGCCGCCACCATGAGTGCGATCGTGGTCCTGGCGACCGGCTTCGTCTGGTACGCGCACAAGTCGCTCACCGACGGCCTGCACACCTCGGACTCGATCAGTCAGATCAAGCCCGGCCAGGACGGCTATGTGGCCCCGCACGCCGGCACGGACGTCAACCTGTTGCTGATCGGTCTGGACTCGCGCAAGGACATGAACGGCAACGACCTGCCGACGTCCCTGGTCGAGGACGAACTGCACGCCGGGTCCTCCGATATCGGCGGCTACAACACCAACGTGCTGATCCTGATGCACATCCCGGCCAACGGCGGCCAGGTCACCGCGTACTCGATCCCGCGGGACAGCGACGTCGAGCGGCCCGGTGGCCCGGCGGCCATCCCAGGCGTGGGCACCGTGCAGGTGCCGGACATGGGCATGGGCAAGATCAAGGAAGCCTACGGCGACGCCAAGGCCTTCGCCGACCAGAAGATCAACGCCAGCGGCAAGAAGCCGGACAAGGCCACCGAGGAGTCCGAGAGCCGCGAGGTCGGCCGCGAGGCCACGATCCGGGCCGTGCAGAAGCTGACCGGCGTGCGCGTCGACCACCTCGCCGAGGTCAACCTGGTCGGCTTCTACGACATCGTCAAGCAGATCGGCAGCATCCAGGTCTGCCTCAAGGCCCCGGCCTACGACCCGATCGAGGACGGCGCGGGTACCGGGATCAACCTGCCGGCCGGCGTGTCCACCATCGACGCGGCCACCGCGCTGCAGTTCGTGCGCCAGCGCTTCCACCTGCCCAACGGCGACCTGGACCGCACCCACCGCCAGCAGGCGTTCCTGACCTCGGTGATGCAGGCGCTGAAGAAGAAGGGCGTGCTCAGCGATGTCGGGTCCATGCAGGGCCTGTTCAACGTGGTGAAGAACGACATCGTGATCGACAACCAATGGGACGTGCTGGACTTCGCCTCCCAGGCCTCCAACCTGACCGGCGGCAACGCCCAGTTCATAACCCTGCCGACCACCGGGACCGTCACGGTCAACGGCGAGGAGGCGTTGACGGTCGACCCGAACGCGATCAAGAACCAGGTCACCTCCGCGTTCAACAACGACGCCGCGGTGGCGCCGCCGCCGACCACGGCTTCCAGCTCGACGCCGCCGCCGTCGGCCCCGTCCACGACCCCGGTGCCCCCGGCGACCATCACCGTCCTGAACGGCACCACCACCACCAGCCTGGCGCTGAAGGCCGGCGGTGCCCTGTTCGACGACGGCATCCCGGTCAGCAAGACCGGCAACGGCGGCAACGGCGTCCAGCACACGACCATCCGCTACGGCGCCGGCGAGGAGGCCCTGGCCAAGCAGATCCAGGCCAAGCTCGGCACCAAGCTGGCACCGGAGTCCAGCAGCTCGCTGCCGAAGGGGAGCATCACAGTCACCCTCGGGTACGACTACAAGCTGCCGCCGGCGAAGAGCACGGCGCCGCCTTCGGGACAGCCCAGTGGCGGTGCGACCAGCGTGCCCACGGACGGCTCCTCCGACTCCTCCGGATTGAGCTCCGGCGGAGCGGTGAGCGCCGCGGGATCGCAGGACGGGATCCCTTGCGTGTACTGAGGGACTGAGTCACTGAATTGGTGAGTGCGCCACGGGCGCCAGAGGCTTCGGCTTCTGGCGCCCGTGGCGTTTCGGCGCAGACGTGCTCCAGCTCGCGGCGCTAGTTCTTCACATAGCGCTCGGCATACCGGGCCACCGCCTCGACCATCTCGTCCAGTGACGGTCCCGGGGCCGTCATGGCCTTGATGTTCGACATCCACGGTGCGCCCAGCAAGTCTGTGACGCCCCACTCCTCCAGCTGCGCACATAGCTCTGGCGTTGGTTCCGCCAGTACCGCGAGCATCGCCCGGAACGGCCGGTCCACGGTGCCGGCCTCCTCGCGGGCCGCGCGGATCCGGTCCATGATCGACCGGGTTTCGTCGACCGTGTGGTAGATCCCGATCCAGCCGTCGTTGCGGGCTGCGCGGCGGAGCGCTATGTCGGAGACGCCGCCGACGTAGACCGGGATCGGGGCGTTCGGCGTCGGGGTGATCGAGCAGGCCGGGAGGGTGTAGTTCGGGCCCGCCACCTCGACTACGTCCCCGGTCCACAGTTGGCGCAGGGCCAGCAGCATCTCGTCGAGGCGGGCTCCGCGTTTGGGCCAGGCTTGGCCGGTGGCGGTGAATTCGTCTCGGCTCCAGCCTGGGCCGACGCCGAGTGCGATCCGGTGGTGGCCGGTTGGTGTGCCCTGTGAGATGTAGGCGGCGGTCGCTACTTGGTTGGCGACCGTCAGCAGGTCGCGGGCCGGGGCCACGTAGATGTTGGTGGTGAAGTGCAGGCGGGTCGTTACCGCTGCCATTGCCGCGATCGCCACCCAGGGCTCGGGCCAGTGGGTGTCTTTCGTCCAGTAGCGGGATCCGTCTGGCGTATAGGGGTAGGGGGAGGACAGTTCGACCGGATGGAACAGGTGGTCCGGGATGGCGATCCCTTCGAACCCGTGCTCTTCCGCGGCCCGCGCGAGGCCGGTGAAGTGTGCGGTGTCGCAGAACGCCGGTGAGAGCCAGAACTTCATGGGCCGTCTCCCCTTCACTTTTCGCCTGGGAGGAATCAATCTGACACCTAGTCAGATGTCAAGCGCGAGTGAGGACAGGGGACGGCCGATGGGAAAGTTGGACGGGCGGGTGGTGCTGGTCACCGGCGCGGCGCGGGGTCAGGGTGCCGAGGAGGCGCGGCTGTTCGCCGAGGAGGGGGCGCGGGTGGTGCTCGCCGATGTGCTGGAGGAGGCTGGGCAGGCGGTGGCCAAGGAGATCGGCGACGCGGCGCGGTTCGTCCGGCTCGACGTCACCGACCAGGCGCAGTGGACCGCCGCCGCGGACTTCGCCACGGCCGAGTTCGGCAAGCTCGACGGCCTGATCAACAACGCCGGCATCCTGCGCTTCAACAAGATCGAGAAGACCTCGCTCGAGGAGTACATGCAGGTGGTGACCGTGAACCAGGTCGGCGTCTTCCTGGGGCTGCACGTGTGCCTGCCCCGGATCCGGGCGGCCGGCGGCGGGACGGTGGTGAACACCGCGAGCGTCGACGGCTTCGCGGGGATGGCATATCTGGGGTCTTATGTGTCCACCAAGTTCGCTGTCAGGGGATTGACGAGGGTCGCGGCTCTGGAGGCCGGGCCGACTGTGCGGGTGAACTGCATCTGCCCCGGCGGCGTCCACACCCCGATGGTCACCGAGTTCATGCCCGAGGACGCCGACCCCGACATCGGCTACTCCGGCATTCCGCTCAAGCGCGTCGGTACCCCGCTCGAGATCGCGAAAGCCGCGCTGTTCCTGACCTCCGACGACTCGTCCTACTGCACCGGCGCCGACTTCGTCCTCGACGGCGGGGCGCTGGCCGGCATCCACTTCGGCTAGGCATCCACTTCGGCTAGGAGACTCCATGGAGTTCGGCATCTTCGTCCAGGGCCACGTACCGCTCTCGAAGCTGGCCGCCGACCCCGATTTCGAGCACACCTCGCTCATGAACGACATCGAGATCGCCAAGGCCGCCGACCGGGCCGGCTTCAAGTACCTGTGGGCTTCCGAGCACCACTTCCTCGACGAGTACTCGCACCTGGCCAGCAACGACGTCTTCCTGGGCTATCTGGCCGCCGCGACCGAGCGGATCCACCTGGGCTCGGGCATCTTCAACCCGCTGCCGCAGGCCAACCACCCGGTGAAGGTGGCCGAGAAGGTCGCGACCCTGGACCACTTGACCGGCGGCCGGTTCGAGTTCGGGACCGGCCGCGGCGCCGGTTCGCGGGAGATCCTGGGCCTGGGTCTGCCGGACACCGCGATCACCAAGGAGATCTGGGCCGAGGTGGTGCGCGAGATCCCCAAGATGTGGTTGCAGGACTCGTATTCGCACGAGGGCAAGTGGTTCTCGATGCCGGAGCGCAACGTGCTGCCCAAGCCGTGGAAGAAGCCGCATCCGGCGATGTGGTACGCGGCCGGGAACCCGCCGTCGTACGAGATGGCCGCGCGGATGGGCCTGGGCGTGCTGGGCTTCTCGGTGGGTTCGGCCGCCGACGCCGAGGCCGCCGTCGCGGCGTACAAGAAGGCGGTGCCCTCGGCCGAGCCGGTCGGGGCATATGTCAATGACAACGTCATGGTCACGTCCTCGGCGGTGTGCCTGGCCGACGGCAAGCGGGCCCGGCAGGCCGCCGCGGCGATGGGGATGGGACGGCTCCAGTCCCTGGTGTTCCGCTACCACGACACGTTCCCGCGCCCGGACTGGGTCCCGGAGTGGCCCGGGGTGCTGCCCGAGCCGACCGTCGAGGAGGTCGAGTGGCGGCTGCACAACGGCTACCTGATCTGCGGCGACCCCGACGAGGTGCTGGCCCAGATCAAGCGCTACGAGGCAACGGGAATCGACCAGCTGGTGTTCGGCCTGCCGATCCAGCTCTCCCTGGCCGACACGCTGGAGACGATCGAGCTGATCGGCCGGTACGTGATTCCCAAGCTGGACAAGGATCCGGTGCACCGGACCACGCGGTTCCGCAGCGCCGCGGCGGCGCTGGGTAAGTAAGTACATAGACAACCCATCGGGTATCGAGACAGCACCCGCTCGCAGAAGGAGTCATCTTGCGCATCGGCGTCACGGTCTTCCTGACCGACCAGACCATCGGTCCGGCCGAGCTCGGGCGCGCGCTCGCCGAGCGCGGGTTCCAGTCGTACTACGCCCCCGAACACACCCACATCCCGGTCAGCCGGGCCACTCCGGCGCCGTTGGGGGAGCCGCTACCGGAGTACTACTCGCGGATGCTCGACCCCTTCGTCGTGCTGGCCACGGTCGCGGCCGCCGCCCCGGGCATCCGGGTCGGCACCGGCATCTGCCTGGCCGCCCAGCACAACCCGCTGCTGCTGGCCAAGACCGCCGCGACGCTGGACCTGGTCAGCGGCGGCAACTTCGACCTCGGCGTGGGCTTCGGCTGGAACAAGGAGGAGATGGCCGACCACGGTGTGGATTTCGGCACCCGCCGGGAGCACGTCCGCGAGACCGTCCTGGCGATGCGGGAGCTGTGGGGCAAGGAGGTCGCCTCCTACCACGGGGAACACGTGGCCTTCGACCCGTCGTGGTCCTGGCCGAAGCCGGCGGCCGGGCGCGTTCCGGTGCTGATCGGCGGCGCGGCCGGGCCGAAGCTGTTCGGGGCGGTGCTGGACTACGCGGACGGCTGGATGCCGATCGGCGGCCGCGGGCTGACGCAGGCGCTGCCGGTGCTGCGGGCGGCGGCGCAGGAGGCCGGCCGGGATCCGGACACGCTGCGGGTGGTGCCGTTCGGCACCGAGCCGACGCCGGGGAAGATGGAGCACTACCGGTCGCTGGGCATCGAGGAGATTGTGTTCAACGTCCCATCGGCGCCCGCGGAGCAGATCTTGCCCGTGCTGGACGACTACGCTCGTTACGTCGAGCGGGAATAGACCCGGTTCACTGCCGCGTAGGAACTGGAATGACGATGCATCCCACCGCCAATGCCATGCGCCGTGCCCTGCACCGGGCGGGTGAGGGAGTCGCGCTCAGTACCGAGGAGGCGGCGGTTCTGCTCGCTGCGCGGGGAGCCGATCTGGACGCGCTGTGCGCTGTCGCCTCGCGCTTACGTGACCAGGGGTTGGAGGCCGCCGGCCGGCCCGGGGTGGTGACCTACTCCCGGAAGGTCTTCATCCCCCTTACCCGATTGTGTCGGGATCGGTGTCATTACTGCACTTTCGTGACGGTTCCCGGGCGCCTGGACTCGCTCTACCTCTCGCCCGACGAGGTTCTGGACATCGCGGCCAAGGGCGCGGCGTTGGGCTGTAAGGAGGCCCTCTTCACGCTCGGCGACCGGCCGGAAGACCGATGGCCGCAGGCGAAGGAGTGGCTGGACGCGCACGGGTACGACTCGACGCTGGACTACGTCCGGGCGATGTCGATCCGGGTGCTGGAGGAGACCGGACTGCTGCCGCACCTGAACCCCGGTGTGCTCTCCTGGTCCGACTTCCAGCGGATGAAGCCGGTGGCCCCGTCGATGGGCATGATGCTGGAGACCACGGCGACGCGGTTGTGGTCCGAGCCGGGCGGTCCGCACTACGGATCTCCCGACAAGGAGCCCGCGGTGCGGTTGCGGGTGCTGGAAGACGCCGGACGTTCCTCGGTCCCGTTCACCACCGGGATCCTCATCGGCATCGGGGAGACGCTGGAGGAGCGGGCTGACTCGATCTTCGCGATGCGGAAGGTGGCCCGGACCTACCGGGGCATCCAGGAGATCATCATCCAGAACTTCCGGGCCAAGCCGGCCACCGCGATGATGCACACCCCGGACGCGGACCTGGAGGAGCTGGCGGCGACGATCGCCACGGCGCGGGTCGTCCTCGGGCCGTCGGTGCGGATCCAGGCGCCGCCGAACCTGGTGGACGCGCAGTACGGGTTGATGCTGCGGGCCGGGATCGACGACTGGGGCGGGGTCTCGCCGCTCACGGCCGACCACGTCAATCCGGAACGGCCCTGGCCGGCCATCGACGAGCTGGCCGCTCAGTCGGCCGGCGCGGGCTTCGACCTGAAGGAACGGCTGACGATCTACCCCGAGTACGTGCTGCGCGGGGAGCCGTGGCTGGACCCGCGGATCATGCCGCATGTCCGGGCTCTGGCCGATCCCGAGACCGGGATGGCCGTCGAGGGCCGGATCCCCACCGGTATCCGGTGGCAGGAGCCTGATGGCGGCTGGGATACCTCTTCGGGACGTACCGACCTGCACGCGTCGATCGACACCGACGGCCGGACCGAGGATCGCCGCTCGGACTTCTCGGAGGTGTACGGGGACTGGGATGAGCTGCGGGAGCACGCGTCCCGGACCTCGGTGGACCACAGCGCCGGCGCTCCGGAGCGGATCGACGCGGCGTTGAAGACGGCGCTGGCCGCCGCCGAGCGCGATCCGGGCAACCTGTCCGACGACGACGCGCTGGCCCTGATCCACGCCGACGGTCCCGCCCTGGACGCGCTGACCGCGCTGGCCGACGGGCTGCGGCGCGATGCCGTCGGCGACGAGGTGACGTACATCGTCAACCGGAACATCAACTTCACCAACGTCTGCTACACCGGGTGCCGGTTCTGCGCCTTCGCGCAGCGGCGTACCGATGCCGACGCCTACACGCTGTCGGTGTCCGAGGTCGGCGACCGCGCCGAGGCCGCGTGGCAGGTCGGGGCCACGGAGATCTGCATGCAGGGCGGGATCCACCCGGATCTGCCCGGCACCGCGTACTTCGACCTGGCGGCCGAGATCAAGCGGCGCGCGCCCGGGCTGCACCTGCACTCCTACTCCCCGATGGAGATCATCAACGGCGTCTCCCGGACCGGGATGTCCATCCGCGACTTCCTGACCGCGGCCAAGGAGGCCGGCGTCGACTCGCTGCCCGGTACCGCCGCCGAGATCCTCGACGACGACGTCCGCTGGGTGCTGACCAAGGGCAAGCTGCCCGCCGCGCAGTGGATCGAGGTGATCACCACGGCGCACCAGGTGGGGATCCCGACCACGTCCACGATGATGTACGGGCACGTCGACAACCCCGCGCACTGGGTCGCGCACCTGCGGGTGCTGGCCCGGATCCAGGACGAGACCGGCGGCTTCACCGAGTTCGTGCCGCTGCCGTTCATCCACTCCAACGCGCCGGTCTACCTGGCCGGCCTCGCGCGGCCCGGACCCACGCTGCGGGACAACCGCGCGGTGCACGCCATGGCGCGGGTCATGCTGCACGGGCGGATCAACAACATCCAGACCTCGTGGGTCAAGCTCGGCGTGGAGGGCTCGCGCGCGATGCTCACCGGCGGCGTCAACGACCTCGGCGGCACGCTGATGGAGGAGACCATCTCGCGCATGGCCGGCTCCGAGTACGGCTCGGCGAAGGGCATCAGCGAACTCGAGGAGATCTGCGCCCCCCTCGGCCGCCCCACCCGCCAGCGCACCACCCTGTACGGCCAGGTACCGGCCGAGCGCATCGAGGCGGCGCGCGCCGCCGACTCGCGCGGTCTGCTGCGCACGATGCTGCCGCTGGCGTAAGAATCTCCGGAAGGGCTGTCGATTCCGGGCCCGCGCCGTTCGTCGGTTCGGTGTGGGCCCGCCCGGGGCCCGCCCAACGGAGAAAGGCGACAGCGATGTCCAAGTACCTGGTCTTGATCTACGAGGACGAAGCCTCCTACGCCACCGCGGACGCCGAGACGCTCAACGGAGTCCTGGCCGACCACATGGCCTTCATCGCCGACAACAAGGACGCGGTCCTCAGCGGCGAGCCCCTGATGCCCACCACCACCGCCACCAGCATCCGCGAAGGCGTGGTCACCGACGGCGCCTTCGCCGAGACCAAGGAGGCCCTGGGCGGCTACTACCTCATCGAGGCGCCCGACATCGACGCCGCCCTGGCCGTCGCCAAGCAGGTGCCGGCCCGCTTCGGCGGTGTCGAGGTGCGGCCGGTCATGGTCTTCGAGCAGCCCTGACATGGCTGCCCTGACGTGAGTACCACCGCGGGCGAGCCCCAGGACGTGCCGGCGGCCCCGGCGGCCGGCGGGGCGGTCGGGGCTGCCGCGGCGTCCCGGGGCTCGCTTGCGGGGCTGGGCGGTGATCAGAGGGCGATCGCCGCGGCTTCTGCGGTCTTGCCTGCCGACTCGCCCCGCGAAGACGCCGCCGCCACCGATCCGCGTGCGGCTGCCACCGACTCGCCTGGCGAAGACGCTGCCGCCACCGACCCGCGCGCCGTCGCCCAAGCCGTGGCCGAAGCCCATCGCCGCGAGTGGGCCCTCGTCCTCGCCGCGACAGCGCGCGTGGCCGGCGACCTCGACCTCGCCGAGGAGTGCGTCCAGGACGCCTATGCCAAGGCCCTCACCGCCTGGGCCGAGTGCGGCATCCCCCGGCGCCCCGCCGCGTGGCTCACCACCGCTGCCCGCAACCGCGCGCTGGACGTCCTGCGCCGCGACGTCGCGCTGCGCAAGCGCCTCCCGCTCCTGCTCGATGAGCTGCCCGATCCCGTCGCGGAGATCCCTGACGAGCGCCTGCGCCTGATCTTCACCTGCTGCCATCCCGCGCTCGCCCTCGAAGCGCAGGTGGCGCTGACGCTGCGCCTGCTCTGCGGCCTCACCACCGGCGAGGTGGCGCGCGCGTTCCTCGTCAGCGAGGCGACCATGGCCGCGCGGATCACCCGCGCCAAGAAGAAGATCGCCGCTGCGCGGATTCCGTACCGGGTGCCGGACACCGAGGAGTTGCCCGAGCGGATAGAAGCCGTGCTGGCCGTCGTCGATCTGGTCTTCACCACCGGGCATACCGCGCCCGCCGGGCCTGAGCTGGTGCGGACCGATCTCGTGGACCGGGCTCGGGACCTGGCGCGGATGCTCAGGGTGCTGCTGCCCGGTGATGCCGGGGTCGCGGGGCTGCTCGCCTTCATCCTGCTCACCGATGCCCGGCGGGCCGCTCGCGTCGATGCGCAGGGCCGCCTCGTCCTGCTGGAGGATCAGGACCGTGCGTTGTGGGACCGGGACGCGATCGCCGAGGGCCGGCGGTTGGTGCGCGAAGCCCTCCGGCGGAGGCCGCCGACCCGGTACGCGCTCATGGCCGCGATTGCCGCGGTGCATGCCGACGCCGCGACCTGGGAGGCGACCGACTGGCCGGAGATCGTCGGCCTCTACGACCTCCTGCTGCGGTATCGGCCCTCGCCGGTCGCCGCGCTCAACCGGGCCGTGGCCATCGGTTTCGCCGAAGGCGACGGCTACGGCCCGGAGCGCGGTCTGGAAGCCCTCGACGGGCTGGCCCTGGAACCCCGCCTCGCCGGCTACGCCTACCTTGCCGTGGCCCGCGCCGACATGCTCCGCCGCCTGGGCCGCCGCGCGGCGGCCCGCGCCGCCTACGAGGAAGCGCTCCTGTTCACCGACAACGACGTGGAGGGCGACTTCCTGCGGAGCCGGCTTCAGAAGTTGGACGGGAACTCGTAGGGCTGGAACGGCACGTCCCGCCCGACGTTCAGCTGCACCTCGGTGTGCTCCTTGAGCGCCACGTCCCGCGGGTCCCCGTCGTACTCCTTGCCGTCCACCCACACCGTCACGTCCCCGTCCGCCGGTCCGACCGCGTGCCGGGTCAGCGGCTGGCCCCACAGGTCGAAGAACTCGCCGAGGGTGAAGTCGTGCGGCGTCGGGGCCTCGGCGTGGATGACGCCGGACTCGTCGTGGGTGTGCAGCCAGTAGAAGCCCTCGGCCGCGGTGATCACCGGGTCCGGGCGGGTGGGATCCAGGACGATCGGGCGGGTCACGCCGACGCCGGCCGGGACCCAGTGCTCCGTGCCGTCCACATACAGCGTCAGGTGCGAGTGCACGTGGTAGCCGCCGGCGACCATCGGTCCGGCGGGGATGCCGTCGATCGGTTTGCCGTCCAGGACCGCCGCGGTGGCCAGCACCGGCGGGTCGTCGACGATCGGGTTGTCGGCGGCGGCAGCCGGGGCGCCGCACAGGCCGGTGAACAGCGCCAGCGCGGACAGCGCGGCCAGGGTGCCGAGCGCGCCGAGCCGGCGGCGCGGAGAGCGGGGGTGCCTCATAAGATCAGGATCATTCCAAGTTGTGCCCGATATGCCGTGTATCAGAGTATTCGTACTCACTGCCCCGCCGAGGTAAACGCATCGTCACTCGAAAGCGTGAAATGACCGTGGACCGAGGATCCGAAGACTTCGAAGCCTTCTACGAACGCCACCGCGACCCCTGTTTCCGGGCGGTCTTGGCCACCGTCTCCGACCGGCACCTGGCCGAGGAGCTGACGGCCGAGGCCTTCGCCCGGGCCTGGGGGCACTGGCGCAAGGTGCGTGGGCACCCGGCGCCGGCGGCGTGGGTGGTGCGTACCGCGCTGAACACACACGTCTCCTGGTGGCGAAGGCGCCGCCGGGAGGTGCCGTGGGACGCCGCGGCCGTGGGCGCCGGGCAGCGCGAACCGGCCGACGACGATGCGACAGTCGTCGACCTCGCGCTGCGCGCGGCCCTGCGCAAACTGCCGGCCCGGCAGCGCGAAGTGGTGGTGCTGCGGGTCTTCCTCGACCTGGACACCCGGAGCACTGCCGCCGCCCTCGGCGTCGCGCCCGGCACCGTCCAGTCCCACCTCCACCGCGCGATCAAAGCGCTGCGGGCGGAGCTCGAAGAGACCAACGAGCGGGAGGAAATCACGCGATGAGCACAGACGATATGGACACTCTGGCCCCAGGCGACGAGGAACTGCTCAACGGCCTGCACCGGTCGGTGGCCGGGGCGACGCTGGCCACCAGCGCCGCCGACGTGGTGGCGCTGGGCCGCCGCACCCGCAACCGGAACCGCGCTGTGGCGGCCGGGATCGGGACGAGCGCGGCGGCGCTCGTCGCGGCGATCGGGGTGCTGGCGCCGTCGGCGGGGACTGGGACTGGGCCTGGGAACGCGACCGTGCCGAACGCGGCGCCGCAGAAGGCTGTCATCCCCGGCACGGAAAAGGCCGCCACCACGCCCGCCACCACCCCTGGTACCGAAAAGGCCGCGACCACGCCCGGCGCCGCCCAGACCCTGAGCATCCAGGAGGCCGGGTTCTCCATGGACGAGAAGGCGGACGGCACGGTCCACCTGACCGTCAATCAGATCGTCGACCCGGCCCTGCTTCAGTCCGTGCTGACGAAGGCCGGAGTCCCCGCGGCCATCCTGGTCCAGCAGGTCCCGCGGGGGTGGGACATGAGCAAGGGCATCGAGTGCACGCCGGACCCCGGGGTGGTCGACGCCGGATCGACCGGCGGGGCGGCCCTCAAGATCCGTCCGGCCCACGGCTACGACTTCGTGATCGACAAGGCAGCCATCCCGGCCGGGGACTACATGACGATGATGCAGTTCCAGGACCACGGCCAGCAGATGGGGACCCAATTCGGGCTGAAGATCGGTCGGCAGACGACATGCGTGCCCAGGTACTCGGACTCCAACGGAATCGTCAACGACTGACCCTCCGCCTCACCGCAGTTCGCGCTTGAGCACCTTGCCCAGCGAACTGCGCGGGAACGCCTCGACCAACTCAACGTGCCGCGGCACTTTGTAGTTGGCGAGGCGTTCCGTCGCGTACGCGATCAGCGCCTCCGGTTCGACCCGCTGCCCCGGTACCGTGATCACGAACGCCTTCCCGACCTCCCCGAGCCGCTGGTCCGGCACGCCGACCACGGCCGCCTCCCGCACCCCGGGGAACGTCAGCAGCACCTGCTCGATCTCGGCCGGATAGGCGTTGAAGCCGCCGCAGATGAACATGTCCTTGATCCGGTCGGTGATCCGCAGGTTCCCGGCCTCGTCGAGCTCCCCGACGTCCCCGGTGCGCAGCCAGCCGTCAGGGTCGATCGCCTCGGCGGTGCCCGCCTCGTCCTCGAAGTAGCCCCGCATCACGTTGTAGCCGCGCACCAGGATCTCCCCGGTGTCCTCGGCGGTCCGCACCTCGACCCCGTCGATCGCGCGGCCCGAGGTGCGCGCCACGACTTCGGGGGCGTCGCCGTCGCGGCACATCGTCACCACGCCGGTGGCCTCGGTGAGGCCGTAGGCGGTGATCACCGTCGACAGGCCCAGGGTGTCGCGCATCCGCTCGATCAACTCCACCGGGATCACGGCCGCGCCGGTGGCCGCCGCTCGCAGCGAACTGAGATCGTGCTTCGGCAGGTCCGGATGCGCCAGCATCATCTGGTACACCGCCGGCGCCGCCGGGAACACCGTGATCCGCTCCCGCTCGATCGTCGCGAACAGCGCCTCGGCGTCGAATGAGGGCAGCGGGACCATCGTGGCCCCGCGCATCAGGCAGGCCAGGATCCCGGCCTTGTAGCCGAAGGTGTGTGAGAACGGGTTCGCGATCAGGTAGCGGTCTCCGGCGCGCAGGCCGACGATCTCCGACCACTGATCAAATGCGCGGGTCGTCTGCCCGTGCGTGGCCGGCACGCCCTTCGGCGCGCCGGTCGTGCCGGAGGTGAAGAACAGATCACTCGGCGAATCAGGGGTCAGCGACGCCGCCGCCTGGTCGAACACCGTCGCCGGGATCTTCATCCCCGGCGCCCGGAACTGCCGGCGCGACACCACCGGCGGCAGCCCGCCGTCGGTGAAGGCGGTCATGGTCTCCAGGTCCGGCAGCTCCTCGCGGATCTCCTTGAGCCGCCCCACATAATCGATGCCCAGGAACTCGCCGGACACCGCGACCAGCTTCGTCCGCGACTTGCGCAGGATGTAGCCGGCCTCGGCCGCTTTCAGCCGGGTGTTCAACGGCACCAGGACGGCGCCGACCGACACCGCGCCGAGCGCCGTGACGATCCACTCCGCCGAGTTCGGGGCCCAGATCGCCACCCGGTCGCCGGGCTCCACGCCCCAGGCGATCATCGCCCGGCCCGTCTGCCGCACCCGGGACGCGAGGTCGGCGAACGTCAGCCGTTGTTCGCCGTCGACCACCGCCTCGCGGTCGCCGTGGTCGGCGGCGGCGCGCGCCACCAGGTCCGGGATCGTCGTCTCGCCATGCTGCACCGTCATCTTCGCCGGACCTCTCGCCCTGGGGGAAGTTGGCTCTGGCACCGCGCCGGGGCCCATGATAGGGAGATATCTGACGCCGCGTCAGATGGGAAGGTGCATGAATCCCACTCCTTTGAAGGACCGGGCCGCGATCGTCGGCATCGGCCAGACCGAGTTCGCCAAACACCTTGAGCCGTCGGAGAAAGCGCTCGCCTGTCGGGCGATAGCCATGGCGCTGGACGACGCCGGGATCGCCGCCCACGAGGTGGACGCGTTCGCCGCCTACACCATGGAGGCCACCGACGAGGTCGAGATCGCCAAGGCGGTCGGGGCCGGGGACGTCACCTTCTTCTCCCGGGTCGGCTTCGGCGGCGGCGGGTCGTGCGCCACCGTCGGCCACCTGGCGATGGCGATCGCCACCGGGCAGGCGGACGTGGGGGTCGCCTGGCGCTCCCGCAAGCGCGGCAGCGGGCCGCGGCCGTGGACCGACACCGTGAACCAGCTGGCCACCCCGGCGCAGTGGACCCGGCCCTTCGGCCTGCTGCGGCCGGTCGACGAGATCGCCGTCCTGACCCGCCGCTACATGCACGAGTACGGCATGACCCGCGAGCAGCTCGGCGCGGTGGCGCTCGCCTGCCGCAACCGGGCCAACGCCAATCCGGCGGCGATCATGTACGACCGGCCGCTGACCCTGGACGACTATCTCAGTGCCCGGATGATCTCCGATCCGTTGTGCCTGTTCGACAACTGCCTGGAGACCGACGGGGCGCTGGCGGTCGTCATGGTCTCGGCCGAGCGCGCCGTGGACTGCCGCCGGGAGCCGGTCTACGTCCACGCCTTCGGCCAGGGCCTGCCGGCCCAGCACCACGGCATGGTCAACTACTGGAACGACGACCCGCTGGCCGGGCCGTCGTGGACCGCGGCCAGGCAGCTGTGGAAACACGCCGACTTCGGCCCCGCCGATGTGGACGTGGCGCAGATCTACGACGCCTTCACCCCGCTGATTCCGTTGTCCCTGGAGGGTTACGGCTTCTGCGCCAAGGGCGAGGGCGGCGCCTTCGCCGACGACGGCGGGCTGGAACTCGGCGGCCGGCTGCCGGTCAACACCTCCGGCGGCGGCCTGTCCGAGGCCTACGTGCACGGCTTCAACCTGATCACCGAAGGCGTGCGGCAGCTGCGGGGCACCTCCGCCAACCAGGTCGCCGGGGCCTCGACATGCCTGGTCACCGCGGGCGAGGCTGTACCGACGTCGGCCGTCCTGCTCCGTCGCGACTGAAGAAGTGGGGTCCACGATGCTCAAACCGCTCGTCGACGACGACGGCGCGCCGTACTTCGAGTACGCCGCCAAGGGCGAACTGCGCATGCAGACCTGCGCGAACTGCGGGGAGGTGCTGTTCCCGCCCCGGCCGATGTGCCCCAGATGCCAGGGCATCGAGTTCGCATGGAAGCTGATGTCCGGCCGCGGGCACGTGTGGTCGTTCGCGGTCCCGCATCCGCCGCTGCTGCCGGATTACGCGGCGCTGGCCCCGTATCCGGTGGTCGTGGTGGAGCTGGAGGAGGACCGGCGGCTGCGGGTGGTCGGGAACCTTGTCGCGGCTGAGGAAGCCGACATCAACTCGGTCGATCCGGCGACGATCGAGATCGGGCAGCCGGTGCGCGCGGTGTTCCGGGAGATCGAAGGGTTTTTCGTAGCCGCCTGGATCCCCGATGCCTGATTCCAAGTCAGACGTTGACCTTGAGTTCAGTACCCTCCTGTACGAGGAGCGGGACGGCGTCGCCTGGGTGACGCTGAACCGCCCGGAGCGGCACAACGCCTTCGACCTGACGATGGCTGAGGAATTCCACAGGCTGTGGACAACGCTTCGGCACCGCGATTCCGTGCGCTGTGTCGTGCTGACCGGCAGCGGGGACAAGGCGTTCTGCACCGGTATCGACCGGGACGCGCAGGTGCCGCAGCCCTCGTCGCCGTTCATGGTGGACGACCCCGGCGTCGCGCTCGGCCCGAAGACCGCCGACCTGTGGAAGCCGGTCATCGCCGCGGTCAACGGGATGGCCTGCGGCGGCGCGTTCTACCTGCTCGGCGAGTGCGAGTTCCTGATCGCGGCCGAGCACGCGACCTTCTTCGACCCGCACGTCAGCTACGGCATGGTGATGGCCTACGAAGCCGTGCACCTCGCGCAGCGCATGCCGCACGGCGAACTGGCCCGGTTGGCCCTGCTCGGCACGGCCGAACGGATGACGGCGCGCCGCGCGTACGAGATCGGTTTCGTCAGCGAGGTCGTCCCGGACAACGCGGCGTTGCTGACCGCGGCCGAACACGCCGCACGGACGATCGCCGAATGCCAACCCTCGGCGATCGAGGGCACGGTGCGGGCGATCTGGGCGGCGCGTGAGCTGGCGAAGGGCCAGGCGCTGGGCCTGGCCCCCCATCTGGTGCAGCTGGGCAACATCAGCGCCGAGCGGCAGGCGGAACTGTTCGCGGCCCGGCCCAAGGGCGGTGGCTGGCGGGCCCGCTGAGGACCGGGCCAGCCTTTCGCCGCTGGGGCGAAACGCTGGCCGGGCCGAAGCGCCGACTCGTAATCTGCTTTCCGCAGTCAAGGGCGTGGGTGGCCGCGGGATCGGCACCCACATCCCGGCTGACGATCCCCCCGGGTCAGCCGGGATCGCGGCTGGAGCCGTGTCGGGCTCCAGCCGCTTCTGCGCGTTCTGAGCCGCCCACCGGCGCGTCGCACTGTTCCGCACAGAGCGCAAACCATGGTCAACTTCGCCCGCGGGCGCTACGTTTCTACGCGCCGCGCCCGAGACAGCGGGCCCGCCCCGAACGGCGATGGCGGCCGGGTCATCCCGCCGACCCGGCCGCCATCGCCGTGGGGTGGAGCACCGGTCCAGGCGTCAAGCCGGGAGCCGGATGGAGTCGGCCGGCGAGGATCCCGGCGCCGTGGCCGCCGTGGCCGTCGTGGCCGCCGGGGGCGCGCCGGGCGTCGCCATCGGCGGGGGAACGGCCATCGGCAGCACCGTCGCCATCGGGACCGCCACCGGCAGGTTCAGCGGGGTCGCGGTGCGCGGCGGCCGCAGGCTCCGGTGCGGTTCCCCGGCCGGCCCGTTTCCGGCGGCGGCCCCGTTCGCACCGCCGCCCGGCCCGCCCGGTCCCGGCAGTCCGCACCCGGGGGCTGTCTCGCCGGCCGCCGGCTGCGCCTGTCCGTAGATCCGCGGCTGGTGCTGTGCCGCCCGGCTCAGCGCCGCGGCCAGCCGTCGGGCCGCCGTCGGGTTGATGCGGCCCACCGTCACCATCGGCCGGCCGTACACGTTCACGTCACCCCGCAGGCGCGGGATCTCTCCGGCCAGCCCCAGGGCGGCCAGTGCCGAGCGCAAGAGTTCCGTGGCCTCGATGGCCTCGGCCCACGCCAGGCCTAAGAAGGGTTCGTCGTCCCCGCCATCGGCGGGGTCGAGCTGCGGTACTGCGGCGGATTCGCCCATCGTCGTCATCTCCTCCGGACTGTGCAAGAGTCGACAACCCCATTCGGTTACGGTCAATCGACCACACGGGTGAATCCCTAACTCTTCCCACTAAAACCCGCCTCTGATACACACGGTGGTGTGACGTCGTTCACCGGAAGGGTCGCCGTCGTCACCGGCGGGACCAAGGGCATCGGGCAGGCGGTCGCGGCGCGGTTCGAGGCCGCCGGGGCGACCGTGGTCACCCTGGCGCGCACGGAGCCGGCGCGGGCCGTGGGCCGCTTCATCGCCGCCGATCTGGCCGACCGCGGCGCGGTCCAGGCCGCGTTCGAGGCGATCGCGGACGAGTTCGGGCGGGTCGACGTGCTCGTCAACAACGCCGGGGGCGCGCGGCCGGGCCAGGCGCTGGACTATCCCGAGGCCGCGGCCCGCGCCGCGTTCGATCTCAACGTGCTGGGAGTCCTCTACGCCGCGCAGTGCATGTACCCCCTGACACCCGAGCACGGCGGCGCGTCCATCGTGAACATCGGCTCGGTGGCCGGCACCCGGCCCAGCCCCGGAACGGCCGTCTACGGCGCCGCCAAGGCCGCTCTGGCCTCGCTCACCAAGAGCCTGGCCCTGGAGTGGGCACCGCGGGTCCGGGTGAACTGCGTCGTCCCGGGGCCGGTGCTGACCGAATCGCTGACCGCGTACTACGGCGGACCGGAAGCCGCGGCGCTGGTCGGCCAGGGCCTGCCGATGGGCCGGATGGCCCAGCCCGCCGACGTCGCGGGCGCCTGCCTCTATCTGGCCTCGGACGACGCCGGCCAGGTTTCCGGCGCGGAACTGCTGGTGCACGGCGGGGGCGAGGCGCCCCGCTTCAACCGGGGGTCCGGCGCGCCGGGCCCCGATCCCACCACCGCCGGGAAGTGACGAGCATGATACCGAATCCCGATCATGGACGATCACCCAGGTCCGCACCGGGTAAGGGGTTCCGACCGCATAAACTGACGGCATGACAGCTCAGCAAGTGCGCACCGTCGACGGGCGGATCGCGGGCAAGCGCGGCCAGGCCACCCGGGCCCGGCTGCTGGAGTGCCTCGGCGAGATGCTCGTCTCCCAGCCGTACCGCTCGATCACCGTGATCGACGTGGCCCGGCTGGCCGGCACCTCCCCGGCCACGTTCTACCAGTACTTCCCGGACATCGAGTCGGCGATCATCGAGATCGCCAACGACATGGCCAAGGACGGCGCGCATCTCAAGGAACTCGCCGACGGCCGCACCTGGTCCGGCCGGGCCGGTATGCAGGCCGCCGAGGCACTGGTCGACGGCTTCCTGGAGTTCTGGACGGAGCACGAGGCGATCCTGCGCGTGGTGGACCTGGCCACCGCCGAGGGCGACAAGCGCTTCCACAAGATCCGCATGAAGATCCTGAACAACGTCACCATCTCGCTGGCCGACACCATCAGCGAACTGCAGGCCGCGGGCAAGGCCGACGCGGTGATGCCGCCGACCGCGACGGCCGGCGCTCTGGTGGCGATGCTCGCCTCGATCTCCGCCCACCAGCGGGTCTTCGAGGCCTGGAGCATCAAGCTGGCCGAGCTGCGCGCGGCGATGATCGGCTTGGTGTACATGGGGATCACGCAGAAGAAGCCCGTCGCGGCGTGACGGTGGCGTAGCCGGGGATTCGGCGCCGTGTCGGGTCGGCGTCGCGTACCTCTGGATTAGCTCCCGGAAGACGGGGAAACTCTGACCCCAAGTCAGATCGGTACCCATCCCTGGCGGGAGCTCCGATGACCTTCCTCTCCTTCGCCGTCCGAAAAGCCGCCCGAGACCACGGTCCGGCCACCGCCCTGGTGGCCGCCCGCGGTCCGCTTTCCCTGTCCTTCCAGCAGCTCAACGCGGCCTCGGAAGCCCTCGCGGCGCGTCTGGCGGCGCGCGGGATCGGTCAGGGCCAGGTCGCCGCGTTGCTCCTGCCGGCCTGTCTGGACTACGTGGTCGCCTACTGCGCGCTGGCGAAGATCGGCGCCGTCACCGCCGGAGTCGGCGCGCACTACTCCCCGGCCGAGCGGCAGGCGATGCTCGCGCATCTGCGCCCGGACCTGGTCATCGGGACCGAGGAACTGCTCACCGGACGCCTGCCGGACGCGCAGATCATCCCGGTCCGGCAGGCCGAGGACCGGCGCGAGTTCGCCGCCGGGCTCCCGATGCTGGGCCGGGAGCGGTCCCGCGCGGTGCCCAGGGCCCGCTCGCACGACGAACCCGAGACCATCGTCTTCACCTCCGGCACCTCGGGCCTGCCCAAAGGCGCGCTGTTCGGCGCGAAGCAGATCGCCGCGATATCCGAGACGGACAACCGCGCGCAGGCCGCGCCGATGCCGCTGCTGGTGGCCACCGGCCTGAACCACGTCGGCTTCATGACCAAGCTCGCCGGGCACCTGCTGGCCGGCAACCGGCTGCACATCCTGCCGCGCTGGCGGGCCCGGGAGGCGCTGGACCTGATCTGCGACGAGGGGGTGCCGGTGATCGGCGGGGTCGCGGCCCAGGTCGCCCTGCTGCTCCGGGTCCCCGGGCTCGGCGGCTACCGGACCGATGACATCAAGGCCCTGATCATCGGCGGCGGTCCGTCGCCGGCCGATCTGGTCCGGCGGGCGCGCGAGGCGTTCGGCGCGGCCTACTCGATCCGGTACTCCTCCACGGAATCCGGCGGCCTCGGTACCTTGACCGCCTTCGACGCCTCCGACGAAGAACTGTTCAGTACCGTCGGCCGTCCCCGCGCCGGCACCGAGATCTCGTTGCGGGACGAGACGGGGAAGGAGATCCCGGCCGGCGAGACCGGCGAGGTCTGGATCCGCTCGGCCTCGGTGATGTCCGGGTACTGGCACGATCCGGCCGCCACCCGCGCGGCGCTCACCCCGGACGGCTGGCTGCGCACCGGCGATCTGGGCCTGCTCGATGACATCGACTGCCTCCGGCTGGCCGGACGCCGCGACGACATGTTCATCCGCGGCGGCTACAACGTCCATCCCCAGGAAGTGGAAGCCGTCCTGCAGGAGCACGCCGCGGTCGGCGAAGTGGCGGTGGTCCCGCGCTCGGACGCGGTGATGGGCCAGGTCGGGGTGGCGTTCGTGGTGCCGTGCGACCCGGACGCGCCGCCGACCGTGGAGCAGTTGCGCCTGTTCGCCGGCTCCCGGCTGGCCAAGCACAAGCTCCCCGAGGAGGTGCGGGTGGTGCCGAGCCTGCCGCTGACCGCCGGAGGGAAGGTGGATCGTTCGGCATTGCGAAAGCGGGTGGGCTCATGACGAACAAATCCGTGTGAACGCAAGATCTCTTGGCTGTTACCTCTGTGCTAATTCGCACCCGCGCCCTAAACTGACACCTCGTCAGGTTACTTGTCAGTTTGCTCATGAGAGGGCGGTGCGATGCCTGCCACCAGCGTCATGACCACTGAACAGACCACGGTGACCCGGCGCCGGCCCGCCCCCGAGGACCGGCGTCACCACGTACCGGCCCGACCGTGGAGTCCGGAATCCCTTTCCCCGGCCCCGGCGATCGCGCTCATCACCACCGGCGCGCACACCGGCTGCCCCCTCGTCACGGCCGACGAGCTGGGCGTCCCGGTGGCCGGCTGGACCTATTGCGGCCCCGATCCGGACGGCGACGGTCCGACGTTCGCGGACACGGTCGAGGCGTTCGCTCAGGCGGACGGCGTCGGGGCGATCGCGGCCTGTGTCGACGCGATCGGCACCGACCTGGACGGCAGAGCACTGATGCGGGCCGCCGAGTCCGCGGCCGGGGCCGGCCGCCCGCTGGTCGTGCTGGCCACCGGCGCGGACCGGGTGATCGACGCGGTGCTGCGGCAGGCCGGGGTGATCCGGGTCGAGGGCTTCGACCAACTGCTGGACTGTGCTGCCACCCTGGCCCGCTTCCCCCGCCCGACCCAGCCTCCGGGCCCGGTCCGGATCGCGGCGGACTCCGCGGGCGCCGCCACGTTGCTGGCCGACCTGGCCCGCCGCTCCGGCCTGGCGACCGAGGACGCCGGCGACGCCTCGGACATCGCCGAGCTCGCCGCGCGCCCCGGCGCCGGGATGCTCCTGTACGCGGTCACCGAGACCGGGTCCTCCGGCGAGTGGACGGCCGCCGCACTGGTCGAGGCGGCGCGCGAGAGCACCACCCCGATCGGCGTGGTCTGGTGCTCCTCCGGCGGCACCGAGACCGGCTATCGCCTGATCCTGCAACGCTCGCCCGAGATCGCGACCTTCCGCACGCTGACCAACGCGGTCGCCGCCGCCAAGGCCTACTACGACCACTGCGACCACCGCTTCCGCATCCCGTCCCTGGTCGAGGACAACGCGATGGCCGGGGTGAAGGCGCGGCAGATTCTGACTTCCAGCGGAGGCCCGGGTACGGTCCGCAAGCGCGACACCGACCCGTCCAAGGGCCTGTCCGAGTCGCAGACGCACCAACTGCTGCGCGCCTACGGCATCCGCACACCGCGCGAGCAACTGGTCACCAGCGCCGCGTGGGCCGTGCGCGCCGCCGCCACGATCGGCTATCCGGTGGTGATGAAGGCTTCGGTGGCCGGGCTGCCCTCGGCTTCGGCGGCCGGGCTCACCCGCACCACCATCACCTCGGCGTCGCAGGTCCGGGAGAACTTCAAGGACCTGATGGACTCGGCCGGCCGCCAAGGCTACGGAACGCTGGACGGCGTGCTGATCGGCCAGCAGATCACCGGCGGCGTGGACACGATGGTCGGCATCCGGCGCGACGACCGGTTCGGCCCGGCCGTGGTGGTCGGGGTCGGCGGTGCCTACGCCGAGACGCTGGGCGACGTGGCGATCCGGGTCGCGCCGTTCGACGGGCACCAGGCCCGCCGGATGCTCGACGAGCTGCACTGCCTGCCGCTGCTCACCAATGCCGGTGCGGACCTGGAGGCGCTGGCCGACACCATCTTGCGGGTGCAGCGGATGGCGCTGGATCTCGGAGACGTGTTGGAGGGCTTCGACATCGCCCCGCTGCGGGTGCTCGGGCGCGGCGGCGGGACGGTGGCGCTGGACGCCTCGGCGCGCTTGATCGCGCACTGATCGCCGCCAGGACTGCTTGTGTACTGAGTTCCGGTGCCGGAACGCTGTCGTGCTGTCGCGCGGGGGTGGGCCGGCGCCGGTGTTTTCGTTCTCTGACTTCGATGGGAGCACGCATGTCCGAGCGCTCTGTGGAAGAGACCGTCCGGCAGGATTCGTCGGGCGGGGTCCGGTGGATCACCTTGGACCGCCCCGAGGCGTTGAACGCCGTCACCGCCGGCCAACGCGACCGGCTGATCGCCTTGCTGCGTCAGGCCTCCGCTGATCCTCAGACGCGGGTCGTCGTCCTCACCGCCACCGGCCGTGGCTTCTGCACCGGGGCGGATCTGCGTCCGCAGCCGGGCGCCGAACCCGGTGCGCCCGGGCCCGGGGACGTCGCCCGCACCATCCGCGAAGGCGCCCAAGCACTCATCGCCGCGGTCCTGGACTGTGAGAAGCCGGTCATCGGCGCGGTGAACGGCATCGCGGCCGGGATCGGCGCGCATCTGGCCCTGGCCTGCGATCTGGTGATCGCCGCGGAGTCCGCGAAGTTCATCGAGGTCTTCGCCCGGCGCGGTCTGGTGCCGGACGGCGGCGGCGCGTATCTGCTGACCCGGCTGGTCGGCGTGCACAAAGCCAAGGAGCTGATGTTCTTCGCCGACGACGTCCCGGCCGCCGAGGCGCTGAGCTTGGGGTTGGTGAACCGGGTGGTGCCGGACGCCGAGGTGGAGAAGACGGCGCGGGAGTGGGCCGACCGGCTGGCGGCGGGGCCGACGCGGGCGTTCGGGCTGGCCAAGAATCTCGTGAACCGCGCGCTGGAAGTGGACCGCGCGACGGCCTTCCGTGAGGAGGCTGACGCCGTGGAGCTGAACACGGCGACCCACGACGGCCAGGAGGGTGTGCGGGCGTTCGTGGAACGCCGTGCGCCGGAATTCACAGGGCGCTGACCGTGGCCGGGGTGTTCGCGATAGCGAACGGAAGCTCTCTTGACGGGTCGTCAGTTCCCACCCACACTGAGCCTGTCCGTGCACGTATGCTGGGCCGAGCTGCGCATTTGGAATGGCGAACGAGCCGCGAAGAGCGCAGCAGCGACCAGCGTGACACCTAGGGGCTGGGATCATGCCTGCACAGGCCACCGCACGCGAGCGTGCCGGCCGCGTCGCCGAGAACGGCGGCACCGCCGCCGGGCCCGCCGCGAACGCCGCCGACGGCGCGACCATCGACGCCGCGCACTACCGCCGCGTCCTGGGCCATTTCCCCTCCGGCGTGACCGTCGTCGCGTCCGAGGACGCTGACGGGCCCGTGGGCTTCGCCTGCCAGGCGTTCTCCGCGCTGTCCCTGGATCCACCGCTGGTGCTGTTCTCGGTCGGCCTCACGTCCACCACGTGGCCGCGGATCGAGGCCACGGGCCGCTTCTGTGTGAACTTCCTGGCGGCCGACCACGCGGAGCTGTGCCGCGCCTTCGCGGTCAGCGGCGGCGACAAGTTCGCCGGCGTCGACTGGCAGCGCTCGGGGCTGGGTTCGCCGATCCTGGCCGGTGCGCACGGCTGGGTGGACTGCACGATCGAGGCCACCCATCCCGGCGGCGACCACACGATCGTGATCGGCCGGGTGCACGCGCTCGACGCGGACGGCGAGTCGAACCCGTTGATCTTCCACAAGGGGGCGTTCGGCTGAGGCCGATGCCTGTGACTGCCTTGACTGCCTTGACTGCCTGCGACCGCCTATGCGGCGAGTGACTGCTCATTCGGCAAGGAGTCGCGAACGTGGCAGCCGATCAACCGCTCAGCGACCGGGCTCCATCCACACCACCACGTCGCCCTCCAGCTTTCCGGGGGCGATCGCCTGGTCCAGGAAGTTCTTGATGGCCGCGAGGTTCTGCGTCCCGTCGGCGGCGACCACGCACTTCGCCTGCCACGTGCCCAGGTCCAGCGCCACCCGGTTCTGGATCGCCGAGTCCACCGCCGGGGTGGAGCCGCCGCCGTTCTTGTAGATGTAGGCCAGCCACTGCGCGGTCCACAGCACGTTGCTCTTGGCCCAGACCACCTGCTTGTCGGTGGCCGAGTTCGGCCCCATCACCGGGCCCTGCGGGATCGCGAAGTCGGTGTTCTCGGCCGTGGACCAGGTCTCGTTGGTCCGGTCGCCGCCGTCGGACAGCGGGACGCCGACGATCGTGTGGTGTCCCGGCGAGACGCATTCCTTCCACGCACCGGACGTGAAGTACTGCGGGATCGGGGTGCGCGGGACCGTGTCGAACACCCGCGGGATCAGCGGGATCAGCGCGGCGGTCACGGCGCCGATCCCCACGCCGCGCAGCACCTGCCAGCGGTGCAGGACCGCCTCGTCCAGGCCCAGGGCCAGCAGGATCCCGATGATCCAGCTCACCGCGAGCGCACTGCGCACCGGCAGGCTGGAGGAGAACAGCGGCAGGTGTTCCAGGTGCGTCCACACCCCGGCCGGGCCGATCGGCCAGAAGCCCAGTGTCTTGTGGTCGTACACCGGGGTCGGTCCGAGCGACAGCACGACCAGGATCAGCGCGGCGATCAGCAGCGCCCGCACCGCGGCCTTCCGGATCAGCCACATCGCCAGCAGCGCCACCACGAGCAGCAGCGCCCAGCCGACCAGCGCGGCCTGTTCGGTGCCGCCGGGGGCCAGCGGGTCCAGCTTGGCCGGGTCGCCCCACAGCTCCAGGTTCGGATACACCGCGTAGGACTTCAGATCCGCGGAGTAGTAGCCGATGTCGAACGGGATGCCCTTGAACGACATCGGCCCGAAGAACTGGAACGACAACGGATACGCCAGCAGCACGCCCGCGGTGACGATGGCGAAGCCGGCGCCGCGCAGGAACGTGACCGCCTCGTCCCGGGCCTGGCGCGGCCGCATCGCGGCGTACGCCACCAGGAACAGCCCGGTGCCCATCGCGGTCAGGAACAGCAGCTCCTCCCCGACGAACACCTGCGCCGTGATCAGCACGCCGAGGACGATCCCGTTGCGGACCTGCCGTTCCGGCTCGCGCAGCCGCAGCACCCCGGCCAGGATCAGCGGCACCAGCCACTGCCCGGCCAGGTTCGGGTGGGCCAGCGAGTGCGACATCATCGAGGGCGAGAAGCCCAGGAACAGGCCGCCGACGAAGGCCGCGGTCTCGGTGCGCACCACGTGCCGGCGCAGGAACCAGCGCCAGGTGATCGCGGTGGCCGCCAGGTTGAAGGTGGTCAGCAGCGCGAACGAGACCGCGGAGCCGAACAGCGCGGTGATCGGGGTCAGCACGATCGCCGGCCCGATGATCTGCGGGTTCGCCGCCAGGTTCATGCCGTCGGGGGCGTTCATCGCGTGCGTGAACAGCGGGTTCTGCAAGTGCGTGACCGCGTGCTCGACCGCGGTCAGCTGCCACTCGAAGTAGAACTGGTCGTAGGGGTTGCCGGCCAGGACGCTCGCGATCGGGTGGAACAGCAGCTTCCAGGTGAGGAACACGGCCAGCGCGATGTAGAGCAGCGAGAGCAGCAGTGCCGGGCTCGGGCGCAGGAACTCCGCGGCGATCCGGGCCGTCACCCGGTTGAGGAAGTGCTTCGGGGCGTCTGAGGTCTCCGGGGATCGGTCGGTCCCGGTGGCCTCGGCCTCGGTTTCCAGTTCGGCCTCGGCCTCGGTGCCAGTGTCGAGCCCGGCCTGGAGTTCGTCGTCGTCGGTCCGACCGGGGGCGGAGACGTCCTCGACGGCCTCCGTCGCGGTGGTGCGCTCGGCGCCGTCGCGCCTCGGTTGGTGCGGGACCGAGGGAGCCGTGGTCGCGGATGCGTCCGTGAGCAGTGCGGCTGCCTCGCTGTCGTGCTCCGGCGCGCCCTGCCCGCTCGGGCTCTCCGTCACGGCCTTAGCTTCCCCTCGTAGGTCTCAGAGCAAGAGGACTCCTCTTGCCAATGACCCGCTTTCCAGGTCGTGGATCGCCTCGTGGATGTGCTCCAGAGGGTAGGTCTTTGTGACCAGTTCGTCCAGGAGTAGCTCGCCCTTCCGATAGAGGTCCACGTACCTTTCGACGTCGAACTGCGGGTGCGAGGTTCCGTACCGGCAGCCCATTATCGTTTTGTCCATATACATTCCGGAAACGAGGAACGTCCCCTCGGCGTCGCTGCGCGGCACGCCGAGCAGTACCGCGGTCCCGGACCAGGCCAGCAGGTCGGTCGCGGCCCGGATCAGCGCGGGGTGGCCGACGCACTCGAAGACGTAGTCGGCGCCGTGCGGGAGCAGGTCCTTGATCAGTTGGACCAGGTCCTGGCCGCTCGGGTCGAGGAAGTCGGTGGCGCCGAACTGCCGGGCCGCCTCTTCCTTGCGCGGGTTGGTGTCCACGGCGATGATCCGGCCGGCCCTGGCGATCCGCGCCCCCTGGATCGCGTTCAGCCCGATGCCGCCGACGCCGATCACCACGACCGTCTCGCCGATCCGCACCTTCGCCCGGTTCAGCACCGCGCCGACGCCGGTCAGCACGCCGCAGCCGACCAGCGCGGCCGAGGCCATCGGCACGTCCTCCGGAATCGGCACGGCCTGTACTTCCTTGATCACCACGCGTTCGGTGAACACCGAGGTGTTGGCGAAGGAGAACAGCTTCTCGGTCGAGCCGTCGGCGGCCTCGCGGGTGAACGGCTTGCTGATCTTGCCGAACGTGCCGCGGCACATCGTCGGACGGCCCGCGCTGCACGCCGGGCAGACGCCGCAGTTGTTGATCGTGGTCAGGCAGACGTGGTCGCCGGCCTTGACCCGGGTCACCGCCGCGCCGATCTCCTCCACGACGCCGGCGCCCTCGTGGCCGAGCACCGCCGGGCCCGGGAACGGGATGGTGCCGTTGACGACGCTCAGGTCGGAGTGACACAGACCGGCCGCGCCGATGCGGACCACGATCTCGTCGGAGCGGGGGCCGCGTACCTCTATCCCGTCGACGACTTCCAGCTTGCCGCCCTCGAAGACCGCGGCCCTCATGACCGCGGCCCCTCTTCCTGCGTCTTCCGTTCCTCGGTCGCCTTCGCGTACGCGGCCAGCTTCGCGATCATCGGCATGGTCTCGACGCCGACCGCCTCCGGCAGCCGCTTCGCGATCGACTCGGCGGTCCACGGCTCCTCGCCGTACATCGAGCGGATCTCCTGCGGCTGGTTCCACACCGCGATCCGGCGGCCGGCCACGGTGTAGATCTGGCCGGTGACGTCCCGCGCGGCCTCCGACAGCAGGTAGGCGACCAGCGGTGCGACGTCCTCCGGCTCGCCCATCTCGGCCATGTCGAACGGGACGTTGGCGCTCATCCGGGTGCGCGCGACCGGGGCCACGGCGTTCGCGGTGATGCCGTACTTGCCCAGGCCCAGCGCGGCGCTGTGGACCAGGCTCACGATGCCGCCCTTGGCCGCGCTGTAGTTGGCCTGCGAGACGCTGCCGGCGTGGTTGCCGGAGGTGAAGCCGATCAGCGCGCCGCCGCCGGCCTTGCGCATCACCGCGCTGGCCGCGCGGAACAGGGTGAACGTGCCCTTCAGATGCGTCTCGATGACCGGGTCCCACTCATCCTCGGCCATGTTGAACAGCATCCGCTCGCGCAGGATCCCGGCCACGCACACCACGCCGTCCACCCGGCCGTAGGTGTCCAGGGCGGTCTGCACGATGCGCTGCCCGCCGGCCAACGTCGTGACGGAGTCCGGGCACGGCACCGCCTGCCCGCCGGCGTCCCGGATCTCCTGCGCCACCGCCTCGGCGACCTCGCTGGACGGCGCGCTGCCGTCGACCGAGACGCCGTAGTCGTTGACCACCACGGAGGCGCCCTCGGCGGCGCAGCCCAGGGCCACGGCGCGCCCGATGCCCCGCCCCGCGCCGGTCACCACGATGACCTTGCCTGCCAGGAAGTCGGCCACCTTGCTCGCTCCTCGTGTATTCGCTGTCCGGGTACTCGCTGTCGTCGCCAAGCTTCGAATCTGACGGCATGTTAGCTAAGGTTCGCGACAGTGGACAGCATCAACTGACGCTGTGTCAGATATCACTGGGAGCCTGAGGATGCCGCTACCGGAGCAGTTCACCGGCCTCGCCCGCCGCGTCAACAACTGGGGCCGCTGGGGCCCGGAGGACGAACGCGGCACCCTGAACCTGATCACCCCCGAACGCGTGGTCCACGCGGCGTCCCTGGTCCGCACCGGCCGCCGCTTCACCCTCGCCCTCCCGCTGGACGAGGACGGTCCGCAGATCGGCATGATCGAGGGCCGGGACAACCCGAAGCGCACCATGATCATGGTGAACGCGCAGGTGATGGGCCCGGAGCACGCCTTCCGCACCTCGGACGACCGGGTGGAGATGGGACTCCAGGCCGGGACGCACTGGGACGCGCTGGCGCACGTGTCGTACCAGGGGCGGCTGTACAACGGCTTCGACGCCTCGGAGATCACCGAGGCGGGCGCGGCGCACTGCGGGATCGACAAGGCGGGGCCGATCGTCGGCCGCGGGGTCCTGCTCGACGTGGCACGGGCGCTGGGCGTCCCGCGACTGGGCGACGCGACGCGCGGGCACGCGCTGACGGCCGCGGACCTGGACGCGGCGGCTGAATTCGGGAAGGCGGAGATCCGGCCGGGGGACATCGTGCTGATCCGCACCGGCGCGATGACGACCCTGAAGGCCGGGGACAAGCCGGGATACAACTATCCGTGTTCGGGCCCGTCGATGCAGACCGTGCCCTGGTTCCACGCCCACGACGTGGCAGCGGTGGCGACGGACACCATGGCCTTCGAGGTCTACCCGCCCGAGCGCGACGACGCGCAGCTGCCGGTCCACCTGCTGCATCTGGTGGAGATGGGGATGTTGCAGGGGCAGAACTGGGACCTGGAGGCGCTGGCGGAGGACTGCGCGGCGGATGGCGTGTACGAGTTCTTCTTGACGGCTTCGCCGGAGCCCTTCACGCGCGCGGTGGGGGCGCCGGTGATTCCGGTGGCGGTGAAGTAGCGGCCCCGAGTCCGCCCGACACCCGGAGCGTGCGCGGGTTGGTGGCTCAGCTTGCTGAGGGCGTGTGAGCCGAAGGCATCCGCCCCGCCCTAGCTCCCCTCACTCACTCACCCTCACCCGCGCGAGGCGGCCTGCGCCACATCCCGCAGCAGCGCGGCCGTCTCCGGCTGGAGCGGCAGTCCTTCGCGCTCGGCGTAGCCGAGGAGGGCGTCGGCGTGGCGGCGGGCGGCTGGCAGGTCGCTCAGGGCGCCCAGCGCGGTCAGCAGGTCCCGGTACAAGAGCTCTGATTCGGGCGCCGCCGCCAGGCCTCGGAGGGCCGCCTTGCGGGCGTTGCGCGGGCTCTGCTCGTGCAGGCACGCCTCGGCGACGTAGTGCGCCGTGTCGATCGCCAGCGCCGCGATCTCGTGCCGGAGTGTTTCGGCCCAGCCGTAGCGGCGCAGCGGGGCGTCCTCGAACGGCCGGCCGCGGACCAGGCTGAGCGCGCCGACCAGCTCGCCGGTCTGGGTGCGCTGCAGGAACTCCAGCCAGTCGCAGGTCACTGACGGCGCCAGGGTCACGCTCTCCGGTGTGACCCGGAGCAGCTGCTCGTCGGCGCCGAGGACCTCGCGGAGCCGGACCAGCTGCGCGTCGATGATCGCCATCGCCCCCGCGTGCGCCGGCCACAGCTCCCCGGCCAGCTGCTGGACCGAGCAGCCGGGGTGCAGCATGACGTACGCCGCGACCTCCGCCAGCTCCGCCGAGCCTTCGGTGCCGGCCAGCACGATCGGGCCGAGCACGTCGATCGTGTACGCCGGCGCCGGGGCGAGGTCATCGGCCTCGCCGGGGTTCGAAGCACCCGGCTGCGCCATCCCCGCGACGGCGGCCTTGCGCTGGCTCCAGTAAGCGCCGTGCCATTGGCCCGGCTTACGCGGCGCGGTCTCGCGGGCGACCGACCGATCGCGTGCCGCGGGATATCCGCTTCGAGCCGACAAGGCGGGTTGGTCGCTTCGATTCGGCAAGGCGGACTGCTCGCGCCGAGTCGGTGAATCGGGTCGGTCGTCGTCGATCCCCATCAATCGATCCTCAGCCCGGGGCGGCGGAGGCTCCTCATCGCCGTCGGCCACCGGATCGAACTGCGGCAGGTTCGCCGGCTTCAGCGCCAGCCGCACCGCCTTCGCGGCCCCGGGCCCCGGCAGCGGAGCCGTGGTCGTCGGTAGCGCGGTCGGTAGCAGTGCGTCCACCCGGAACAGGTCGTCCACCGGCACCCGGAACCGGTTGGGCTGCACCGGATCCGGCGTCGGGATCAGCTCGGCGCGGGCCGGCGGACGCGCCGCGCCAGCCGCCGTCGCCGCCGTCGCCTCAAGCGAGCCGGACCCCGCACCCTCCGCGTTCCCCGCCACATGCCGCCGAGGATGCGAAGGCTTCCGCTTCGGCAACGGCGTCTTCGCGCCCGGGCCCTCGGGCCGCGCTGAGGCCGGCAAGTGGAACGCCCCCTCGCGCGGCGCCGGCTTCTCCTGATCCGAATCCGCCGCCGACAGCTCCCGCACGACCGCCTCGAACCGGTCTTCGCGCAGCGCCTGCACCCGCAGCGGGATCCCCGGCCCGCCGGACTGCGAGCGCGGCGTGTGGAACATCGGCCCGCCGATCGTCCACGGCGACAACACCTGCTCCCGGTCCCCGGCCACCGCCACCACCGCGACCGACGTCCGCTGCCGCCCCGAGAGCAGGTGCCGCAGCCGGTGCGTCAGCCGCATGTCCGGCGGTACCGCCGAGAGCAGCACGTGGGTCTTCGTGATCGGCGCCAGTTCGTCGTCCGGGTGGGTCCGGGCCTTGCGCACCGTGACGCCGCGCCGGTCCAGTACCGCCTCGACCCCGGCCGACCACCGCGCCAGCGCCTCCACGGCGCGCACCAGATCGTCGCCGAACGTCAGCCGGCCCGGGGCGAACAGCGGCGGCAGTTCCTCGCCGAACCCGACGAGCGTCACCTCCACCTGATCGGCCGCCATCCCGGTCGCCAGCTCCACGGCCATCGCCCGCAGCACCGACACCGACTCGGCCTCCGGCACCAGCAGCGAGATCCCGCCGGTGGCCTCCAGATCGACCATGACGGTGTCGTCGTCCTCATCGAAGCCCAACGACACCAGCGCCGGATACGGGGCCGGGGCCGGGGGCGCACCGACCGGCGCGCCGAGCGGGCAGATCCACACGCCGGGCCGGCGCGGATCGGCGTAGAACGGCGCGACCGGCGGCTGCGGACGCGCCAGGTGCAGCTCCAGGCCGTGCCGCTTGAGCACCGTCGCGCTGATGTCCGGCAGGCCCCGGTCGGCCTTCGTCAGCTTGGCGCTCAGGGTCCTCAGCGCCGCGTCGATCAGCACCTGGCCGGTCGGGTTGTCGATCCGGCTCAGCTCCAGCTCCCAGTCCCCGGGGCGGCGCATCGAGATCCGCTCGCCGGGCCGCCGCCGCATGAGCTTGCGCAGCCGCCGGTCGCCCAGCGCGCTCAGGACCCCTGCGGCCAGCAGCCCGCCGGTCGCCGCCACGGTCTTGCCGGAGTCGTTGCCGGTGGTGGCGAAGGTGGACTCGCGCCGGGCCAGGGCACTGACCGCGGTGCCGATCCCGGACCCGATCGCCAGCTGCACGGGTTCGGGCGTCAGCTCCGGCCGGTGCCGTCCCATGTCCGGCGGCATGATCAGCACCCAGCCGGACTGCAGGAACTCGACGTAGCTGAACACCGTCCCGTCCGGCATCCGCCGGCCGTCGTTCAGCTCGGCGATGTCGGCGAACCGGTGGGGGTCCCCCAACTGCTCCTCGGCGATCCGCCACAGCGAGTCGCCCTTGCGCACGACATAGGTCTGATACTCCGGAGCCTGCGGCCCCGAAGCCGTACTCGAGCCGGGCCGCGACCCCGCGACGCCCCCGTCGTCCGCCATGTCACTCCTGGTCCAAGCGCCGCCGGTCGTGCAGGTACTGCCGGTCGAAGACGTCCTGCTCGGTCAGCGAGGGCTTCGGCACCGGCGTCATGTTCTGGAACCCGCGGCCGCCGTCCCGCTGCTGTTGCTGCTGCTGGTGCGGAGCGGGCCGCGAGACGTTCTGGGCCGCCGGGGTCGGGGCCACGTACCACTGGTCGTTCCCGTACAGGAACCACTTGGGGTCGAACCCGGCCCGCTGCAACGTCGCCAGCCGCTCCGGCCGCTGCGCGAACACCGCGCGGCCGTCCGGACCGGGGGCGAACACCTCGGTGACGATCGGCGCCAGCCGGTCCCCGAGCCCGTTCACCTCCACCACGCGATCGACGTAGCGGCCGGTGGCTCGCGGCTCGCGCGGATCCCGGGGGTCCGTCGGGGAATCGGTGTCCAGCCGGATGTCGACGATGTAGTGCAGGGTCTCGGCGGCCAGCTGGACCGCCGAGTCCCGGCTTATGAAGTCCCGGCTCATCGTGGTCCGCATGCACAGCATGACGAACTTGTTGAACGCCTCCCGCGCCGAGTTCGCGTGGATCCCGCACAGCGCCGCCCGGCCGCCGGTGGACACGGCCTCCAGCAACGTGGCCGCCTCGGCTCCGCGCACCTCGCCGACCACCAGCCGCGCCACGTTCATCCGCAGCGCGACCTCGATCACGTCCGACAGCGTCACCTCGCCGACCCGCCGGCCGTCCGGTCCGCGCTCGGAGGTCCCCGGCCAGGACTGGTAGGCGACCATCCGCGGGTGCCGCCCGACCTCATCGAGGTTGAGTTCGAACTCTGCCTCGACCGTCGCGTAGCGCTCCATGACCGGTATCTCGGCGGCCAGCGCGCGCAGCAGTGTGGTCTTGCCGGAGTTGAGCGGCCCGGTGACCACGATCGTCTGCCCGGCCAGCACCGCGCTGCGCAGGAACGCCGCGATCGCCGGCGAGACCATGCCGCGCACCACCAGATCGTCCAGTGTCACCTTCACGACCCGGTGCCGGCGCACCACCAGCGTCGGCCGCTTGGACACGCCGATCGTGGCCGTCAGCCGCGCGCCGCCGTCGACGGTGAGGTCGAGCAGCGGCTCGGCCGGTGTCAGGATCCGATGACGCCGCGCCGCCCAGGTCCGCACGTCGGCCAGCAGCGCCTCGTCCGAGGAGGCGATCCGCGGCGCCTTCTCCACCCGGCCGTCGGTGTAGACCACGTGGCCGTCGTCGCAGCCCCGGTACTCGATGGTCTCCACATCCGGGTGGTCCAGCATCGGGGCCAGGCCGCCCATGCCGAAGACCGAGGCGCCCGCGGCCCGGCGCATGGCGTCCTGGCGCGCGTCGTCGACCGCCTGGCCGCGCGCCGAGGCCCGGGCCGACCAGGAGTTCACCGACTCCTCGATGACCGCCATCCCGAAGGCCCGGCGCTGTTCCTCGGTACCGGGGTCCGGGGGCGGGAACCGGTCGGCGATCCGGTCGCGCACCTGCTTGCGGATGGCGTCGACGCCCGGCCAGTCGACGGCCGCGAAGGCGTGGATCCCCTGCGCGGGCTTGGGATCCGGCGGGTACTCCGCGCCGCCGCCGAACCGGAGCGCGAGTTCGTGGCGCGAGCGGTTCGTCCGATCGTCGTCGTCATCGGACGGTGGCGACGCCGGCGGCGGTGGAAGCGGGGACTGGGCCGGGGCCGCGGCCGGTGGCGGGGGCGGCGGGAGCTGACGCCGACCGGCGCTCGGCGCACCCTTGAACTGCAAGGCGTTCTCCACGATCGGCGGCGGTGCGGGCGGCAGAGCGTGGGACGGCGGCCGTCCCTGGGGCGGCGGCCTGAGCTCGCGGACCGGGGCCAGCGGCGGCTTCGGTCCGGGGCCGGCGGACGGCGGCGGATCGGCCGGTTGCCGGCCCTCCCAAGGCGGGGTGCCGGGCTCGGGCAGCGCGACGCTCTCCCGGTTCAGGAACGCGATCGCGTCGCGCAGCTCTGACACCTGGTCGTATCTGCTGCTACCGCCGCCGCGGGCCCGCCCTGGGGGACTGCCGCCCTGGGCGTGCCGAGGGTCGTTCTTGTCAGCCGGCATGGGCGGCCTCCCCGGGTACCACCGTCAGCCGGCGGCTCGAGGTGACGGTGCGCGCCGGCGGTGCCGGGCGGTTCAACTGGCGGTCGATCGCAGCCTGCAACTCCCGGATGTCCCGCATGTATCCCGAGCGTGAATAGCCGCTCGGGAGGTTCCGACGGCCCAGCAGCTCCGCGCCGACCTTGATATCGTGCCGCACCTCGGCGATCACGTCGATCTCCAGCGCCTGCTCGATCGCCTCGCGGGGGTTGTGGCGGCGGGCGCCCGGCGGGATCACGACGCCGGCCAGGCACCAGCGCGGGTCGGCGTGCGGCCGGGCGGCGGCCAGCTGCCCGGTGATGCTGCCGACCGCGTCGTGCGCCGCGCGGATCTGCTCCAGGTGGTCGCCGGTGAGCATCAGCACCAGATCGGCGTGCTGGATCAGCGGCAGCGGGGCATGCGCGGCGTGCAGCGGGCCGCAGTCGACGATCACGTCCACCGGCCGGCGCTTCACGACCAGCGCCGGCAGCACCCGGGACAGCGGTTCCCAGAGTACTGATACAGCGGCGGCTTGGGCCGGGACCTGGACTCCGGCCAGGAAGCGGGCCGTGGAGTTCGGGCTCAGCGGCTGGACGTAGCGGAAGACCTCCTGGCGGATGTCCGCGTGCTGATGGATGGCCGCCAGCCCGAGCAGCCCCTTGGCCACGTCGCCGCCGCCCTGCTGGTAGCCGGCCACGATGTCGCCGTAGCGCGGATCGCACTCGGCCAGCAGCACCGGACGCGGCCAGGACTCGGCCAGCGCCACCGCCGTGGTGGTCACCCCGGGCGAGTTCTTCGCCGAGACCAGGCAGATCATCGCCATGGCGCACCTGTGGGCGCGGCGTCCCGCGTACGCCGGACCGGCTGGCGGCCGGCGGCGGCCGCGAACGGTCGGGCGGACGGCGCGCTCGGGCGGACGCCGCCGCCGACCGGCGGAGGGGCGGGTGCGGTACGCATGGGCTGAGCTCTTTCCCGATTGTTCGGTAGCGCTGTGGTGCTATGTGGCATTGCGCGGACTAATACTTCTGGGCGGGCGGTGTGGTCGTTCCCATGGTGGCAATGAGAACTCTGATTCAGTTGTAACCAGTCGCGGCCGATGTAGTCCTGTGGATTCCCGGGGGGTTGGCAACGGTCGGTCGCAGGGCCCTGGCACCGCCGCCGAGCAGGCTCTCACCTGCTCGAATCGTACCCTTTCGGGCCGTCGGCGACCTGCTGAGCTGGGGGTTCGCCATGATTACGCTAGGGATCCAGGTATAGGCGCAGCGTTGCGGGGTGTCAATATTCGCCATCAATCAACGCCTGAGTGTGGCGGAGATGACACGTCCTCGCCCGGACCGCTGGCGCGCCGCCGCGACGCCCCCGGTGCGCGTGGGATTTCCCTTACAGGGATTCAGAAATCAGGTCCGCGTGGTCCGCGGCCCGGCCGTAGGCCAGAGACAGGGCCCAGGCTCGCTTGAGGTAGAAGTGCAGACCCATCTCCCAGGTGCATCCCATGCCGCCGTGCACCTGGATCGCCGCCCGCGCGTTCGCCACCGCGGCGTCGTCGGCGAGCAGCTTGGCCGCCGACACCGCGGCCGCCGCGGCCGGCAGGTCCGCGCCGTCGTGTCCGGCCGCCTCGTCGGCCAGCAGCACCGCGGCCGAGTGCACGGCGGCCCGGGCCAGCTCGGCGCGCGCGAACATGTCCGCGCACAGGTGCTTGACCGCCTGGAACGAGCCGATGGCCCGGCCGAACTGGGTGCGCTGCTTGGCGTAGGCGACGGCGCGCTCGGTCAGCACCGCCGCGATGCCGACCTGGTAGGCCGCGGTGAGCAGGGCGCCCTCGCGCAGCAGCGTGTCGGCGGTCCCGGAATCGCCCACGATCTCCCCGCGCAGCGGCTTCTGCCGCAGGCGGTGCAGCGGGACGCGGGGATCCACAGGGTGGGGAACGGCGTCGGCGCGCAGCTCGATCGGTTCGACCCGGAGCACCTGGCTGCGCCCGGCGGCGCCCGGGGACTCGCCGTCCACGATCTCGACGACCAGCAGCGCGTCCAGGGCGTCGAGGTGTTCCAGCAATTGCGGCGCGCCGCCGGTCAGGTCGCCCAGCCCGACCCGGTGCCGGCCGGCCGCGTATTCCGGCAGCAGGGTCGCGGCCAGCGCGGTCGCGGTGAACGGGCCGGTGGCCAGCGAGCGGCCCAGCTCCTCGAAAACGTGCACTGATTCGGGGTGGCCCAGGCCCAGCCCGCCGTCGGCCTCCGGTACCCGCACGCCGAAGATCCCCAGCTCGGCCAGATCGCGCCACAGCGCCCCGTCCACGCCGCCCACGCCGGGCTCCGGCCCGTCCTCGCCGGGAGTACCCGGCGCGGGGTGCTTGCCCAGCACGTCGCGCACCGCGCCGGCCAGTGCCAGCTGGTCCTGTGTAGGTCGGAAGTCCATTACCGCCCGCCCCCCTTCGCCGCGCCGGACGCCGAGGGCTCCCTGGGCTCCTTGGGCAGGCCGAGGATCCGCTCGCCGATGATGTTGCGCTGGACCTGCGACGTCCCCGCGGCGATGGTGTATGCCAGGGACCTGAGACGTTCGTAGCCGGGCTCGCCGTCGTAGGTGCACAGGTCGTCGTCGAAGGCCAGGGAGTCCCGGCCGCGGACTTCGGCGTGCAGATCGTCCAGGTGTTGCCGGGCTTCGGAAAACCTCAACTTGAAAACTGAGGAACCAGGGCCGGGGATGCCATCGGCTGAATGCTCGGCCTCTGAGACGTTCCGCTTCACCAGGGCCCACAGGGCGTCGAACTCGGCCGCCAGCCGGGCGATCCGGCGGCGGATCTCAGAGTCCTCCCAGGTCGCGTTCTCCCGGGCCAGCGCGGCGATCTCCAGCAGCCGCCGCCGGGCCCAGACCACTTCGGCGACGAACCCGGTGCCGCGTTCGAAGGCGAAGGTCACCATCGCGATCCGCCAGCCGTCGCCTTCTTCGCCGACCCGGTTCGCCACCGGGATCCGCACGTCCTCCAGGATCATCTCGGAGAACTCGGTCGAGCCGCCGGCGGTCATCAGCGGGCGCAGGGTGAGGCCGGGGGCGTCCATCGGCATGATCAGCCAGGTGATGCCCTGGTGTTTCGGGCCGTCCGGCGGGCCGGTGCGCACCAGCAGTTCGCAGAAGTCCGCGACCTCGGCGTGCGAGGTCCAGATCTTGCGGCCGTTGACGACGTAGTCGTCACCGCCGCCGTCGAGCACCGCCCGGGTCCGCAGCGCGGCCAGGTCCGAGCCGGCGTCCGGTTCGGAGAAGCCCTGGCACCAGATCTCATCACCGCGCAGGATCGCCGGGATGTGCCGCTCGCGTTGCTCCGGACCGGCCTCGGCGATCAGCGTCGGGCCGGCGTGCAGCAGGCCGACGAAGTTCACCCCGACGTAGGGCGCGCCGGCCAGCTCGGACTCCTCCAGGAAGATCAGGTGCTCGGTCGGGGTCGCGCCGCGCCCGCCGTACTCGGCCGGCCAGTTCAGCCCGGCGTACCCGGCCTGGTGCAGCAGCGCCTGCCAGTGCGAGTCGTAAGACCTGCGCGCCGGCCAGTCGTCCTGCGACGGCTGCGGGTCCAGGGTCGGCAGGACCGCGCGCAGCCAGGCCCGCAGCTCTTCGCGGAACCGCTGTTGGGCCGGTGTGTCACGCAGCTGCAAGGCGGGCTCCTGTCGGGCTCCGGGCGGGCTTCCGTAGTAATCTGACGGTCCGTCAGGTGAGCGTATTGCCGCGGATCGCGGGCCACAAGGCCCACTCCCGTTCTGACTCCGTGTCAGTTACTGTGCGCGGCATGCCGGTCGATGTGTTCGCGATGCTTGAGCCGTCCCGCTGCGCCGTGGTCACCTCCGAGCTGCAGAACGGCGTCCTGGGCCCGTCCGCGCTGTTCCCCCAACTCGCCGACGTGGCCCGTCCGCACATCCCGGCTATGGCCCGGGTCGTGGACGCCGCCCGTGCGGCCGGCGTCCCGGTGATCCACGCCACCGTCTACCGCCGAGCGGACACCCGCGGCGCGAACACCAACGCGGGCCTGTTCGCCGCGGCGCTGCGCTCGGCCCGGCGCGAAGACGTCCAAGACCTGCTGCCCGGTTCGAAGGCCGCCGCGGTCATCGACGAGATCGGCCTGCTGGACACAGACCTCGAACTGCCGCGCTACCACGGCCTGGGTCCCATGTACGACTCCGGCCTGGCCGCCGTCCTGCGCAATCTGGGCACCCGCACGGTGATCCCGGTCGGCGTCTCGGTCAACGTCGCCATCACCAACCTGGTGATGGACGCGGTCAACGCCGGCTTCGACGTGGTCCTGCCGCGCGACGCGGTGGCCGGGGTGCCGGCCGCCTACGCCGAGTCGGTGATCGAGAACACCCTCAGGGTGCTGGCCGTGCTGACGACCAGCACCGATCTCGCCGCGGCCTGGAGCAGGTGAGATCTCAGCTCCTCAGCTCCCCAACTGCGCCTCGCGCTGCCGCGTCGTGGAGTGCACCGGATCGGTGTCGAACCGGGGCAGCACCTCGCGCCCGAAGGTCTGGACCGACTCGATCGCCGCCTCGATCGGCATCGCCGTCGACAGCATCCCGAAGACCAGCTGGTCGGCGCCGATCGCCTGGACCGCCGCGACCGCTTCGCAGACCTCGTCCGGGGTGCCGATGCACATCGCCTTGGCCTCGATCACCGCGTCGATGGTCGCCCGGTCCATCTCCGGGATCGTGCCGCCGAGGTCGTTGACCCACTGCGGGCGGGGGAAGGTGTCCAGGTACTTCCACAGCAGGCTCTGGTGGTAGCCGGAGCCCATCGTCGCTGCCACCTCGCGCGCCCGCTGGCCGTCCTCCAGGCACATCAGCTGCGAGGTGACCATGACGTTGTTGTTGATGTAGCCGCCGACCGGGTTCTCGCAGCGCTCGATCTCCTCCTTGTAGATGGCGATCAGCTTGCCCAGGTCGTCCATCGAGGCCTGGGCGAAACAGAGCACGCCGATGCCCATCTCGGCCGCCTTCTTGAAGGTGCCCGGCGAGCCGGCCGCGACCCACAGCGGCGGGTGCGGGTCGGTCAGCGGCTTGGGGAGGACGTTGCGCCGCGGCATCGAGAAGAAGCGGCCGTCGTAGGAGTAGTCGGTCTCCTTCCACATCCGCACGATCTGCGGCAGCGTCTCGTCGACCATCTCCCGGGTCAGGTCGGAGTCCTCGATGCCGAAGCCCTTGGTCTCGGTGGTCGAGGAGCCGCGCCCGACGCCGAACTCGAACCGGCCGCCGGACAGGTGGTCCAGCACCGCGACCTTCTCGGCGACCCGGGCCGGGTGGCTGACCGGCGGGGTGATGTTGAAGATGCCGGAGCCGACGTGGATCCGCTCGGTGGCGGCGGCCAGGTAACCCAGGAAGGCCTCGTTGGCGGACAGGTGCGAGTACTCGTCGAGGAAGTGGTGCTCGGTGGCCCAGGTGTACTTGAAGCCGGCCCGGTCGGCGGCCTTGACCAGCTCGATCTCGTCGCGGAGCCGCGAGGCTTCCGTTATCCCGGGGTGGTTCTTCGGTACGTAGAGGCTGTTGAAGAGGCCGAACTCCACGGTGGGCTCCTTGCTCGTCGTCGGTTCATTGAGCGCGGGAGGGCGCGGGCAAGAGCAGAGCCGCGATCTGACGCACCGTCAGATATCGTACTGATCGGCATTGCGGCCGCAAGGGGCACGGCTCTTCCCCCTGATCGCGGCGTGCAGTAGAACAGCGTAGAACTGACCCACCGTCAGATCCGATCTGGAGGCCGCGGGATGCTGGACGCCGGGAGTCTGTGGGAGCTGATCGAGCGGCGTGCCGAATCCGATCCCGGGCGCGAGCTGTTGGTGGACTCCGGCGGGTCGCGGATGACGAACGGCGAGTTCCGCGACGCCGCCCTGCGCACGGCCGCCGGACTGCACGACCATGGAGTGCGCACCGGCACCGTCGTGTCCTGGCAACTCCCGACCTGGAACGTCGGCTACGTCCTGATGGCCGCGCTGAGCCGGCTGGGCGCGATCCAGAACCCGATCATCCCGATCTACCGCGACCGCGAGGTGGGGTTCATCGTCCGGCAGATCGCCCCGGAAGTGGTGATCACACCCTCGGAATTCGGCGGCTTCGACTTCGCGGCGATGATCGCGCGGCTCACCGAGGGAACCGGGACCCGGCACATCGCAGCCGATCGATCGCTCCCGGAAGGCGATCCGGCGGTCCTGCCCCCGTATCAGGCCCCTGGTGAACGCGAGCTCCGCTGGTACTTCTACAGCTCGGGCACCACCGCCGACCCCAAAGGCGCCCGCCACACCGACACGGCGATCCTCGCGGCGGCGCGCGGGATGCACGAGTGCCTGGCGCTGACCGGCGAGGACATCAACGGCATGGCGTTCCCGCTGACCCACGTCGCGGGCCCCATCTGGCTGGCCTCCTCCTTGATGGCCGGCCTGTCGAACGTCCTGCTGGACCGCTTCGACCCGGCGGCGGCCGTCGACCTGTTCGGTCGGGAGAAGGTGACGCTCGGCGGCTCGGGGACACCGTTCCACCTGGCGTACCTGAAGGCCCAGCGCGAGTTCGTGAAAACACACCCGGGCCGGCGGGCCTTCCCCTCCTTCCGGCTCTGCAACGGCGGCGGCGCACCGCGACCGGCCACCCTGCACGCCCAGATCCGCGACGAGGTCGGCGGTCTGGGCGTGATAGCCGGCTGGGGCCTGACCGAGGCGCCGATCCTGACCATGTCGACCGTCCACGATCCGCAGTCGGCGCTCGAGGACTCCGAGGGCCGCCCGATGTCCGGCGTCGAACTGCGGGTGGTGACGCTGGAAGGCAAGGCCGCCGAGCCGGGTGAGGAAGGCGAGTTGCGGGCCAAGGCGCCGCAGCTGATGCTCGGCTATGTCGATGCGGCCCTGGACGCCGACGCGTTCGATGCCGACGGCTACTTCCGGACCGGCGACCTCGGCACGGTCGACGCCGAGGGTTTCGTGCGGATCACCGGACGGCTGAAGGACATCATCATCCGCAAGGGCGAGAACATCTCCGCGAAGGAGATCGAAGACCTGCTGTTCACCCACCCGAGGGTGGCCGACGTCGCGGTGGTCGGCCTGCCGGACGCCGACCGCGGGGAGCGGGTGTGCGCCGTCGTGGTCGGCGCGGACGGCGCGCAGGCGTTGGAGTTCGCGGAGATGGTCGCGTTCCTCAAGGGCGCGGGGCTGACCACGCACAAGCTGCCGGAGCAACTGGAAGTGGTCGAAGGGCTGCCGCGGAATCCGACCGGGAAGGTGATCAAGCGGGATTTGGTGGCGCGGTTCCGGAGCTGAGCGGTCACGGCGCGCCTTCGACGCGCTGAGCGGTGTAGACGACAGTCAGCCGCGGATCCGCGACCTGCCCGCCGAGCTCGTCGACGAGCGAACCGAGCCGGGTCAGGAACTCCTCACGGCTCGGCGGATCGAGTTCTTTGATGTTCGGGAACGTGGACCACTGATCCCGCGCGGACTGCGCGGTCAGGATCTGCTGCCACTCGATGATCTCGACCTCGACGGAACCGAAGTAGCCGCCGGCGGTCAACTGCCCGCGCCACCGGTCGGTGTCCAGCACGTGCGAGCGGCTGTTCCGGTAGCCGGTCTCGCCCGGAAGCAGGTCGTGGTAGACCTCGTCGAGCCGGTCGCGGAACAGCGTCGGCCGCTTGGCGTCGCCGAACTCGTTCCACCACGCGGCCAGCCAGCCGCCCGGACGCACCTGGGCGCCGATCTTCGCCGTCGACGTGGCCGGGTCCAGCCAGTGCAGCGCGGTCGCCGCCGCCGCGAGGTCGAATCCGCCCGGCAGGTCCGCGGTCTCGAAGTCGCTCACCGAGATCTCCAGCCGATCACCGGCGTGCTCCGCGGCGAGCACCGCGGCCAGGCTCTCGCCGGGCTCGACCGCGAGGACCCGCGCGCCGGCCGCCAGCAACGGCCCGGTGGCCAGGCCGGTTCCGGCGCCGATCTCCAGCACCCGCGTGCCGGGGCCCAGCCCGCACCGCTCGGCCAGCAGATCGAAGACCGCGTCCGGGTACGGCGGTCGGCCGCGCCGGTAGGTCAGCGCATCGGAGTTGAACGACATGCGGCGGGCTTCGCGCGTGGCGTCCGCCGATCTCGCCTGCCCGGCCGTGACAGCATCCTGTGTCGCGCCGGCGTCCGGATTCGATTCTTGATCTCCCACCCGGACAGTCTGCCGACTCGGCCTCGTGAGGGCACGGAGATTTCGTCCTGCTGAAGTGGCGGTGGCGACGAGCTGCGCCAATGAGCTGTGGCGACGAGCCGTCAGGCAATAAAGCGGTGGCGGTACCGGCAAGGTGCACCGGTACCGCCACCGAGGGTCGGGCGCCGTTGGCCGGCCCTGGCTTGGATGGGTGGTGGTGCGGGCGGGTCAGGCCGTGGCGGCCCTGAGCAGCGCCTCGGCTTCGGCCACGACACTCGTGGCGTTCGCCGCGCGCTGCACCGGTCCCCGGTAGGTCCGCTGCGGGTCGAGCCCCGAGAGCCGTCCGGCGAGCACATCGGCCTGCGCCAGCAGCGTCTCGTGCCGCCCGGACAAGCTCCGCCGGTGCTCGGCACAGGCTCCGAGGGCGTGGATGTGCGGGTCGGAGACACTGCGCAGCGTGTCGTCGACGACGATCCCGCGCGCCACCGCCAGCCCCGAGGTCCACGCCAGCGCCGTGTTCGGGGCCGTGCCGCAGGCGATGACCGCCAGGTCGCAGCTGAGCCGGTGCCCGTCGGCGAGGGTGACCGCCGTCAGGGCATCGGCGGACCCTGATTCCAGGGCCCGGACCCGGCAGTCCTGGTAGGCGATCACTCCCGTGCGCCGAAGCGTCAGATAAGCGTCGGTCGGCGTTATCTCGGGGGTGGCCGGGGTCTGGTCGACGAGCTCGACGTGCAGCGGGTCGTCGCCGCGGGAGATCCGCAGGGCCGCCGCCACCGCGAGCCCGGTGCTGCTGCCGCCGATGACGACCGCGTGGACCCCGCGGGCCGCCGCCTCGGCCAGCCGGTGGAAGTCGGCGGCGTTGTGTGCCGAGTGCACGCCGGGCAGCAGGTCCCGGCCGTCAGCGGTTCGCAGCCCCCTGATCGGCGGCAGCACCGGATTGGCGCCGGTGGCCAGCACCAGCGTGTCGTAGGGCTGCACCCACTGGTCAGAGCCATGGACCAGTCGGTGCAGCCGGTCCACGGCCACGGCCCGGACCCCGGCGCGCAGGTCCAGCCGCGGGTCGTTCGGCGTCGGCAGGGCGGCCGCGGTCGTGTCGAACGCGACGTCCCCGCGGTCCCGAGCCCCGGGCGCTTCGTGAGCGGCGTGGCCTTCGTGAGCGGCGTGGCCTTCGTGGCCCGCGCGACTCCTGGCCAACGTGCTCGGCAGCGCGGAGCGGTCGTGCGCGACGGCGCCCTCACCGGCGTAGACGGTGACGTCCACCTCGGCATCCGTGCCGAGCAGGCCGGTGACCAGACGGTGGGCCGCCGGCCCCCAGCCGACGACGACGATCTTCCTGCTCATCGGGGTTCCCCCTTCGATCGGCGACGCGATGCCCCCACGATGCCCGACCCACGTTTCCCCGCTGCTTCGTCGGTGTTTCCTGCGCCGTTTCCGTCGGGAGGGGGCGTGATGGGGAACGCCTGGGAG